>JAZUKH010000282.1:0-16506 GCA_045643185.1 Myxococcota bacterium | reverse complement strand
GACCTCACACTTCGTGTCGTCGTTTTCGCACTCAATGATCTTGCACGCCGTGCCTTCGCACTGACCGCTTGGACATGCTGATTCTGACGCGATCAGCGTGTCGTGATCGCAGACGACGACTTTGCCATCGACGCAGCGATTGTCTGAGTCTTTGCACGGCGTAAACGGTTCCATCTTGTCGTCGCATTCGCCGGTTCGACTGTTGCAAACTTGTTTGCTGGTGCAGTCCATGGCCTTGCGCCAATTGCCGTTGGCGCACGTGTAGACGCTGTTATTGCGGCATTTCAAAACTGTGTCGCCGCACTTGTTTTCACCGATGCTGTTTTCGAGCACACACTCGGCTTGGTTATTGTCCGTGACACAGATCGTGCCTGCGCCGCAGCTGTCTTCGCTCTGAACGACGCCTTTGTCACTGCACACGACAATGCTGTTGTCGCGGCAAAAGGATTGGCCTTCCATGCCAACACAGTCATTCCAATGAACGCTGGTGTTCAAGGCGGTGTCGTCATGACATCCTGTTGCGCCTGACACGCATAAACAAGCCAATAATAACGATAAATTCCTACGCTTTCTGTTCATGTTAAAACCTAATTATGTGCAATTATTATTAAATTTCAGTCTCTTAGGGGCTGAAAAGACCATCTAATAATGTGACAATGCGTGTGCGTTGTCAACCCTAAAACCGAGACAAATAAAACGAGACCGCGCGTAGCGACGTGCGGTTGGGCCCCTGCCAGGGGAAGGGGTAGCGGCGTATTGGCGAATGCCAATAGCCGCGTAGGGGGAGACTTCCCCCTACATATATATAAAAATTTTAAATAAGTAATAATGACGAATTAAAAATATTTATATATCGACTTTATTATTATTTATTTGAAAGGTTGCATTTCTTCTGCATGGAGTTTTTCCACTTTTTACCATTGATTTGTGAGAGGACTGTCGAGACAGATCCATTTGCCCACATGCCTTTTTTGCTGGTCTGAGCTTCGCCCATGGCTTTGCAGATGGCTTTGATCTTGGAAGTCGTGCTGTAGTAATCGGTATTGGCGAGTGCTGCGCCGGCGCGAGCCATTTCCGTGGAGAAGTCGTAAGAGGCGTTGTTTTGGGTGAAGCCGACATAAACGAGGCGACGCGAGCCGGTGTCGTCGATCTCGCAGCCGCCGTCTTTGTCGTTGCGGTCGCAGGAGATGGTGATGTTTGCGCCAATGGGGAGGAATTCGAGGGCCTGTTGGTAGGCTTCCCAGCCGTAGGGATCGTTGACGCTGCTGCCGCTCGCATAATAATTCGTATCATTTTTACACGAATAAAAACTGCCGTTCGACGTGTTGTTGTCGTAATGAATATCGCGATAGACTTTTTCTTTCGCGCATTCCGGGCTGTCGATGCCATGCAGACGGACCGAATAATAATATGAAGAACACTCGCCGTCTTTTGGATGGATCATGATCGTCATGGTGTCGCCGTCGGTGATGTTGACGATCGTGCCTTGACTGCCGGCTTTGGGCAGACAGGGATCGACGCATGACGTTTGGTTCTGAGAATTCTTGGCGCAGTAGGTGCTGCAGGTCTCGACGGTGAGCCAGCTGCCTTCGGTATTGCATTCCTGGCGCAATTTGCCGGAACAACGGGCTGAGCCGGGCGTGCAGGAGGTCTGGATAGGGTTGTCCTGACAAGTTGGTGACGGGTCTTGATCGAGGCATCCGCATTTGCTGTTGCAGGCGGCTGCTTTCATACAGGTGTCATAGTTCAACTTCGTGCAATCGACCGCGTCGGATGTGTCGCAAAGCGGCATCGTGGCTGCGTAGTCGTTGCCCAGACTTAAACACATGCTGAGCGTTTCATTGCACCAGGTCGGGTCGCACATTGGCAGGCTGCGGCACGAGGAGATCGTTTCACCAGTACAAAAATGGTAATCGTCGTCCTGTGTGGAGCCAGATTCATCGCAAGCCGTCATAAACAGGCCTGAAAACAAGGCTAATGAGATGAATAAGCGCTTTTGGTGTGAGTCGAACATCAATAGATCCTTTTGCAATGCATGAACGTTATTCACCATCCCCCAATGGCAGGCGCCACATTAGTTATCTATAGACTGTGTTTCAAGTCATTTTGCGTTTTTTGTGTGCAAAATGGTGTCCATGTATGAACGACAAAACGGCGCAATGCGTGATTTGACAACGATTTGACGCCGCTTGACAGGCGTGGACACTATTTCGTCGGATCGGGGATCTGAAAGGTGGTTTTGTCGACGCGGTAGGGAACTTCGCTCCAGGCGCGGCACGATTGGTCGCGGCACAGGCTCGTTTTGCTTTCCCGATAGTCGTTGAGGCTTTTGATGAGTGTCGTGTTTCGCAGATAGGGCTGCAGCGCTTTGTACTGGAAGGGTTGAATGCTCGTATTGACCGAATCTGGGGCCATTTTGAGATCATCTGGCAGGGTGAGCTGTTCGTAGGGCCCCGCAAAGGCTTGGTCGAGTTTGAGTTTGTCGCCACAAACTTCGCTGATGAAGGCGGCATAAGGCTCAGCCACACAGTGAATGGGCGTACACGACGATCCTTCGGTGGTGGGAGTGTCAGCGCCGGAATCGTTGTCTTCCCCGTCTTCTTCTGGGGCTTCGGTCGGGCACTCAATGCTGTGATAGCTGAGCGTATCCGTTTGAGGCGTGTTGCCGGATGCGTCTGGCTCGGTTCGTTCTCCGTCGGGTTCGGGAGGATCGACGATCTCTTCGTGGATCTCTGGGACGAGGGCGCCGATGGCGTAGACATTGACGATGACGGACTCACCGAGGGTGGTTGCAACAAAACCAGCGCACGGAACGTCTTTGCATGTCACTGACTCGGCTGTGTACGAATTCAGGATGGTAGAATCCGCGAGCAGGCCGACGAAGCCGCCTGACGTTTTGTAGCTCGTCATTTTACCTTTGACGGCCACATTGAGCATGGTCGAGTTGGTGACCGCGCCCGCAAAGCCGCCGATGTTTTCGGCGTAAGGCGTGGCTTCAAGGCGGTTCGTGGCATTGGCATTGACCGCGTTGATCTTAACGTGCTCCAGTTTGCCGGCAAAACCGCCGATATTGCCGTTTTCGACGTTGGTCATCTGGTCGAAGTTGGCATCTGGCGGGATCGTCTGTTTGCTTGTCGTCGCAATGACGTTTGAGAAAACCAGACTGTTGAGCACGCGCCCGTCCGTCATGGTGCCAACCACACCGCCGACGTTGACGTCGCCCGAGACCGTGCCGCCAACACTGACGTTTTGAATCGTGATGTCGTTTTGTTTGGAACGTGGTCCGATGCGGCCTGCCAAAATGCCGACCTGGTTGCGGCCTTCAAACGTGAGTTCGACGGTCAGGTTTTCGATGACGGTGTCGGGGTCGTTTTCGTCAGAGCCAGACAAGGACTCGCGCGGCGCAATGACGCCAAAAAGTCCGACGTTGTCGTTGTCGGGCAGACCAAGCCTGATCGGCGTGCCATTCGGCGTCGTCGCTTTGATCGAGTGACCATTGCCGTTAAAATGTCCAAAGAACGGGTGTTCGAGTGTCCCAATGCCTTGCCACGTCGCGTCTTCTTCATCGTTCAAAACGTCGCCCAGGTTGATGTCCTGCATCAGAATAAAGCGATGACGACTGAAGCGGCTGTTCGCATTGGCGACCGTTTTAACGTCGTACAGGCCGGCATTCCACGCGTCACGTAGCGCCACCAACGCTTCGGCGCTGTCAATGACTTCGGCACACGCATTGGTCGAGGAATCCTTGATCGCCGTGCATGACGTGACGATGCGGCTGTGGTCGAGCGGATCCGTTTCGGTGCATTCGTCTTTGACCTGTTTGTAGGCAAAATCCGGACAGACGTCCTGACAGTTGATCGTGCCGTCATTGTCGTTGTCGGCGATCTGGTCGTCCGTATCGAGAATGTCGCAGCCACACAGTCCGACTTGTGTTTTTTCTTTCAAATTCGGACAGGCGTCGAGGCAGTCTGCCGTGCCGTCCCCGTCGCTGTCGGTGTCGGGATGGCCGCACCCGCACTGGCCTTCGACCATCTTGTTCGGGTCGTCCGGACAAAGGTCGGCCGTCACGCACTGGGGCGTGCCTGGCGATACCATCGATTCATCAAAATCGGGCTGACCGCATCCGCAAAAGCCCGGGATCACCTTCGTGTCGTCTTCGGGACAGAGGTCGATGCCCGAATCTTCAAAAACACAGTCGAGTTTATACGAATCGAATGTTTCGCCATTCTGGCGCGGTACGGAAACAAGCTTGTCTCTTTGACCGCATCCGCAAAGACCGGGCTGCGTTTTGGCAGGATCTTCCGGGCAAAAATCGTAACCGCCCTTTTCGATTTCGCACCAGTAAAAACTCTTGCCATTCTTGGCAATGAGGTTATCCGACAAGCCGCATCCGCACACCCCCGGTTCGAGTTTTGAGCTGTCGGACGGGCAGATCGACTGGCAAAATGTATAATTAAATTCCCGCATCAACTCGCCGTTCACATATACATTCTTCAACGTCACGTGAATGTCCGGCGTGCCGCATCCGCACACGCCCGGGTCAAGTTTATCCGGGTCGCTCGGACATTGGTCTTCGTTGATATTGTTCTGAACGTATTTTTTCCACGTTTCGAACTTACGACTGCAGGTGTAGGCATTTGCGGCAAGATTGTATTTCGAATTCGCATATTGGTCGCACGTGCATCCATAGATCGTGTCGTAGGTGCCTTTAAAACCGTCGTCAATGTCGTTGTGCGCCAAAAGTTCCGCTTCCGATTTCTGCCACATTTCCGGACAGGCATCTTCGCTATTACGATCATCACAGCCGATGATACTCAAGGATATAATAAATAATGTTAATGATGATAATTTGTGTTTCATAGAGCCTCCCCAAAAACGGGTAATTTATAACAATCCGTGCTCATGAATTCAATGATTTCACCTAATTTGGTTTTTGCGGGGGGAGGTCTCCCCCTACGCGTCTATTTTTTCCCATGATGGCGCGTAGCATGCTACGCGGCATCATGGAAAAAATACGCCGCTACCCCCTCTGCCTTCGGCGCGCATGACGAGTTGAGGCGTTGTGGCTCTGCACGACGTTTTGGACGTTGCTTTTCTTCGCATATCGTTGCAAATCGCCGACTTTTGGAATAAACCACGCGCGCTGTTTTCTTGGCATCATTCGTTTGATACATCGTGGAGTTTGTGATGAAAAAATTGTGTGTTTTGTTCGGTCTTTTGATGATGGTCTCGTTGGGCGCGTGTCAGCAGTGCCCTGCTTCGAATGGCGTCGACTCGGCTAGTGAAACGGCCTGTGGCGAGTCTCAATGTCAGGCTGTATGCCAAAAATTGACTGAAAATAAGGCGGCTGCAGAGCAGAATAACGATGCGGCACAGGCGCCGGTGGCTCAGGCCGTTGTCAAAACGCCCATTCCAGCTGGTGATGCCGAAATTGCGTTGCCAAAACCGAGTGCAATCGATGTCACGCTGACCAAGGCTTTGACCGATCGACGCAGTGTTCGTGCCTATACCGACGAGTGCATCTCGCTCGAAGAGCTTTCGACGCTGCTTTGGGCGGCTAACGGCGTGAATCGCGAAGATGGCAAGCGCACTGCCCCGTCTGCGATGAATAAACAGAGCGTTTCGATCTATGTGACACTCGAAAAAGGTGCTTACAAATACGACGCGGCTGCGCACAAACTCATTCAGGTGGCTGCCGCTGACGTGCGTCCGCTCAAACTCGCCCCGGTCGAGCTCGTCTTGACGTCGTTCATGGAAAACGAGGTCATTCGTGGCATCGATATTGGCGTCGTGACTCAAAATGCGGCGCTCTACGCCGCTTCTGAAGGACTCGCCACGGTCATCCGTATGATGCGCGGCGACGTTTCCGAGATCCGGGCTGCTCTCAAATTGGAAGATGCTGACCAAGTCGTTTGCAACATGGCCATTGGCTTTGAAGCACAAAACTAATTCTGTTTAACTTCTCGAAGGAGTTTTTATGTCAAATCCCTCGATCCTAGTCGTCGATGACGAAAAAAACATTTGTCGTACGCTCTCCATGACTTTGAGCGATGATTACGACGTCGAGACCGCACTCAGTGCTGAAGAAGGCCTCAAAAAACTTGAAAGCCAGCCCTTTGATCTGTTGATCGTCGATCACAGAATGCCTGGCATGAAAGGTCTCGACATGATCCGCGAGATCCGCAAACGCGAACTGCCGATCGAGATCATTTTTGTGAGCGGCGACGCGGAAATGCAGGACGCGTTGATCGCCACCAAGCAGCTCGGCGCATTTAGTTTCATTGAAAAGCCGTTCAACAGCGACGAAGTTTTGTTGATGAACGTCAAAAACGCCATCGAACACGGCAAACTTTCAAAACGCGTTCAAGCGCTTGAAACCAACGAAGAGAGCGCTGAAAGCACCGATGAGCGTTACAGCGGCATGGTCGGCGAATCAGAAGCCATGAAGTCGATCCGCGAAAAAGTGCGCGTATTGGGTCCCACGCCGGCCAAGGTGCTCATCCTTGGTGAGTCAGGCGTCGGTAAAGACCTCGTGGCGCGCTCGATCCACGCGCTGTCAGATCGTGCCAAACGCACGTTCGTCAAAGTCAATTGCTCAGCTATTCCGTCTGAACTCATCGAATCCGAACTATTTGGTCACGAAAAAGGCTCGTTTACCGGCGCTGCCAACAAAAAACGCGGTCTGTTCGAAATGGCCGATGGCGGCACGATCTTCCTCGATGAAGTTGGTGATATGTCGTTGGCGGCTCAGGCCAAGGTGCTGCGCGTTCTTCAGAACGGTGAATTCACGCGCGTCGGTGGCGAAAAACTCGAAAAAGTCGACGTTCGCGTCATTGCTGCGACGAACAAAGACCTCAAAAAAGAAGCCGCGAAAGGACTGTTCCGCGATGACCTTTATTATCGTCTTGAAACGGTCATTATCAACGTTCCGCCTCTGCGTGAGCGCCTTGACGACGTGCCCTTGCTCGTTAACAATTTCTTGACCAAGATCGCCGCAGAATATGGCCGAAAACCCCTCGAAGTGACCAAACAGGCGATGGATGCTCTACGTTGCTACAGCTATCCGGGTAACATTCGTGAACTTCACAATATTTGTGAGCGTTTCGTCATTATGTGCAAAGAAAAAGTTTGTTTGCAGGACGTGCCGGAAGAGATCACCGATGAGATCTTTGCGTCCAAATTGCAGACGCTGACGAAGACGCTGCACTCATTGCCTGTCGTGAAACCGGTTGACGCAAATCCGGGTGTCGTCAACGCCGAAACGCCTGTGAAGTCGAATGATCCTGAGATCGAAGTGGTCAAAACGTGGCGCGTCAAACCGAATGAAGATGGCTCGTCATCGGCGCCCGTCGAATCCGAGGCTGGTTCGGAACCGAGCTGCGAAGACAATGTGGCTGTCATGGCCGATCCCATCGTTGATGGGGATTTTTCCGTGTTGGCCAACATCGTTCCGGGCTCCATGCCATTGCGTGATTTCCGCGACCTGGCTGAAGAGATCTACATTCAGGCGACGCTTAAACTGAACAACGGTAACATATCACGTACGGCTGAAGTCTTGTCGATCGAACGCACGAGTTTGCATCGCAAGCTCCGTAAATTGAACGGCGAGAAAGACACTGATTAGTTGAAATAACTTCGTGGAGACGTGCGGGCCGCGCGTCTCCATTGGTTGCTCGCGCGTCTCTACTTGCGACTGAGTGGTTTGTATTTTTTTGACCAATAAATGAAAACCTCGCTGAGACGTAACGATCGTTTGCTACATCTCAGGCGGGGATCAAAATTTGTTTTAGATTTTTCGTTGACCCTTTAGCATTTTGTTTTTGAGCAGGCCTAGGCCTGCGGCGCGCAGGGGGCCGGAGAGACGCGCGGACCGCACGTCTCTACCGTCCCCCGGCGCTTTTATTGTCGGCCGTGTGGAACTCGCTTCGCTCAAACAAGCCACACGGCCGTACCAATTTCAGGAACAGATAAGATAAATCAACGCAAACTTCGTTTGGAGTCGACGGGCGCGAACTTGCCTTCGGCTTCGAACAAATCGCGTCCGCTCGCCGATCTCAGCCTGCTTGCCTTAGGCTTCGCTACGGCTGAGATTTATGTATTTTGCCTATCCCCGGCTGAGTGTAACTTAGCGTTCAGCTAAGTTTCGTCGTCGTCCTTTTGTTTTTTGTGGTAGGACTGATATTCGGGGGAATGCGTCAGGTTCATCGACATATAGACGTGTTTGTTTTCGTGGTCGAAGCCTGATTTCTTGAAGAATTGAATGGCGTTAGTGTTTCGTGCGTCGGTGTCGACGATGAGCATGCGGACACCGAGTTCTATGAAACGGTCTCGCATGGCATTGAATAGCATAGAACCGATGCCGTGTCGTCCGATGTCTGGATCGACGCCGAGCCAGACGAGGTAGCCGTATTTCCAGGCGCTGCCGTGTTTTTCGATGATATTTCCGAGGGCAAAGCCGACAACGACGCCGTCGATCTCGGCGACGAAACATGTGTCCGTGCAGCTCGCGAAGAATTCGACGACTTCGTATTCATCCCAAGTTCGGTAGAGGGCAGGCCATTTATCAGCCGTAAACAAACGCTCGCCCAAATAAAAAACCTGGGCGAGATCGTCGAAGCACATCGTACGGATCTTAATTTTGTCAGTGAGGTCAGTGACGTGCTCAAAAAAGTTCGGCATAGCTACTTTTTACATTTAGCTTTGGCGTTTTCGAGGGCAGCTGGCGCCTGAGCGTAATTAAGTGTTTTGAGAGTTTCGAATGACTGGATCGCGAGGTCGCAGTTACCGATGGCAAGCCCAGCCTGTCCCATGTTGTAAATGACGTCGTTACGATGTGCGCCTTTGGGGAATTTCTGGAGATACTGTGTCGAGTAGGTAATGGTCTCGTGATTTTGACGATCGGCGAGCGTCAAGCCGGTAAGTTCAGCTAACATGGCTTCGATCTGGGCATCGTCGGGGTAGCGCGTAAGGTACTCGGTGATGGCGGTTTTGAGCGTGTCTTTGTCGCCAGCGAGTCGCTTTTGTTCGATGAGAAGGGCGAGTCCAGGCTGGTCAGAGGGGAGCAGAACTGTGTTGCCGCTGCTGGTGGACGACATGTTGCTCATAATGCTCTGAAGGCTCGTCTGCAACGTGTCGATGGTTTTCTGCTGAACTTCGAGACGGCCGCGCATTTCAGCCATTTCGGCGCGTTCTTTTTCGAGGTCGAGTGCCAACTGAACGTTTTGTTGTGCAAGGCCGTTCGTGGACTGATCCTGGGCTCCGCCGAGTTCTTCAAGCTTTTTGTCGGCCCTCAAGATCATGGATGTCAACTGGGTCTGATCGTTGTTGAGGCGCTTTTGCACGTCGTTAAACTGTATCTGCAGCGCTTCGATATCGGCCTCCATCTTCTCGACACGCGTGGAACACACGAAACCAGTCGAGGTAAAGGCAAAACAGATGACGCAAATTAGGCAAAATAGACGAAATTTCATGGAATCCTCCTTCGTGGCCAAAAAACTGGCAATCAATATTACCACATTTAACGCATAAAAAAGTAGTAAAACAGGCAGAATTTTGTCGTCACCAGTCAGGTGACGCACGCGTGACGGGGTTGAGTGCGACGTTTTGATTCCGTAACTTCACGTGTCGACGGGGCGTTTCTCCATGTTCTTACGCGTTTGCGTTTCTCGATCCAGTACTCGTTTTGTCTGAGTTGCTTTTGGCGAATTGAAATGTGACACGGTCCGCGAAACTAGGTCAATCGGAGCTTATGCGCACAAAATTGCGCTCAGTGCACACACAATGTGTCACAAGCACAGAACAATATGGAACAATTTTAGACGTATAAAAATTTGTAATTGAGTGAATTTCTACAACACATCATTGGAACAATTTTTAGATAAATTGTTCCGTAATTGTTCCGGTTGCATTCCAATGCATTCATCTTGATACTCCACACTATGATAGCAAAAAATGTGGCTATCTTCTGTCTACAAGTATGGCGTTGTAAGGAAATACTTTAGAGTGTTAGAAGAATGCTAAAACTTGATCACGATTGAACAACAGGACGATGTAACATGGCTAAGAAAAAAGCACTGAAATTGTTTGACTTTCATCCCGTTGAGAACGTTGGGGAAGAAAACAATGTGAATTCTTCCAAAACGTTGAAGAGTCAGCGTGTTCCATCGAATTCAAAAAATAATGAACAGCGTAATGTTGATATCCAAGAGGTTGCAAATAGTAGGAGAGCACGAATAGACACGTGTGGTCATCTTCATCGGCCGAACGCAGACATGCTAGAACCTCGTATGTCTCAAAATGAGTTAGAGGAGATGATTAAGCAGGTTGAATCAGATGAAATAGCGAATAGTCGCAAATCCTGTGGTATGACACCTTTAGAAAATAAGTATTTCAAAAGATCTACTGTACTAAAAAATGAAGTGAAGCACCTTCGAGGTGAAATTGAAAAGATCGAAAATAAAAATACGGAGTTGCGTGCGGCTAACAAAAAATTAGAAGATGATGTCCAGCTTTTGAATGGTTATAAACATGCTTATGAAAATGAGCGGTTTAAACATGGTGGTAGCTCGAAGCCTGTTGACGTCTACAAAGCGGTAAATGATGAAATTAATTATAAAAAGCTGTATAATGATCGTTGTGATGAAATTAAGCGTCTTTGCTCCGAATTGAATAAAATTCATAATAAATGTAATGATTGTGAAAATTTACGAAAAGTGAAAGCTGATTTACAGAAAAGCAAATTTGAAATCGAACGGACTAAGCAGGATTTTAACAGAAAAATAAAAGAAAAAGAAGAAGAATTAAAAAAATGTAAAGAAAAAATTAACAATTATGATGTGTTGGTTACGGATATTAAAAATCTCAGATTACAAAATAACGCATTTTGTGTTGAAAATGAAAAACTAAAATATGATTGTCTCGAAACACAAAGAAAATATTCAAAAATAAAAGAAGATAATGATGTATTACGAAATAGCAACCAGTTTGATCAATCGATAATTGCTGAATTAACTGACGAAATTAGTAAAATTCAAAGGAATCTAAAGGAAAAGTCGTTAGAACTTGAGGCGTTTGTCAATAAAGCAAAAATAACCGAAAATGAACTGAATAAACAAATTAAGTCATTAAATGATGAGATAAAATCTGGAAATGATAGACTTCAATGTCATATCGATGAAATAAAGAAATTCAAACAGTCTGAATCGAAATTGCGCTCAGAATTAAAAGCCAAAGACGAAAAAATTGCTCAATTGAATGCCGTAATAAGTGAAAATATCTCTGGATTGGATATGGCGCAATCTTATGAAAATCAGAAAATGCTCTTGGAAAATAAACTACGTGGTTTGGAAAATGAAAATCAATTAAATCTTATTAGAATTCATGAGCTTGAGGAGCAAAAGAAGTCGATTATAAATAATCGAGATGCGTTACAAGGTGATGTGCTTCATCTAAGCGAGGATCTTAAAGCTCAAACTCAACTTCTTGATGAAAAATGCGAGGAGATTGAACGTAATTCGGCAAAAGCAGTTGAAATTGAATCTAGATTGAATAACGAAATAGATAAACTCCGTATTTCATTGGAAGATAATCGAACTCTGCTAGATCAAAGAGATGCAGAGATTCGAAGACTAAAGAATGAGCTAGATGAGGTTGAAGAGGCTCGTGATCAGATGCTCTCCGAAAAAGACTCGTCGATTCGTGAGCTTGAGTCGCAAATGCATTCCTTTGATTCGACGTGGCAGTCCCGCGTCGATGAGCTTAACACGAAGATTACTGAACAGACGCGTTTGCTCTCCGAAAAAGACTCGTCGATTCGTGAGCTTCAGGAGCAACTGAAGGAATATGTGAATTATCAGTCGGATTGCGAATCTCTAAAATCGGCGTTGCAAGTTCAAGAAGAGCTTGTGGTCAGCTTACGCGCAGAGAACGAAGCGGCTTTAGCGAGTCAGGATTCGTTGAGATCCCAAGTCGAGTCGCTTACACAAAAATGTGACGAGCAGTCGGATTGCGAATCCCTAAAATCGGCGTTGCAAGCTCAAGAAGAGCTTGTGGTCAGCTTACGCTCAGAGAACGAAGCGGCTTTAGCGAGTCAGGACGCGTTGCGATCCCAAGTCGAGTCGCTTACACAAAAATGTGACGAGCAGTCAGTTAAATTGACAAATAATGATGAGACGAAGTGGCAAGCGCTGTTAGAGGCGAAAGAGACTGAGATCACTCAGCTCAAATCGACGTTAGCAGAGAAAATGGGTGCACTTGCCCGCGCGGCTTCGTTTGAAATACTGCTTAAACAAACTAAAGAAAATAATCAAAAATTACAGGCTGAATTGAAGTCAAAACAAGACCGTCTGTCTCATTTGGAGATGCTGGCGGACGCGAAAAAGGCTGAAAACGATCTGGCCAAACGAGATGATCAGGCCAGCATTCCAGTAAAACAGGATACGAAAGTGATTCAGTCAGCTCAAAATGTGAAGTCTGAAGATCAGACGACGCTAAATACAAAATTGATCATCGAACTAAGACGTCAACTTAAAGAACAGCTCGACAGGATAGCAAATCAAAATGTTGAGATACTGCAATTGAAGGCGAAATGTGCCATTCAGCCTGGTGTGTGAGGAAATACGAATGAATATGAAAGCTTCTTTTCAATCAAAGCCCCATAAATATGACGTACAGATCATCATCGTAGCTGTACTCATTATTCTCGTTGGTTTGGGATATTTTCTGATTGCTGTAAGTGAAACTTTTATGGCTGATGAAATATCGACGTGTATCATCAATCTTGTGATCCTCGGCTTGATGACCATCATCGTCATGTTGGGGGCTGGCAATATCGTTACCCATCATGGACTGGTCAACTTGCAGTCATTTAATTTGGCGCTTCGGCAATATTTGGATCGCGATCCATCGGTGACTTTGACGTTTAAGTCTGAATGTTCGGAACTGAATGATGCCATTGCGTTGTATCATGCAGATTCAAAGAAAGCACTTGAAGAAACGGGAAATGCCTGCGACATACGCGATTATGTGAATGAGGATCTCTATTTACGCATTGGTCATGCGGATTTCAATGAGTATATCCCGAATATGTTGACTGGGCTGGGCATTCTGGGAACATTTTTCGGACTTGCGCTTGGTCTGAAGGATCTCAATTTGACAGATCATGCTGATCAGTTGATTGAAAGTGTCGGTCCGTTGATCGGTGGTATGAAAGTCGCTTTCTATTCATCCATACTCGGTATTTCCTGGTCAGTGTTCTATAGCTTCGCTTCAAAGAGACTGTTTAGTCAGGCCGATGCGCTTGTGGCTCAGCTGGCGTTTCAAAAGAAACAGGCGGGTGAAAGTGATGTCATGTCTCAAATTGCTAATTTGTTGGCGATTCAGAATAAGCAGTTGTCGAATTTTCATACTGAACTGAGTCACGACATCGAAATGGGGATCGCCAGAATTGGTGAAGCGATGATCCAGGAAGTCAATCGCGTTCAGGTTCAAGGCGTTGAGCAGCTTGTGGATCGCTTTCATGAACATTTGAAGACTAATACGTCTCAGGCGTTCGATTTATTGCAAGAGCAGGTTAAAAATATCACGGACTGGCAGAATAGAATTTATCATGATCTTGGGTTGACGGTAGAAGAAATTTCATTGAATACATCGGCGTTGAACGAGAGCTTCAAAAAATGCCAGACGATGACCGACTGTCTTGAACAGACGATGGGAAGAATAGCCGATCAGCAGAGCGTATTGATTGACAATACGCATAGCATGTTAGCGCTGAAGGCGTCGTTAAATGAACTCAACGAGGCTTTTGCGTCGCTATTTGAACTTGAAAATGCGCGAAATGAAGCTTTTCAGGTTCGTTGGGCAGAGATTCAAAAGGAATCGCGGGCCATCTTCGAGCAATGGGTCAAAACGACCCATGGGGTGGAAGAATCGATTGATCGTTTGGACGGCTCCATTTCGCATCTGAATGACGCCGGTGAAAAGCTCTCGGAGCAAATGAATGGTTCGGTCGATCAGATCGATCATGGTTTAACGACCATTGAAGGGACATTCAACAATTGTTTGTCAGCATTTTCAAATTTGCGTCAACAAAATGAAGTCGAATTAGCACGTATTCAGACGTCGTTTGATACAATGAACGAATCAGCCAGGAAGTTGGTCGATTCTATGATTCGCGAATTGCTTGCATTGCAACAAAGCTGCGAAAATACGCAGCAATCCATCCTGGCTCAAAGGGATATGCAAAAGTCGATCTCGAAGGATATGAATGCGTCCATCTCGTCATTGACATCAGCCGGAAATGAGCTTGCGCAGGTCAGTGCAGCCCTGACGACCGATACTAAAAGCTTGTCGCTGACGTTTGAACATGAGATCACGCAGGCTTCGGCTAAATTTGAAAAACAGCTTGGGGGGCTCTCAAATCACCTCGAATCGTTCCCGAATATGTCGGAAAATGTCGTGAACGCAACGAAAAATTTGGAGTCTATGTGCGGTACCGTCGTGGCAATCTCTCGTAAATTGAATTCAATTTCGGATATTTCTGAAAAACTGGATGTGGCGAAAGATATTTCTGAAAAGCTTAATGTGACGAAAGATATTTCTGAAAAGCTTAATGTGACGAAGGATATTTCTGAAAAGCTAAATGTGACTTCGAGTATTGTTAATAAATTGAATGATATTTCTGAAAAATTACGACAAATGCATCGATCTGAGAAATAGAATCGAGGTATTGGATGGACGAGCTGATAAGGACAGATGTCGATGAGTAACAAATTTTATAAACACAAAATAGGTGCGTCGCACGGCTTTTGGCAGTCTTACTCCGATATGATGGCTGCGTTGTTACTTGTCTTTATTTTGCTGGTAGCGGTGGTGTGTTCACAATTTTTGAAAGCGAATGATCTATATGAGGAAAAACTCAAAGAATTGGCTGAGCAGCAGGAAAAATTGGCTGAGCAGCAGGAAAAATTGAACCAGCAGCAAGTCAAAATGAAGGAACAGGAAAAGCGTCTGGCACAGCAACAGGCGATCATTGATGACGTGATCGGGGTGAAAGCAACGATCGTCAATTCATTGATCCAGGCGTTTCATGGTTCTGATCTGAAAGTTGAGATTGATCCACAGACTGGCACGATTCGTCTGGATTCCAGCATTTTGTTTGAGTTTGATTCGGCCAAACTTTCTGACGAAGGAAAACAAGTTTTGAAAGTGTTTTTGCCGAAATACTTGTCTGTTTTATTTGATCCGACGAATATCAAGTATATTTCTGAGATTATCGTGGAAGGCTACACAGATAACGATGGGGAATATATGTATAATCTTCAGCTGTCACAAAAAAGGGCTTACGCGGTGTCTTCGTACTGGTTAGATACAGATAATCACATTTTTGAAGATAAATATCGTCCAGATCTAAGACAGCGTTTGACGGCAAATGGTAAATCTTTTAGCAATTTGATCTATAAGTCTTCCGGGGGCGTGGATAAAGATAGATCAAGACGTGTGGAGATCAAATTCCGTTTGAATGAAGATCAAACGATCGAGCGTCTAAAGGCGTTGATCAAAAAGTAGCGCTGTTTCAAGTTGCTAAGCTGCGCGTGACACAAAGGCATTTGAGCGGGGGCGTGTTGCCCCCGAAAACTTAAAACGGGTCAAACGTTAGAGTTCACCGCGTTCGATCGCAGCGATCTTGTTGACGCGGCGTTCGTGGCGGCCGCCTTCAAAATCGGTGGCCAGGAAGCGTTTGACGCATTCACGGGCGACGGACGGACCGAGGACGTTGGCGCCAAAGCAGATGATGTTGGCATTGTTGTGACGACGGGTCATTTCGGCTTCAAATTCGGTGTGGCAGAGGGCTGCGCGAATGCCGTCGACCTTGTTGGCCGAGATCGAGATGCCAATGCCCGTGCTGCAAACGAGCACGCCAGCGGCGGCTTTGCCATCCGCAACCGCGTGGGCGACCGCTGCGCCAAATTCGGGGTAGTCGCACGAATCCTTTGTGTACGTGCCTTTGTCGTCAACTTCGTAACCGAGTTCGACGAGCAATGCTTTGAGGTCTTCCTTCATGCCCAGACCGGCGTGGTCACTGCCGATGGCGATTTTTGATCCAGTGGCGATCATGATGTCTCCTTTAGAAAACGCGTGTGTAAGGGTAAACTGATTAAATGACTAAATTTGGTAAGTCGTAAACGGCGACTGCCGAAATCGATGATGGAATCTTGCCGATCAAATTTGTTCTAGGCCCTGCCAGGCGAAGGGGTAGCGGCGTATTGGCAAAAGCCAATAGCCGCGTAGGGGAAGGCTTTCCCCTCCAAATGATAAAAATGAAATGAAGATCCCAAATTTATATCATTTGAAGGTTTATATTATTTCACCAAAAGTTTTTCGAGAGCCTGAACCGTTTCATCGAATTCCTTGAGGGCATTTTCGATCGGCGCGGGCGTCGTAAGGTCAACGCCGGCTTCACGAAGCAGTTCAACGGAATTCTTGGAGCTGCCCGATTTCAGCATATTA
>JAZUKH010000281.1:0-25653 GCA_045643185.1 Myxococcota bacterium | reverse complement strand
TCTACATAGACACTTGATGTTGTGATGAATCTCTCGATTCATCGCCCATATCTCTATCACTTTCTTCTTTTCAATTTTCATCGTGTCAGCAGGTTTGGTGCCCGTTGACGAGGCGAGGCTTATACGCGCATCGGGGATACGCGTCAACCTTTTTTTTAATTTTTTTTGCATCCGCGTCCCGAGGCGAGTACGGCGCCTTTGCGCGTCACGTGCAAAACGCTCTCACCCACTTCGAGCAAGTCCGACGAGTCCTGGATCGTCAACGCGTTCACAGCGGGGATCGCGCACACCAGACTACCTTTTTTGATCGGCACGGCTTCGCCCTGCGGCAGCGCATCGCACCCTTGTGCGATGAGTCGACAGGGGCCGCCATTCTCAGCCAGTTCTGCCGCAGTGACGACGTAGATCGACCACGGTGCCTTATCTTCACCGGTCACGCGAAAAGTATAGTAACCATCACCGGTGATTTCGATCTCAACGCCGTAGGTGTCAGACGACGCGCGGCTGTCGAGTTCCATGAATGGCATGTCGACTTCGTCCACATCGTCGACCGGCACGAGTGGCGTATCATCCACGACCGCGTCGACAGGCGCCGCTGCGTCGACCAGGTCGGCGCCTGGCATCGGCGCATGCGCCGATGCTGGGCCTTCGGGTGAAGCCGAAGGCGCCTCGTCAGCCTTTTGGGCTGACGAGCAGGCGCCCAGCATCAACAACGTAAAAATCGCAACCATGCTGACGATGGCACAACCAAGTCTTGAACACATAATGACCTCGTTAAATGTCTTCTTCGTTTTCGATGACGAGCACGTTAAATGCACGCGGATCGGGACGTTTTTGCGACGCAGGCCAACCTTCGATGAGCTCGGCCGTGAGTTGATGCGCCAAACGCATCTGAGACGCCACCGTCGTTTCATCGAGACTCGATTTGTAGAAGGCACGCATGGATTCAGGACTCAACGCCGTCAGCACTTCGTCGCGCGAAGGCAGTTCCGACAAGCGGATCGGGCGCCACGGATCCTCGAGCTTCAAATAGCGGTTGAGCATCCAGGTTGCGGCCACGTTATCGAAATTGACTTCTTCGACCCCAAGGTAAAGTTCGTGTGTATAAGCAAACGTCGCGATGTCGTCTTTCTGCTTGTTGGCCGCGATGCCAAAAAAGACTTCGCGCAACGCCACATCGGCGATGGCCTGAGCCGCCGCGCCAATATCCTGCATTGATTTAAACGGTTTGAGCGTCGAAAGCGCTGGACGCGGACGCGCCTCCAGCAGCCCTTCGATGCAATCGCGCTGGGCGTTCGTAAGCAGACTGAGCGGCTGATCTTCGATGATCGACAAATGGCCGCGCACTGTCAGCAATTTGGCCTTGCGATGCAATTCGAGCGTGACGTTATGACCGATATTAAAAAGTTTAGACAACGGCGTTTTGGCCAAAATGCGGCGCGCGAGCTCGTCATCACGGCGCGACGTATATTCGAGCCCGATGTTGACATCACAGATCGCGAGCAACATGGAATCATCGACGCCCTGTTCTTCGTGCGGCTGAAAACCGTCGGCGGTCGCAACGCGCTGAGCCAGTGACAGCAACTGAACGCGAAGACTTTCGAGATCATCCATCTGGCTTAATATGTGGGCAAAATACGTGTCATCGACGTCATCCGACTTGAGATGGGCGATCGCATTTTCGAAGCGTTCCGTCTGATCAAAGGCGTGGGCGCAGACATCCTTACCACTGGCCTGGCGGATCGCCTCGGTCTCGGCAGCCAGCGCGCAATTTGCGAAGATCGCGCACGCTTCTTCACGCGGCAAAAAGCCGTATTCACGAATGCGTTCGGTACGGAAGTGGTAGCAAGTTTCTTCAAGATTGCTCGCCATTTCCCAATGCATTTTTTCAATATAAGACCAGGCTTTTTCGACCCCGAGAATATGGTAAATGCGATCAACGAGCTGTCGAAGCACTTCCGCCTTCGTATTATCTTCGGGATAGGCGATCCAGTAGATCATATCGGGCGTCTGCATGACGTTGGGCGATTCCCCTTCAGGGATCTCAACCTCGTCATTCTTATCTTCCGCGATATATAAATGAACATTACGATTCAAGTAGAGCGGCAGAAGTTCTGGGTCGATCTCATTAAAAATGGCCTTAAACTGCTCGTCATCCTCGATCGTAAGCAGACTTTCGACCCACGGCGTGAGGGCAGCGTCTTCGAGCTCATCACCGCGCCACAGATCGAGGTCAAAACACGTCTGCAGCTGTTCGCCCGAGCAATAATTGAGGAGTTCAAGCGCGTCATTGGCGCCCAGATCGTGATAGAGATCGTAAAATTCCATCGGCGAAAGCGCGCAAACGGCTTCTTTGGTATTCTGCTGATCGAGCAAGGCATCAAGACGCTGACGAGGTTTGAGCACCATCGCCTGTGGACGTTGAAGTTTTTGAACCAACTGATTTTCTTTCATCATTAAAACTCGTGATTATACCTTAAAATTTTGGGTCAAGGCCCTGCCAGGAGAGGGGGTCGGCGCGTATGGGCAACGCCCATAGCGACGCAGGGGGAGACTTCCCCCTCATCATAATAAAAAGGGAGGGGAAGGCCTTCCCCTACGCGGCTATTGGAGGCGATTTAGACGTAGAGAGGCAAATTTTTTGTCTCTACATCAAATCCAATCGCCCCCAATACGCCGCTACCCCTTCGGCGGCGCCATAACGTGATGGACCGGCAACGACAGCGTTGTTACGCCTGACGCTGCCTGATCAAATCGATGAGAGCCTGACAGGACTGTTCGAAATCGAGTTCCGAGGTGTCCAGGACGACGGCGTCGGCGCACTGAATGAGCGGCGAATGTTCGCGGTGAAACTCGGTCTCATCGCGTTGACGGATCTGTTCGACGACGGCTGCGAAGTCGATCTTTTCGCCTTTGGCGAGGAATTCTTTTTCACGGCGGTGCGCGCGAGCTTCGGGGGTGGCGGTGTAAAAGACTTTGAGATCGGCGTCGGGAAAGACGACGGAACCGATATCGCGGCCTTCGACGATGGTGTTTTGGGCGCGGCCGAGTCGACGCTGAATGTCGAGCAACTGTGCGCGGACGGCGCCCATCGGGCTGACCTGATTGACGCGCTGAGTGACTTCGAACGTGCGGATAGCCGTGGTCACATCGCGATCGCCGATGAAGACTTTCTGACCGTTAGCGCTCGCGACAAAGCGAATATCGAGCTTTTTGGCAATGTCGGCACAACCTTCTTCAGACTCGACGCCTGTTTCCATCGCAGTGAGCGCGACGCAGCGATAAATAGCGCCCGTGTCCAACAGGCTGAAATCGAGACGACGGGCAACTTCGCGACAAACGGTGCTTTTTCCGGCCCCACTCGGGCCATCGACGGCAATGATCATTTTGAAATTCCTTTTTTCGCCAAATTGGCGCAAATTCTTGTTATAAAGAGGCGTTTTTAGGCGACATGCGCCCTTAACGAAGGCGCACTATTATAAACCATTTTTTGAGGTGATACATGCTTCTTGACAATCAGTTTAGTCATCAGCTCGCCGAAGCGTTTCGTTTAGCCCAGAAATCAGCGGGACAAAAAAAACACGCATCGGTCGATCTGGAACACATCGTGCTCATGATTTTGTGCCAAAACGGCAATGTAGCAGCGATGTTTCGCGGTCTTAGTTTAGATGTAAATTATATGATGCGTCGTCTCGAACACGAATTGGAGAACTGTCCCAAAGTGTTTGAAGCGAATGCGGTGCCTTACGTGAGCGCGAGCGTTGACCAGGCATTGAATGTGGGTCTTGAATCGGCGTATCGCCAGGCGCGCAACTTTGTGGACACGCGCGACTTCATCGTGGGCGTATTAGCCGTGGCTGCAGGCAAAGCGCCGTTGATGCTCCGCTCGATGAACGTGTCAGCCGAAGGCCTTTCGGCGATGTATCAGCAACTTCACCTGATGGATGAGATTCCGAACTCGTCGGGTGCGCCCCTTCAACTGAGCAAAGGCAATGTCGTGAAGCCCGTGAACGACGCGCCGACAACGAGCGCCTTTGGAGCGCCTGCAAACGCGTATACGCAGCAGCCGGCTAATCCGTTTTCGCCGATCGGCACCGGTTTTATGCCCCCCCAGACGAACTACACGTCCAGCGGCTTTACGGGCGACAGCGCGGCAGGCGGCGGCGCGGCGGGCGCCATGGCTATGGTCTCGGTTCCGACGCAGCAACCCGCTATGTGGCACCAGATGAACGGCTTTTTCCGCATGGTCAAGTCCTGCACCGTCGACTGGACGCTCATGGCAACCCAGGGCCAGCTTCGTCCATGCATCGGCCGCGATAAAGAATTGCGCCGCGTCATCCAGACGCTCATGCGCAAAAACAAAAACTGCCCCGTCATTACCGGTGACACCGGCGTTGGACGCTCAACGCTCATCATGGGACTCGCCCAAAAAATCGTGCGCGGTGAAGTTCCCGACCGACTCAAAAACGTCACGCTCCTCAAACTCGACTCGCCCAACGTCCTCGGTGGTGCGCTCTACCAGCAGGGGCTTGAAGAATGCTTCAAAACCATCATTAACGAGATCCAACAAGCGCAT
Source organism: Myxococcota bacterium (assembly GCA_045643185.1). Lineage (GTDB taxonomy): Bacteria > Myxococcota_A > Bradymonadia > UBA4248 > UBA4248 > RGIG464. Next base: position 21,077 of record JAZUKH010000281.1, on the reverse strand, counting down.
GGCCGCGTCATTCTCTACATCCCCGACATGATGTCGTTCGACACGACGACCGTCGACCTCATTAATATTCTACAACAGCCACTCATGCGCGGTGACATCATGCTCATCGCCACCGGCCTCGACAAAAATTTCAAGAAGATCTCGGAACGCAGCGTCATTGCTGAAAAACTCTTCTACGACATCTCGCTCGAAGAACCCACCGTCGACGAAGCGATCGAAATGCTGCGCGGCATCAAGCACATCTACGAAGTTCACCATGGCGTGCCCATCACCGACGAAGCCGTCGTCGCCGCTGTCAACCAGTCCAAACGCTATCTCACAACGCGTCGACTCCCCGACAAAGCCGTCGACCTCATCGACGAAGCAGCCGGCCAGGTTCGCATGGAAATCGACTCGTTACCGCCTCAGGCCGACGAAATCCAAAAAGCCATTCACGAATTGGAACTCGCTATCTCCAACCTGAAGACCACCGACCCCGTCGCCGTCGCGCAAAAACAAACTGAATTGGCTCAAAAACAGGCCGAGCTCGCCAATTTCACCAATCGCTGGAAGCTCGAAAAAGACTCCATCGCTGAAATTGCCGCGATCAAAAAAGCCATCGACCAGGCGACCGACGAAATGGATCGCTTCCACATGCTGTATAACCTCGTGGGCGAAAATTCCATTCGTTATGGCAAACTGCTCGACCTCAATCAGAGCCTCAAAACGCTCGAAGCTCGACTCGGCGACCAACCGCGCATGATCAAAACCTCCGTTGGACCTAACGAAATTTCGAACGTCATCGCCACGTGGACCGGCATTCCCGTCGCGAAGATGATGGAAGACGAGATCGAAAAACTCCGTGCCATCGAAGACAAGCTCAACTCGCGCGTCATTGGCCAGGAACACGCCGTCAAAGCCGTCGCGTCGTCAGTTCGTCGTTCCCGCACTGGTCTTCAGGATCCTAACCGCCCGATCGGCTCCTTCATCTTCCTCGGCCCGTCCGGCGTTGGTAAAACCGAGCTCGCCAAAGCCCTCGCCGAATTCCTCTTCGACGACGAAAACGCCATCGTGCGTCTCGATATGAGCGAATATATGGAGAAACACGCCGCAGCCAAGCTCATCGGCGCACCTCCCGGCTACGTCGGCCACGAGGACGGTGGTGTGCTCACCAACGCCGTCATGGAAAAACCTTACTCCGTCGTGCTCTTCGATGAAGTCGAAAAAGCCCACCCCGACACGTTCAATATTCTGTTGCAGCTGCTCGACGATGGCCGACTCACCGACTCCAAAGGCCAGACCGTCGACTTCAAAAACACGATCGTCATTATGACCAGTAACCTCGGCGCCAAATCCATCCTCGAATTCGTCGAAACTGACCCCGATCGTATGCAGCGCGAAGTCATGGACGCCCTTCAAGGACACTTCCGCCCCGAATTCCTCGGCCGTATCGATGGCAAGATCATCTACCACGCCCTCACCAAAGACAATTTGCGAAAGATCCTCGGTCTGCAAATGAAGCGCATTCACAAATTGCTCGCCGGTCGCGGCATGACGCTCGAAATCACCAAGTCCGCTGAGGATTTCCTCGTCGAAGCCGGTTACAAACCTGCTTTCGGTGCTCGCCCCATCAAACAGGCGATCATCGATTACATTCAGGAACCGCTTTCAAACCTGCTCATCGAAAATAACTATCCCGAAGGCACCAAGATCATCGCCATCGCCGAAGAAGGTGCCACGAATCTTAGCTTCAGCACCAATTCGTAAGCGCTGAGCATTCACCTGGTACTACCGCCCCTCTCTTTCAGGGAGAGGGGTTAGGCGCTCAACGCGGAACGCGAGATGCCCACGGAAACGCAGGAGCGCGCCCCCTCAAACCTCACTCGCAAACGAGTCTTCTTTGACTGAACTTGACCTGATACTCAGCTTTCGGCGCCTGAATAAACAACGCAGCCACGGCATCCGCATCATCTACCGGCTGTCCGGCACAGGATTCGAGATACGCGTTGACGGATTCACCGGCACAAATTTGATCGACGGTAAGTTTGGCCTGCGGATTCGTGATGGCCGAAAATATGGCAAGCACAACATTCTGTTCAAAATCGATGTTATCCAGTTTGTTCGAAATTTTGGACGTCAATTCAGAGCCCGTCGAACTGATGTATGCCATCATATCATCCTGGTTCGAAAAGATTTGATAACTTCCGTCTTTCGGAAATTTATCCGCACCACTCTGCTCAACCACGTCAAATAACGAAGCCGTCAACAGAACTTTATGTTCTATGCGCGACTGACATTCAACCGGCGCGGCTTGTTCGACGACGTCACGAAATTCAACAATATTCAATTTGTCAGAATTTTGTTGAATAAACAGGTCGAAATCACACGCATTTAATTTAATATCAATCGCTGAATAGCTTTCAATATATTGATTTAAACTTTGCTCATTGATCAGGCCAGGATTAGCCTGAACGAGTTTATTTGCGGCATTCGCTTTGGCTTTTTGAATATCGGCCTGAATCTGTTTAATAATCTTTTCATTATTTTCTTTGACTTCAGCCTCGGATTTTCCATCACACGTCGTTTTGTTGCCATCCAGAGCGTAGCAGAAATTCGACGTATCGATGTCGGGCATGTCAACTTTGGGATCTATAACAAGCAACAACGTCTTGTTTTCGCAATTCGCCTTAATGGCATCATGAATACGCGGATCAATGTATAATTCAGACATTGCCTTTTGAACCTGTTCGTCGGTAGCCGTTTTTCCGTCTTCATAGGCCCCCGCACAGATCGAATTGGCCTGTTCATCCAGATAGCAATTGACAGCAAGTGTGCCATTCTGTGTGGGAATCGAACGCGTTTGCAGAATAAACGCGTCTTTGGAATAGGAAGCGAGTTTCTGCTCGCCAACCTCGTCTTTAGAATCATCACAGGCGGCACACAAAAGCGACGTGATAACAGCCAATAATAACGTTTTCTTCATGGTAGTTTCTCCTTATTCCTTATTAACAAGCCACGTATTAATTAAATGAATACCCCCAAGCCATTTTCAAAGACGCCGTTGTGTCTCTATTAGCAGTTCTTTCAACTGTAAATTTGTAAGTTCCTGTAAATACTTCATTTATTTTATCCTTTGCTCTTTGGATATGAATCCATTTCGGACCATATCTGTCTACACCATTATAAATGGTTAGCAAACGCATAGTTTTGTTTCAAGTTTTTTTCACTTATTTCTAAAATCTTTTGAATTTTCATTTATTTTCAAGACATTTCAAGTCATTAAGCTTCGCACACTCTTGACTCTTATTCTGTAAGCGCTTAATAATCCCCCGTCTTTTCAACTCGTCTTAAACAAGTCATACCTCTTGACGTTAACTATGCCAAGCTTGACATAGTTTTTCACATTTTTTCATAGTCAGGAGGTGTGACATGCGTATTTCAGATGCCAAAAGGATGGAACGGTTAGCCGAATGGAAGGCGCTTATTAATTCACAAAAAGCGCTATAAGGCTATTCAGGAGGTTATCTGGATGGCTGATAAACGTGACATGGAAGAATTTCTTGAGCAGCAACAACGAATGCTCGCAATGCTGCAGGATATGTATTCTTCGCTCCAGAATACCAACGCATCGCTACAATCCGTAATTGATCAGAAAGATGCGGAAATCGATCGCCTCAACACCATAATCCGGAATCTTCAAAAAGCCTTATTTGGGTCGAAATCAGAAAAGACACTGGCTGTACTTGGTGGTCAATTAAGTTTGTTTCCCCAGACTGATACACCTGAAGCCAATGAGTTGCCGACAAATAAGGCTCAAACGATTGCTGCACATACACGCCGTCCCAAAAGAAGTCAGGATGAAAATATACAAGGATCTTCCGGTTGTTAAACAAATCCTTGATATACGACCGGAAGAAAGAATCGGTAAGGATGGACGGCCACTTGTGAGAATTGGAGAAGAATTTCTGCGCTCAGAAATCAACTTCAAACCATCAGAGATAACTCGGACAGATATCTATCGGGTGAAATATGCTGATCGCTCTAAAGAGATGGAAACAGGGCAAACCATAATTGTTTCTCCCATTGTTCCTAAGCCACTGATAGAGCATAGCTTTGTTTCACCATCACTGGCATCTGCTATCATCAGCTATAAATATGTCAATGCGCTTCCTCTATACCGCATTGAGCAGATGTTTAAGCAAAAAAGATGTCCGTTGACTCGAACGACTATGGCCAATTGGATGGTTCAGATTTCTCAGTTATATCTCAGCAAGCTGCATCATCGTTTCAAAGCCAGGTTGCTGGAACAATCAGTTATCCATGCTGACGAGACACCGCTTGAAGTTCTTAAGGAACCGGGGCGAAGTCCAAAGCAAAAGTCATATCTCTGGTGTTACACAACGGCAAAACGCAATTCATTACAGATTAGGTTGTTTGAGTACCAGCAATCACGAGCTGGCTGTTGCCCCGATACATTCCTAAATGGCTTCAAAGGCATCCTGATTTCGGATGGATATGCAGCCTATGGAACACTAAAAAATGTTACTAATGCATGTTGTTGGGCTCACGCCAGACGCTATTGGATTAATGCCATGCCCAAAGGCGTGCCAACGGATAACTGTGCCCAGATCATCGGATTGGAGTTTTGCAACAAACTGTTTGAATTAGAACGCAGGTTTGAATCTGAGTCTAACGAAGCTAGATACACCAAAAGAAATGCCCCCTATGATAGTGCGCAACCTGATGAAAAAAGCTCTGCTGTTGTACTTAATGAGTACTGGAATTGGCTCGACAATCTCGGTGCTGTAAGCGGTGCTCTGAAAAAAGCGGTTGATTACTCCCTTAATCGGAGAAAAGAGCTTGAAGTATTCCTCGAGCATGGCGAAATCGAAATCAGCAATAACCAGGCTGAGAATGCGATTCGACCTGTTGTTGTCGGTCGGAAAAACTGGCTATTTTCGGATACGCCAGAGGGTGCAGAGGCCAGTGCTATCATCTATTCAATTGTTGAAACAGCAAAGGCAAATCAGCTGAATATCGAAGATATGGCTAAATTATATTTTAGAAGAACTACCGGAGCGTTTTGCAAAAGATCCCAATGCCGATATCGATGATCTTTTGCCTTGGGCGGATAAGATCCAGAAGCGTTTCGGAATGACGTAAAAAGGGTGGCAATGCCACCCTTTTTATTGTCAATACGTACCATTATTAAGCGCTTACGTTTTATTTATTTTAATGGTATGAAATTTGCTAGAATTAATCTAGGCGTTTCTTTAGCCTGATCGTGTAAAATTCGATGATAAGGAAATTGTTTAAGATGCAAATTAATCGATTGAGCTGTGTAATCATTTTAATAATTGCTGTTTTGGTCAGTCTTGTTGCATTACCGTCTCCCTCAATGGCTGAACCAAGATTTGATTTTGGGGGACGTGTTGGCGCTGGTTTTGGCGAGTGGGAGAGGGATTCAAGTAAAACTGTTGGCGCCGAGCTTGGGGGCAGCCTTGGGGTTATGTGGAAGTATTTGGGGGTAACCGCAGACATCTCATATTTGATGGGCAAAAATAATGGCGATTATTCTCACCTCATTGTGTTCGCCCTCCTTTTGCGCGGGTCTGTCAGACCCGGATATTTTGAGATCAACCCCAAATTGGGCATAGGTGGAGCTTCCGGCAGCGGGTTGTTAGGGAAGACCGTGCTGCAGTTTGATTTGGGATTCGATGTGCTATATCGATTTGACGGATACAGCGGACACGCGCTTGGGGTTTATGCTCAAGCTCATCTTATGCCTGAGGCTAGATCGGGCAGCTCACTTGGTTATGTTTTTACCGCTGGTGTAACATATCGTTTTGGTACGAGGGTGGATGATAAAGCATCCTCTTCCACATATTATGAAAAGAGTCATTACGATGATGATGTTTATACTGGCGAGGATGCCAACCAAGAAATAATAGATAGAGCGGTTGAACAAACGACAAATTTGATAATATCCGTTATTAATGCGGCCTCTGAGTGATTCGTGATATGAATGATTAATAATATTAGACGGAATTTAAATTGTATCCAGCGCTTTGCTGTTTATATTGGCGAGTTTTCGTTATTATATTCGTATTAAAAATCAAAAGGCTTATCGCACCCCAGCGCATCGCGGTATTCATCGAGCAGCGCAGAATACTTGTCCATTTCACCGCAATACAGCCAAACGATAGCGTTCAGGTTCTTTATCTGCCACTCGGTCCATTCATTCAAGGTGCGGTCGACGACGTTGTAATAATTTCGTGCATCGATAAAGAGAATTTTGTCCTGAATTGCAGGCTTTTTGCCCTTATCAAAGAACCACAGCGAGCACGGGAGACTTTTCGTATAGAAAAAGTTGTTGCCGACGCTGACCATGACATCCACATGGCCGGTTTCAACCAATGCCTGACGAATGTCTTTATCCTTGCCCTGACTATCCGTCGCAGAAGACGCCATCACAAAGCCCGCGCGCCCGGTCTCATTGAGATAGCTGAAAAATAGGAAATCCAAAGATAGTTTGCATTGCCGATTTCTTTATTTTTATTCACCGCCGGCAGACCAAAAGGCAGACGCCCGGCGGCCTTCTCTCTCACTGGAGACGCAAAATTTTGCGTCTCTACGCTCGGTCAATACGCCGCCGCTCCTCGGCTTCTCGCGCCCACCGTTGCGGCGTTGCACACAACGCCGCTACACGGATGGGACGCTCCATACGCCTCCGTCATCAGGATGATCGCTTCGCGAAAAACACTCACCTCTGATGACGAAGTTTTTCACCCCCCCCTTCACTAAGCCCCAACACTATACCGCGTATACACATATTCATAAATCTGCATGCGATACAGATTGATTGCGTGGTCATCGTAGCATTCGGGCAATTCCTCCCAAAGCGTGTCTCGAATCAGATTATCCACGACCGCCTTTGTCTCAGGTTTATCTGTCCAATGATCGAGTTCGGCAATCTTGCTCTTGAGCTTTTTTAGCAAATCCACAGCAACCGTCTTGAGTTCCTGAATTTCCTTTTTGGATAGATCGTCTTTAAAGAGCAGATCGTATAGCGATAGTTCTTCGTCGCTTTCAAAGCCCTCGCGAATATAGCGCTGTTCTTCCTCAGTCATGCTGTTTGCGAGATCCATCAAATCCATAAAGGTTTTCTCGATGGTCGCTCGGTCTTGCTCGCTGTTATAAGCATTAATAATTGCCATATAGCGTTCATAATAATCGATTCGGCTCGGGTTAGCTTTCAGCATACAGCTCAATCGGCTCTGGATCAGTTCACAGAGATCTTTGAGAACTAAATTCTTTTTCTTGGATTTGGCCAATTCGCGACGAAGCAGATCAAAATCGATCTGGCTGATATCAAATCTTCTCGAAGGCGCCTGGCCCGCAGGAAGCTTTTCAATCTGGATATAATCGCCCATGATCTCGTTAATCTGAACCATCAGCTCCACGTTATCGATATGCTTGCGTTTCTTCTTGAGTTCATCATAAATCGCAGCAATCGCATCCTTCTTTTGCTTCATATCCGGTTCAATATCATTGCGATCCATATATTTGACGAGACGGCCGATTTCACTCGCATAAGTCGAATATGCTTTCTTGCTTTCGGGCGACTCGCAAACCACATTCGCGGCATCCTGTAGAAGCGCCAGCTTGGCGAAGTCCTTCGCCGCAATCAATTTGGCAAGCGAAAATCCACGTTCCAAAAGGAACGCTTCCGCGCCGGTAATGGCTTCTTGTATTTTCTCGATCAACTTTTCTTTATCGACCGTTGGATCGTTACCGCCCGGCGTATTCGCCGTGTAATCTGCAAGTGCTCTTCGTAATGCTTTAACGATGCCGATATAGTCGATGACAAGGCCGTTGCTCTTCCCTTCTGCCACGCGATTGGCTCTTGCAATCGTCTGCATCAACGTGTGCGCTTTCAACGGCTTATCCAAATAGAGGCAGGCGAGGCATTTGACATCGAAACCCGTCAGCCACATGGCACAAACAAACACGATGCGAAGCGGGTTGGATTTATCCTTGAATTCCTTATCCAGCTCGCGTTTTTCCATCTTTGTTCGATGCGTCTGAATATCCAGTCCCCACTTTGTGAACGTCTGAATTTCGTTCTGTTCCTGGCTCACGACAACGGCCATTTCCGTTTCTTCCATCCAGTCAATTTTGCGCTGCAATTCCAACGCTTCTTGCTGAGATGCCGTTTTGAGCGCCTTCTTTAATGCCGCAATCTCTTTTTGCCAGTATTCCTGCACAAAATTGTACATGCGCACACAGGTGACTTTGTTTAAGCACACAAACATGGCTTTGCCGCTCGTCCAAAGATCAGAATAGTGACCGACAAAATCTTTGGCGATGGCTTTCAGGCGCGTCGGCGCGGTCAGCAGATGAATTTCTTTTTTAAATTCGTGCTCCAGCTTTTCCTGTTGATCGGCGTCCAAATCGGCGGCTTCTATGGCATCCAATATTTTATCCGTAATATCTGGATTTTTGATCTCCTGGATTCGCTCTCCTCGATTTTCATAATACAGCGGAACCGTTGCACCGTCTTCGACCGCGCGTTTAAAGTCATAAACCGAAATATATCCACCAAAGGTTCTTTCCGTAATATTATCACTCGACAGCAGCGGTGTGCCCGTAAAACCAATCCTCGCTGCGGTCGGTAGCAAAGTCACCATGTTTTCGGCAAAAATGCCATACTGGCTACGATGCGCTTCATCCGACATAATAATAATGTCGTGATCCGGATAAATGGGCTCGGGATTCGACTTGTTGAATTTCTGGATTAAAGTGAAAATGAAGCTCGGATTTCCCTGTAACTTATTGACCAAATCTTCGCCGCTTGTCGCGATAAACTGACTGGATTTCGTCTTGCCGAGCAGGCCGCAGTTTTCAAAAGTATCCGAAATCTGTTTGTTGAGCTCATCGCGATCCGTCAGCACGACGATTGTCGGCGAACCGGCAAACTTGCGGCGGATTTTCTGTGCAAGAAACACCATTGAATAGCTCTTGCCAGACCCCTGTGTATGCCAGAACACGCCCAGTTTGCCGTTGTTCAGCTTGCGCGCCTCATACGCTTTGACCGCCTCATTGACGCCAAGGTACTGGTGGTTTCGGGCAAGTATCTTGGCGGTATGGCCGCCACTGTGATCGTAGAGAATGAAATTCTCGAAAAGATCCAGAAAATGCTCTTTTTTACAAATCCCTCTCAACATCGTTTCGAGCGCGACGCTGCCAGGCTCCTGCTCGTTCAATCGCTTCCATTCGTGGAAAAACTCATACTTGCTGCCGAGCGTCCCGACCTTTGCCTCCGTTCCATTCGATAAAATGAGAAAGGCATTGTAATAGAACAAATGTGGAATCGTATCCTGATAGTCGGTATAGTTGTTCGTATAAGCGTCTTGAACATCCACCGTGTTCTTCTTTAACTCGACAAACAACAGCGGCAAACCATTGACAAACCCGACGATATCGGTGCGCCTGCGGTACAGATCGCCGTGTATTTTCAACTCTTTAATGGCTAAAAAATGATTGTTCTCGGCATGTTGAAAATCGATGACCGCCGCTCTCTTTTCTTCCGTTTTGCCGCCCGGTTTCTTCACGGTCACGGGGATTCCTTCGCGAATCAGCGCATACTTCTCTTCATTAATCTGAAGCAGAGATGCCGTCGAAAGGTGCGTTTCCAGCTTGCGCTGCGCCTCATCGATCTGACCCGCCGTAAGCCACGGATTGAGCCGCTTTAACGCCTCTCTAAAATAACGTGTCAGCAGAATTTCTTTATAGCTTTTACGCCCAAATGTGCCATGCTCGCCGAGCACTTCCGTTTGATGCGCAAATTTGACCTCCCACCCGAGTTCCGCCTCTAAAAGATGCCCTGCGCTCTCCTGAACGAGAATGTTTTCTGAATAATCGTAGCTCATGGGCAGTGTCCTTTGATGAAGCGGCAGAGGGATATTCTTGTAGGGGGGGCGCCTATTGCATACGGCGCCTGGCTTCGCCTATTGCTGCGCAATACGGCTTCGCTGTCGGACTATGCGCAAGCGCATACGCCCTTTTCCTAACCTATTCTATCGTATGAATAATCTCAAACTTTATTGTTCTGGTATGGTTAATGTGAACAAATATTATCGGCTGGAAGCCGATGTTTTGCATAACCGGGGCTATGCGCGAAAGCGCATGGCCCCGGTTAGAATATCCCCAAAAGATTCGCGGCTGGAAGCCGCCGCTATTCCTGAATAGTCGTAGCTAATGTCGTTACAATCTTCAGAGTCATTTCCCTTCTTCGGTTACTACTATTTTATCTTTTGCATCTTCATTTGTGACTGAGCTGAAAATACTGAGGCATCTCTCTTAGTATCTACTAATTTAAAATTACTAATAACCTTTTCTTGCGTCTCTGGGCTCCAGTATATTTTCAGATGCTGCTTAGAGCGGGTTATGGCTGTATAGAAAATATTGTGTGTAATCATCTCATCTACATCCTCAGTGATGATTATTTTTACCGAATCATATTCTAGCCCCTGTGCCTTGTGAATAGAAACCGCATACGCTATCTGAAAAGGAATATCGGTATCATCAGCGAAATCATTATCATCATCTGATTCAATTTTCTTGGTAACTCTAAATCTTACTATAGATTTTTCTCCTGACTCTGAATTAAGTATTTCCAATCCCACGTACACTGCGCTATCGCTCAACACATCTTTATCCACCTCAATGGTAAACCAAATGCATTCCTCGTCATCATCAAGATCTATATTAACAATACGGCCTTTCAAATTGTTATATAAAACCGGCATAAATCTCTTTGATTCATTAAACAGAATCGGATCTCCAACCTTAAACGTCCACAATCCCCAGCGATAAGCTTTTGAAGGATTGTTTTCTTGCAAAAATCTATTGATATTATTAATTCCATACAGACCATCATAGTTCAGACACAAGATGATTTCATCCTCTGCTCTTTTATCAAAAACAGACGAATCTAAGCTTGTTGCATATCTTTGATTTACGATATATTCAGTCAGATCATCATCATTATTTCGCACCTTTTTCCAAAATTCAAGCAAGTGTTGATCGTTTGTACGATATGGCTTTTCTAATTCATTCCAAGCATATTTAGGAATAAAATACTTTGCCATAGAAAACCAATTACCAAACCTAATTGATTCAATCTGATAAGTATCTCCTACCAGTATCATAAGCTTGCAATCGAGCTTATCTATGATTTTGGCCATATCAGAATTGCTTACCATACTGCACTCATCCATAACCATCATATCATACGCCGTATAGATATTAGGTGACATGACAAATTTTCTTATAGTTATGAATTCACACTTCAGTGGATCTATGGATGTAACTTTTCTTCTTAGATTCTCTACCGCTGGATTTGTATTTGCTAAGAAAAGGATGGATTTGTCACTCATATATTCAGCAATATGATTCATAAGAAAAGTCTTACCAGTTCCAGCAGCTCCGTATATCAATGATATTTTTGACTTAGCAAACATTGTTTGAAGAATATTCTTTTTCTCTTCACTATCTATATCAGCAAAAAATTCCGTCCAGAGTGTCACATTCTTTTGGTAATCAGGAATGCCTTCTACCGCTAGATCCTGAAATTTTTTGATAATCTTTTTAGTATCATTGAAAGCTTCTTTTACATACAAATTCTGTCCAAATTTTTCGATTTTGCGCCCAGGATGGCCTGAATATAATGTATAATTAAATTTATTTCTTAGCGTCTCAACATTTTGAAAATATTCCTCTACATCTTTTTCTGGTGTATACAGCACTGCATTAGTCGCCATATTCGCAAGAAGATATCTTGCCAAAAATTCGTGTTCTCTACCTTCTGAATTAATACATTCAAATAGTTTTGCACTATCAATATTATGTTGACACAATGAACTTGCAAAGGGCAGAACATCAAAAGGAATACATCCCCATCTTAAATACAGGTTAGATAATTCCAAACAACGCTCTGAATCATATTGACATTTTAACACTTTATTATTCAATGTGTGCAATAAATACCGGATTACATTTGAACCAGAATTTCGAGACAGCACCAAGGACCTGCTCTTGTCTAGTACATCCTCAAACTGGTGAAACTGACTTTTGCAAAACATTTTGTTTTTTATTTTAGTATATACCATCTGTGGTGCTAAAATTACATCTGTTAAACTCGCGCCTGATGTGGAAAGATATTGCATAATTCCTATATACTCGGAATCTCTTGCAGACATTTTTATGTTAATTCCAAAGAGTTTCGCAAAATTGTTTAGCTCGCATGGTCTAATTGAGACAAAATAATCATTAAGAATATTCACTGGCATCTTTCGGCCATCAACGACGACATTTTCATAGGAAATATTAAATTTTGCAGAATAATTCGATGGAACCATAAATTTTGAATAACACACAAACCTGTCAAATTTACTTGTTGTGTCGTAAGCCGGTGTAAGAGTAATTTCATAATAAACATTACCGTCCACAGTAAATGGCACAATCTTGTGTACATACATCCTTGATGAATCAGTTAAATAATGATATTCTCTATAAATATCAAGACGCTCTGCTATCTTTTTATGATATTCTTGGACAGCTCTATCTGGTTTAATAGGAAATTTTTCAAGATTCACAAGAATATCCATTTGATATTCCTGTTTCACAAAATTCCTAAGCATCAAATAAAACTGATAATACTTTAAGACTAGTCTCTCAGCGCCTTCGTCATCAGGTGTATAGTGTGATTTTGATTCCTGTAAAAAATCATGAAACTTTCGAAGAAACTGATATTTGTTATTATGCTTTATAAATTCAGTTGCAGCCTTAATAGTATCCCAATTTGCTTCCAGATCTTGACCATTGGCATATGCTTTTACTGCAATATGCTCAACAAGATTTCTTGATTGAGCCAATAGGTTCTGTGAAATTAGAGACCTTGATACATGCTCAAAATTGATTAAATCTATATTATCGCATATCGTCTTATTTATATCATTTATGGTTCTATCAATCTTTAGCATAGTCTAATGCGCCCCTTCGCAATACTTAATTGTGCAAAATATTCATTACCATATTATCATATTTACACCTCAATCTCACCGCTCATCAGCTTCGGAAGTAAGCGGTCGCGGGCTTCTGACAACTTTCGATTCTGTAATGCTAATATCTTAACCTGTCTTGTAATAGTCCAAATTATGTCATTAAATTTAGACAACAATTCTTCGGTTGGAATCATCAAATTATACTGACTCATTTGCTTCCAATCAGCACGAGGCATTTTGGCTCCTTCTTTGCATGTTTGATATGTATAATCAACAAACAATATGTCAGAAACAGTCATTAATAATAATCCCCATAGTCCATCAGTGGTTTTCATGATAATAGTGTCTGTTGATGCAATTCCATCATTTAAGGCAAATCCGACTTTATGAAAATATGGTCTAATTTTTCCAAATAATATATCATCTTTGTAATATGCAAATTTATTGCTGTTTACTTCATCAGAATTACCCCATTGAGCCAGGCAAAAATCTTTTCGTGGCATATGTTCTAAACCAATATAAGGTATGCCTTTTTGTATTTTACCGGGAACCAATGTCTCCTTTCGAAGAACGCATATTTCCGATAACAGCACTTTCCTCCACCCCACCGGCACTCCATCCACAACAGGCACTCCCTCATGCCCGGGATAACGCAAATCCACAAACCATTCCTTGTAAAGACGTTGCGCGGCTTCTTCCAACAGTTTGATCTGCTTTTGGTTGTTCTCAATCAGATCGTCGTAGGCGGAGAGAATGTTTGCTATTCTATTTTGAATATTAATTTGGGGACATGGTATATTAAGATTATACAATACTTTTAGAGTCAAAAACTTCGTTGTTGAACCAGAAGACATCACTTTTAATAAGCCAAGTTGCTGATTCATTGCATAACATAAAAAACGCACATTTAATTTTTCAACATTTGAACTTTCGATAATATACGTTCTTTGATATGCATTAAATTTACCTTTATAATATTTAGTTGTATAATTTCCACTAGCATTATTTCCTGCAAGCAATACAGCTTCTGTATCAAAAGCCCATTTATTAATTCTATGAGTTATAGGATCACATGTAAAAAAGGGATATTGTCCTGTTTCAACCGCTGCATTAGAGTCTAATTTTCCAGTTTTAATAATCGAAATATCTTTTAATTTTTCTGTTGAATAACTCATAGCCTCATCTCCTTCTGTCGTAACTGTCTATTTGCGTTTTTTATGCTCATGTTAGTCTTGTTCGCGTTTCTACGACGGAACGATTTTCCAATAGCCTTTTCGGTCACTGCCGATGCGCTCGATAAGGCCCTGTGCTTTGAGGTCATGGATATGTGACGCAATGGTTTTGGGACTGACATTTAAGCGGTTTGCTAGCTGTTGACGAGTTGCACTGGGACAAGCTCGAAGCTGTTCAAGTAACTGGTAATCGAGATCTGTCACCTTTTCTGTCACCTTTTCTGTCACCCTACGATTTCTTAGTGGACGGCCTTCGGCGTTCCACTGAACGAATACCTCATCGAGTGTTTTTGCGATGATCGAGAGCATGAACTCGATAAAGGCATTGCAATGCCCGCATTCATGGGCGTTTTGAAGGGCATCGTAATAATCCTGTTGGTGTTCATAAACGAGCGACTCGATGGGGATAAAGCGAAAGAGTTCATCGTAATGTGCCAAAATGATGGATTGCCACAAACGCCCCATGCGACCGTTGCCATCAGCAAACGGATGGATATTTTCTATCTCGTAATGCACGATGCAGCTCGTCAGCAAAAGATGGAAATCCGATTGCGACGCCCAATCGAAAAGATCGCGCATGAGTTGCGGTACACAATGCGATGGCGCCCCCTGATGAACGATTTTTCCCCCTTTGAGGATGCCCACACCTTTTGTTCTAAACTGCCCCGACTCAGAAATCGCATGATGCGTCATGTAACTGTGTGCGCGCAAAAAATCATCGATACAAAACGGCTGATACGACTCGAAATGCTCGTATGCAGAAGCCGCATTTTGAATTTCAATAATATCGTTGAGCGGTCCGATTACGGTTTTTCCAGAAAGAATTGTCATCACTTCATCGAGTGAAAGCGAATTATTCTCGATCGCACAGGAGGCGTAAATCGATTTCACGCGATTCGCTTTGCGCAGATGCATATCCTTAAAGACGTTGGCTTCTTTGAGCAACCCAACTTTTTCTGCAATGACAATCGATTGATTATAAATGGCGGTATTTATACTGAATGTGGGGATATAATTCATGATGCATAACCTGTTTCATTGCAAAGCGTGGCATCTAAAACGCGCGGCGTATTGAGCGAGTAGAGACGCAAAATTTTGCGTCTCCGGCGAGCGAGAAGCCGCGCGCCGTAGGCGTATCGGCATTGCCGATAGCCTACGGGCGTCCGCCGTATACCGAAGGTATAGGCGGCGCACCTTCATCCTAGCCCCATTTCCTTCAAATTCATCGAGATGGTCTCCATCAGATCGTTGCTTTCGGCCTGAAGGGAGAGCAATTCGCGGTGGATTTCGGCCATGCGTTCTTCGAAGTCCACGCCGTCATCTTCTACGGGTGCCACGCCGACATACGCGCCCGGTGTGAGCGAGTAATTCTTATCGGCAACCTCGGCGCGCGAGGCAACTTTGCAAAGGCCGAGGATATCTTTGTACTCGCCGGTGCCGAATTTTTCGTAAAGCCAGTGGGCATCCTTCGCGATGGTGAGAAACTCGGTCAGTTCTGCCAGTTTTTCGTCATATTCGGCCTGCGTCTTTTTCTTGTCGCGCTTGTCGGCAGCGTCGACGGCTTTCTTTGCCTCTGCACGAAGCGCCTTCATTTGGTCAGAAAGCGCATGCACCTGCGCATCAAAAGGCTTATCGCACCCCAGCGCATCGCGGTATTCATCGAGCAGCGCAGAATACTTGTCCATTTCACCGCGATACAGCCAAACGATGGCGTTCAGGTTCTTTAACTGCCACTCGGTCCATTCATTCAAGGTTCGATCGACGACGGTGTAATAATTTCGTGCATCGATAAAGAGAATTTTGTCCTGAATTGCGGGCTTCTTGCCCTTATCAAAGAACCACAGCGAGCACGGGAGACTTTTGGTATAGAAAAAGTTGTTGCCAACGCTGACCATGACATCCACATGGCCGGTTTCAACCAATGCCTGACGAATGTCTTTATCCTTCCCTTGGCTATCCGTCGCAGAAGACGCCATGACAAAGCCCGCGCGCCCGGTCTCATTGAGATAGCTGTAAAAATAGGAAATCCACAGGTAGTTTGCATTGCCGATTTCTTTATTTTTATTCACCGCCGGCAGCCCGAATGGCAGACGCCCGGCGGCCTGTGCCGATTCTGACTTGACTTTGTCGACATTGAACGGCGGATTGGCCATGATATAATCACAGCAGCCGTTCAAATTATGCGCATCGTGATAGAAGGTATTGGCCTCATCGCCGGACTTAATCACGCCGGTCAGGCCGTGCACCGCCATGTTCATCAAACAGAGCTGAGCATTGTATTCGACTTTTTCCTGGCCATAAAACGTCATCGCCTGATTGGCTGCCATACCGGCCGCATTGACGAAATCGCCCGTCTGCACGAACATACCGCCCGATCCGCAGGCGCAGTCCAGCAGTACACCGCTCGTAGGCTCCAGCACATTCACGATCATCTTAACCAGCGGCTTTGGCGTAAAAAATACGCCATCGTCAGAGGCGATATTTTTGGCGAATTTATTCAGAAAATACTCATAGATGCGGCCCATGATGTCGCCGCCGACCTCATCAAGCGCATTGTTATTAAAAATGCGAAGCAGCTCCCCAAGAAGTTCATCCGAGAACATGGTGTAGTCCTTCGGCAAAACGCCGGTGAGCTGTTCACTCTGCGCCTCGACGAGTTCCATGGCATGATTGACCGCTTCACCAAGGCTGTTCAGCGGCTGTCCATTCGCGCCGATCAGATTGGCATTCGCGACATGTGCCGGCAGATTGACGAGGTATTCATACTGCGCTTCCTTGGGCAGAAAAATCGCGCTCTTTTCTTTAAAATCACTGGCTTCAACCGGCATCACCCTGCCTCGGCGCATCGGACGATCCTTCAGTATTTCCTTTTCGACCAACTTAAAGCGGCTATACGCATAACGCAGAAACAGCAGGCCCAGCACCGGCATGCAATACTGATTGGAAGTCAATTTAGAACCGGCGCGAAGCAGATCGGCTGATTCCCACAGATCGGCCTCCAATTTCTTCAAAGCTTTATTATCCATTACTGATTCTCTCCATCAGGAATAATTACTACGATATCTTCGATGACGCACTCAAGAACTGAGCAAATTTTGCGCAAAACTTCTATTTTTCAATATAAATTCTACTTTGTTTTAAACATTCTGTTGAATTGTTAGTTGTAATAACATCGACGCCTTTGGCAATCCACGATTTGATACTGTCAACCGAGTCTACCGTCCAAACGTTCACAAACATGTTATGTTCATGGGCGTCCGAAATCCAATCAGGATGGTTGGTTAAAACATTCGTTTGATAATCGATAGCCGAGATTTTGTCAGCCACCATTGTTGACGGAGCTTTGTCGCCATTTAAATATTGAACCACCGCATTGGGAAGCGCCGCTCGTATTTGCTTACAGACCGAATAGTCAAATGAGATCCACTCAACTTGTTCTGTCATTCCAAGCTCTTTCACAAGGGCAAGGCTTTTTTCCGTCACTTGTTTATTGCGTTCAGCCGTTGAATGCTTCTTGATCTCTAAAATCATTTTGACATCAGGAACTTGTTTACCCTGTTCAAGGTAGGCTCGCAACGTTGGTATATTTTCGCCGTTACCAAGTTTTAACTTTTCAACGATTGCCGTCGTGGAATCCTGAATTTTAACATTGTTAATAACGCCGTCGTGGTTGACAAACACATCTCCCGTTGTCGTCAACCATACGTCAAATTCTGAACCATATACTTTTAGCTCTTGAGCATATTTTAATGATGCAATGGAGTTTTCCGAATGAGCCGTATCAGGATGATAACCACGATGCGCAACGCATTTGACGTTTCCTTGCTTACCAGCTGCATCAGAAATATCAATATGGCCAAAAGTGATTGGATAACTGTCGCTACCACGCACAACCACAATCCGATAATCATCACTCGTTAAATTGCCCGGAATAACACACACAGCCCTATCTGCACTGACGGTCGTTGGGCAATCGATCGTTTGATCTGAATTGATCGATTCAAAACGAATATAGTCTCCTGCAACAAACTCGTTGCTATAAATATAATATTTATAGCCTGAATTGGCGCTAAAAGACCCTATCGTATCTGCACTTCGAATAACGAAATGATTTGGATGATCATTTTTAACCGTTTTATATAGATCAGCGATCTGATTTTCCGTCAACACGTCGTTGTATATCCTCGCGACGGCGACATCCCCATTCCACGCGAGCTCACCGGCGCCGCTTGAAGCGTCGCCACCAATGCCAAACCACAATTCAGAACCGTACGAAAAAGCGCCTTTGGCTGACACGGTATTTTTCAATTCGCCATCGACATAGATAGAAGCCGTCCCCGCCGACGCATTCCAAACGCCGACAACGTGGTAATATCGTCCAACTTCAGGTTTGATGCCACTTCCACACCAAATGTAGTTGCCACCCACGTGGGGCAAAAAAGTAATATCCTGCCCCTTTTCGCTCTTTGAAATCAAAAAGCCTGTTCCACCAGACTGGTGTGCTGCAAAGAATTTCGCTTCTTTTGAGCCATCATGGGGTACATCGAGCCGAAATACGGCCTCCATACTGTGACCATCGCCAATCCCAGATTTGACCGCTTGATTAGAACCATAATCGACTCGGTAATAGCCCGAAGCTTGTCCACTCAATGTGTTGTTGAAATGTGCAACATAGCGCGAATAATCCGGGTTGTAATACGTGATGAGCGAATCACTCGCATGGGTTTGAACCGTCAACCCCGATGGTGCCACGTTCGTCGCAGTACCGTTTTTATCAAAAACCAGATCAAGCAGATCCGCCTTTACGGTCGCTATAGGCTGGTCACCGGGTTGATCGCCGGGCTCGTCGCCGGGATGATCGCCGGGCTCGTCGCCAGGTTGATCGCCGGGCTCGTCACCAGGTTGATCGCCAGGCTCGTCACCGGGATGATCGCCGGGGTCGTCGCCAGGTTGATCGCCGGGGTCGTCGCCAGGTTGATCGCCAGGCTCGTCACCGGGGTGATCACCAGGCTCGTCACCGGGGTGATCACCGGGTTCGTCGCCAGGCTGGTCGCCAGATTCGTCACCGGGGTGATCGCCAGGGTCGTCACCAGAACTCACCTTACTTATCACGATGTCGTCGTCTGTGCACGCCACCGCCAATAAGCTCAAACTCATGAATATTGCACATAACTTAGAGATTTTTTTCATCGTCGCTCTCAAAGGGGTATCATCGTTTCGAAGTGCTCACAACACATCTTGTACAGAATTATATCTATTCATGACAACGCAATCAACACAGCTTTACGCGTGAACGATCGCCATACGCGCATAGCAGAAGTCTCAAACGCCCTCCCAAAAATCTATAGAATCCTTCAATTTTATACTTCACAAGTTAAAATAGTATAAAAAACATAATTTATATATTTTTAACATATTTAAACAAAACAAATTGATTTATGAACACAAATTCTATATAATCTCAACGGTATTTTGTGATCTGTCAACGAGTGACACTCACGCAAATTATATGAAAAGAAGGACGATTTGAGTTATGAAAAAAGTAATCACTATGTTGTTGGCCTTATCCTTGGTCACAACGAGTATCTCTTGTTCTGAAGAGAACAACGACGATCAAGATCCAAAAGGAACGCATACACAAACCGGTGACGACAAAACCGGCGACGACAAGACCGGTGGCGACGACAAGACCGGTGATGACAAAACCGGTGGAGACGACAAAACCGGTGACGACAAAACCGGTGGAGATGACAAAACCGGCGACGACAAAACTGGTGATGACAAGGTCACGCTGAAAGTCTCATCAACCTGCGGCGACGGCAAGCTCGACACGCTTGAGACCTGTGACGACGGCAACACCACCAACGGCGACGGCTGTTCCAACCAGTGTTTTAAGGAAACTGGCTATTATCCCACGCCCAATCCCGGCCCAGAAACCAAGTGCAACGACGGCAAACACGAAGCTGGTGAAGTCTGCGACCCGATTTACAACGCCATCGACGCCTACACACTCGCCAAAGAAGTACGCCAGTGCATTGTCCAAAACGGCAAGTGCGTGCTTTCGACCTCTTCGACGGCATCAAACTGCGGTACCGGCACGCTCGAAGAAGACGAAGGCGAAGAATGCGACGACGGCAACACCACCAACGGCGATGGCTGTTCAAGCGCCTGTAAAATCGAAACGACCTGTGCCATAGAAAATGGCGCCCACGCGCAAGCCTACCTCGTCACCGATGGCGACACCATTCGTGTCAAGATCCTCAACGACGGCAGCTGCAACGCCTCCAAATACCTGGGCATTCGTCTGCACGGCGTCGACGCGCCTGAATGCCTCAAAAAAGCCACGGAATCGCCCATCGACAAGAATTACAACCAGGCCAATGCCTGCGACGCGAGCCAAGCCAAAGACTTCAGCGATCTTAACAAGAACGAACCCCTTGGCGCAAAAGCCCAGGAGATCATGAACGCCATGATCTTCTCGGAAGAAAACAAGGGCATCGTCGAGATCGAGTGCGAAACCACGTCAGCTACCGACGCCACGTGCCTGACCGACGCCACGAACGCACGATTCCTGGCCTATCTCAAGATCAAAAAAGACGGCCAATACATCGATCCCGTCGAAGAGCTCATCCGCCAGGGCTACGCGTTCGCCAACACGGCCTTTACGACCCAGCGCATGAGCGCCTACTGCGCCGCCGAAGCCGAAGCCCGTCAAGCCAAAGCCGGCGTCTGGGCCCTCGCAGACTCACCCGACGCCGTCCTCAAGCAATTCGGTTCTGACAAACAATCCTGGCTGCTT
>JAZUKH010000280.1:0-65724 GCA_045643185.1 Myxococcota bacterium | reverse complement strand
GGGCAACTTCAGCGACGCTTATGGCGGCTGCAAGAAGAACTGTCGACTTGCTGCCTACTGCGGTGACGGTCGCGTGAATGGCGACGACGAGCATCCGGAAGCCTGCGACAAGGGTGCCGAAAACGCTGACGGCGTCTACGGCGGCTGCTCAACGACGTGTCAGCTCAACGCTTACTGCGGCGACGAAAAAGTCACCGACGGCGAAGAGTGCGACAATGGCGCAGCCAACAGCAACACGGCGTACAACGGCTGCCGTACCAACTGTAAACTCGGTCCGCGCTGCGGTGACGGGGTCATTCAGGCCGACGAAGGCGAAGTCTGTGACAAGGGCTCAGCCAACGGCACGGATGCCTACAACGGCTGTACGGCAAATTGTCAGCTCGGTCGTCGTTGCGGCGACGGTACGCTCGATCCGGAAGAAGCCTGCGACCTCGGCGCTGACAACAACGTCGGTGGTTACGGCGGCTGTAATGTCAACTGCACGCTCGCTTCCTACTGCGGTGACGGTCGTATCGACACGGACAACGGCGAGGAATGCGACGATGGCGCGGCGGCAAACACGGGCGCTTACGGCGGTTGCAATACCAACTGCACGCGCGCTGCCTACTGCGGCGATGGCATCAAGAACGGCGACGAAGCCTGCGACTTCCGCGATCCAAAGGCGAGTGGTTGCAGCGAATCCTGTCAGTTCAACGTGTACTAACCGTTCATTCTGATCTCGGGGCTTAGCTCCGAGCCTCAAGGCCGCACCTAATCCGTGCGGCCTTTTTTTGTACTCTGTGTATGTCATTGAAAAATAAACATATTGTCATGCTTTGATAAAAATTATTATTTATTAATATTTTTTCGTGCGCCTATTTGCTCACGCAAATACGGCGCGCAGCTTCGGCTATCGGCTTTGCCGATACGCCTTCGCTTTATTATTTTTTTTCGTGCGCCTATTTGCTTACGCAAATACGGCGCGCGGCTTCGGCTATCGGCTTTGCCGATACGCCTTCGCTTTCAAATGACAACGCGTCACGTATTGACCGAGCGTAGAGTAAATAAAAAACGCGTCGCGTATTGACCGAGCGTAGAGTAAATAAAAAACGCGTCGCGTATTGACCGAGCGTAGAGTAAATAAAAAACGCGTCGCGTATTGACCGAGCGTAGAGCCGTCCGGTACGGGCGGCTCAAGCGAGGGAGAAGCGACGCGGGCGCGGCGTATGAAATAGCCGCGCCTAAAATAATAGGCAATTGGGCTAACCATGGTCAAAATGCGTGCTTAGTCGTTGAAGTTGAAGCGTGCATTGCATATAATATAGTGTATTTGTGTATATAGCGCCCATAGGGGGCGCGGATCCGAAACGAGCACAAACAATTTTGTTTGTGATAGGAGGAAATATGAGAACCCAAACCTGGATATGGGCGATGTGTCTTTGTGGTGCATGCGGCCTGTTAGGTTGCAGTCACGACAACGGTGGCAAACACGGGAATGAACCTGTGGAAGGCGGCGTGTGTGGTGATGGCGTTCTTAACGTCGGCGAGTCCTGCGACGACGGGAACACGGCGAGCAACGATGGTTGTTCGTCGGCGTGCCAGCTCGAAGCGGGGTGGAAGTGCGATGGCACGGTTTGCTCGATGGAAGAGAGCGCGGAGACCTGCGGCAACGGCACGATCGAGGATGGCGAAGCCTGTGACGACGGCAATACAAATTCCGGCGACGGTTGCCTTGCTAACTGTAAGGCCATCGAAGACGGGTATGATTGTCCGAAAAACGGTGGTGCCTGTTCTAAACACGTTGCGAAAAACACGTGTGGTGACGGCGTGAAAGCTGACAACGAGCGCTGCGACGACGGTAATACCTTGGACGGCGACGGCTGTTCGGCGCGTTGCACGATCGAAAATGGCTGGAAATGCGGCGACGACGGCTGCAAAGAGATTTGTAGCGACGGTATCATCGTCGGCTCTGAGCAGTGCGACGATGGTAACGTGGATAGCGGCGATGGCTGTTCCTCTGAATGTCAGCTGGAAGAAGGCTATGTTTGCCCGATCCCCGGCGAACTCTGCGACACGGCTTACGAAAAGATCTGCGGTAACGGCCTGTTGACGTCGGACGAACAGTGCGATGATGGCAACGGGATCAACGGCGACGGCTGCTCGGTCGAGTGCAAGGTCGAAAAAGGCTGGAAATGCACGAAAGATGGTTGCGTGACGCGTTGCGGTGACCGCATTGTGGCGGGTAAGGAAGAATGCGACGACGGTAATACCTCGGCCGGTGACGGGTGCTCTGACACGTGTACGCTCGAAGAAGGGTGGACGTGTTCGACGACGTCGAGCGGCTACACGTCGTGTTTGCCGAAAGGCTGCGGCGATGAAGTCGTCGATGCTGCAGGTGGCGAAGACTGCGACTATGGTCCCATTTCGAAAAATACGGATCAGCCTGACTACGGCTGGGATGTCAGCCGCGGCGCCGCGAACTGCTACAGCTGCCAGTGGACGGGCTTTTGCGGTGACGGTAACCCGGATCCGGGCGAAGAATGCGACGATGGCAAGTTGGACGCCGATGGTAAGCCGATGCTTTGGACGACCGATGAAGCGGGTAACAAGATCCCGTCGGGCGGCGAAGGCGGTTATGGTCACTGCTCGGCCAACTGTAAACACGCTGATGCGTATTGCGGTAACGGCAAGATCGACGAGATCGGAATTGACCCTGACACGGGGGCCGTGCTCAAGGAAGCCTGCGACGACGGAATCAACAACGGCGAATACGGCGGCTGTTCCAATGATTGCACCACGAAAATGCCGTTCTGCGGTGACGGTGTTGTGACGCCGGGCGCTGAAGTCTGCGACGAAGGTTACCTTAACCCGGGAACTGGCGAATTGACGGGTGGTCCGGGCACGTACGGGCATTGTAATGCCGACTGCCGATCGCTCGCTGAATACTGCGGTGACGGTATTTTGAACGGCAATGAAAAGTGCGACCTTGGCGTTGATAAGTCAACGCTTGCTTCGCTCAACGTGGGCGGTTACAGCAA
Source organism: Myxococcota bacterium (assembly GCA_045643185.1). GTDB lineage: Bacteria > Myxococcota_A > Bradymonadia > UBA4248 > UBA4248 > RGIG464. The sequence continues at coordinate 62,707 of JAZUKH010000280.1, read as the reverse complement.
GGTCGGTGACGGTTCTGATGCCGGTTGTAAAGATGACTGCTCTGGCGCAGAATTTTACTGCGGCGACGGTGAGGTCAATGGCGACGAACTCTGCGATAACGGTTCAGCCAAGAACAACGGCGCGTATGTGGCCGATGGTACGGGTTGTAACGCCGACTGTACGGTCGCGCCTTACTGCGGCGACGGTGAACAGAACGGCGCCGAAGAATGCGACCTTGGCAAAGAAAACAACTCGGGCACTGATGGCACGTGTAACACCGACTGTACGTTGTCTTCACGTTGCGGCGACGGCAAAGTCGATGCCGATCAGAAAGAAGAATGCGACCTCGGCGAAGACGGCAACACGGGTGAATATGGCACGTGTACGCCGGCATGTACGCTGCCTGGTCGTTGCGGTAACGGTTATGTCGATCCGGGTTCGGGTGAAGAATGCGACCTTGGCGATGCAGGCAACACGGGCGCGTATGGCACGTGTAATCCCGACTGTACGGCGACGCCCAAATGCGGCGACGGCGTGGTCGACGCGGCGTACAACGAAGCCTGTGATAACGGTCCGGGCAACAACGACCGCGCTTATGGCATCGACGGTTGCGACACGCATTGTCAACGCGTTGCGTACTGCGGTGATGGCGTCGTCACGGCGCCTTACGAAAAATGCGACCTTGGCGTCGACGCTTCTGGTGCTTCGCTCAACACGGGCGCCTATGGCGGTTGCACGGTCGAATGTCAGCTCGCCTCGTATTGCGGTGACGGCGTGGTCGACGCCAATGAAGCGTGCGACCTTGGCACGCGTGGTAATAACGGCAAATACGTTGCGGACGGCACCGGTTGTAATTCGGATTGCACCGTCTCGGCGTATTGCGGTGACGGCATCGTCAATGGCCGCGAAGAATGCGACCTTGGCAAAGACAAGAACACGGGTGCCTATGGCGGCTGCAATGCGGACTGCACGAAGGCTGCGTATTGCGGCGACGGTGAAGTGAATGGCGATGCCGATCATCCGGAAGTCTGTGATAACGGTAAATCGAACAGCGATACGGCTTACAATGGCTGCACGACCAAGTGTCAGCTCGGTCCGCACTGCGGTGATGACAAAGCCGATGCAGGCAAAGAAAAATGTGATAACGGTGCGAAAAACAGCGACACCGCCTATGGCGAGGATAGCTGTAACTCGACGTGTTCAGGTTTGGCGTTCTATTGCGGTGACGGCGTGGTTCAGGCCGATCAGGGCGAAGTCTGCGATAACGGCGTGCGTTTGAACAGCGACACGGCCTACGGTCTCGACAGCTGCAAAGCGGATTGTTCGGGCGTAGCTCGCTACTGCGGCGACGGTAACGTCGACGCGTCGGCTGGTGAAGTTTGCGATAACGGCGCGGCTAACAGCGACGATGCTTACGGCGACGACAGCTGTAACGCGAGTTGTTCGGGCGTTGCTCACAAGTGCGGCGACGGCGTCGTGGATGCCAGCGAAAAATGTGATAACGGCGCGCGTAACGGTTCCGGCTACGGTCTGGATTCGTGTAACGCGACGTGTTCTGGGGCTAACAGCTGGTGCGGTGACGGCACTCAGAATGGCGATGAAGCCTGTGATAACGGCTCGGCCAACAATGACAGCGCCTACAACGGCTGCACGACCAGTTGCGAACTTGGTCCGCGTTGCGGCGACGGCGTTAAAAATGGCAGCGAAGCCTGTGATAACGGCTCGGCTAACAGCGACGCAGCTTACGGCGAAGGTTCCTGCACGACGAAGTGCGAAATCGGTCCGTATTGCGGCGATGGCGTCAAGAACGGCAGCGAAGTCTGCGATAACGGCGCGTCGAACGGCACCGGTTACGGCGCTGATTCCTGTAACGCCAACTGCTCCGGTGTGAACGCTTCGTGCGGTGACGGCAACGTCGACCCGGGCGAAGATTGCGACTTTGGTTCGGCCAAGAACACCGGTCTTTACAAACTCGCCGAACACTCGAGCTGCACCAGCGAATGCAAGTGGGGCCCGTGGTGCGGTGACGGCATTAAGAATGGCGACGAAGTCTGTGATAACGGCGCGTCGAACGGCACTGGTTATGGCGCCGATTCTTGTAATGCTAAATGCTCCGGTCCCAACACCTATTGCGGTGATGGCAAAGTCAACGGTTCTGAAGTCTGTGATAACGGCGTCAATAACAATGACACCGTCTATGGCGGCTGTACGACCAGTTGTCAGCTTGGACCCCGTTGCGGCGATGGTCATACCGATACCAATGCCGGCGAACAATGCGATGACGCTGACCAGAACGTCGGCGGCTACAACAAGTGCAACAGCGCTTGTAAGATCGACCGCTTCTGCGGCGATGGCATCGTCGAAGAGGGCAAGGAAGCGTGTGATGATGGTTACAATGACGGCCTTTATGGCGGTTGTAAATCGGATTGTACGCTTGCGTCCTACTGCGGCGACGGCAACGTCGACACGACGGAAGGCGAAGAATGTGATAACGGTTCTGCCAATGCGGATGGCGTCTATGATGGCTGCTCCAGCAAGTGCATCAAGAATGCTTACTGCGGCGATGGCATCGTGAACGGTGATGCGTCGCATCCCGAAGTTTGTGACGATGGCGAAGCTTACAACACGGGCGCCTACGGCGGTTGTAAATCGGATTGTACGCTCGCGGATCGTTGCGGCGATGGCGTCATCAATGGCGATGAAGAATGCGACTTTGGCGCCGATATCGATGGCTGCAAGAACTGCATCATTCAGCCCAAGTACATGTGTGATGACTCGGGATGTTACCGAGATGCTTGCGGTAACAACCAGCGTGATGCAAGCGAAGTTTGCGATCCTACGGTCGACGGAACGACGATGTGCACCAACGCTTGTCAGCCTGTCTCCGGCTATATGTGCCAGGGTTATTCCGCCAGCACAAAACGCTGCCCCGTCGAATACTGCTGCGCATCCGGCACGATTCCGACGAACGGTCAGGCTTGTACGGCTGACTCTCGCGATGACGCTGAAAACGTTTGGTGTCGTCCGATCTCCGACCTCTACGGCGATGGCATCGTTCAGCATGACTTCGAAAAATGCGATGATCACAACACGGATAAAGGCGATGGCTGTTACGAAGGCCAGATCGAACCGGGTTACATCTGCCCGAATGAAGGCGAACACTGCGTTGCGGCGGCCTGCGGCGACGGTATCCGCGCTTGGGGTGAAGCCTGTGACGATGGTAACAACAACGACGGCGATGGCTGTTCGGCTCGTTGCCAGCGTGAAGAGGGTTACGCTTGTACCTATACAATGAACGAAAAAACCGTGTGCAGTGCCACCAAGGGTTACTGCGGTGACGGCATCGTTCAGTACGGCGAAGCCTGTGACGATGGCAATACGACGAGTGGCGATGGCTGCAACGAAAATTGCGAGATCGAAACACACTACGCTTGTCCTGAAAACGGCGGTGAATGTTCACCTGCTGCTGAAATCGACAGCTCCGTCTACTGCGGTAACGGCGTTATCGACAAAGTCGTTGAATTGGATGGCGTCAAATACCAACTCGCCGAGGAATGCGACGATGGTAACGATGCTGCCAACGACGGCTGCGATGCGTGTAAACTCGAAAGCAATTATCACGTCGATGAAGACGGTCATGCCGTTAAAGGTAAATGCCGTGACGGTATCCTCGACATCGGTGAAGAATGCGATGACGGTAACCACTATCCTAACGACGGTTGTTCGCCCAGTTGCAAACGCGAAGTCATGTTCGATGAATACATCGACGATGACACGGGCAAAGCGACGTATACGCCGAAATGTGGCGATGGCATCACGCTGTGGATGATCCCGAAACGTGATAACAACGGCCTCGTCATGTGTGAAGGCGGCACGACCGCTGCGACGAAAGAAGAATGCCCCAATGGCAAATTCGTTCCGGCCGAAGCGTGCGACGATGGTAACATGGTCTCGGGTGACGGTTGCTCAAGCCAGTGTGAAGTCGAACCCGGCTTCGATTGCACCGACTTCGCAAGCATGAAGTCCGATCCATACGTCGATATCGACATTTCGTACTACGACTTCCGCGCAACTCAGAGTCACGGTACTGGCGATGGTTGGATGACCACTGCCTTGTTGGGTGAGTTCTATTCCGTCAGTAATGCTTGTACGAACTTGTTGACCTGTAGTGGCTATTACATTGATGGTACGTGCTATTCGAACAGGTCATGTAGCGGGTACGAGAATGGCGGTAAGTGCTATTCAAAGCGTACATGCAGCACTGGTAATGAATATAATGATCAGTGTTATGAGTGTAGAAAAACAAATTATCAGAACTTTAAGACTTCGAATGGTGCTCAATGTTGCAATACAAAGGGGACTACGTGTTACTCATCGAATACTTATATAAGAACAGTGAATTTCACGTATTCCGACGAGATCCCCTACACGTATTCGAACGCCATCGATATGTCGTACAACGATTGGTACGTTGGTTACGGCTTCCCCGATTTTGGTTGTGGTCCGTACTATCAGCGTAACAAGCCTGCAACACACAATGGCAACATCGACTGGACCGTCAACAAAGGTTGTACCGGTATGGTCGAGAACGAACTTGATGCCGATGGCAAACCGGTTCTCGTTTCGAACTGGGGTTCGAAAGCATGCGGTGCGAAGGATAACGGCCAATACTATATTACCGACCAGGTTACCTGTCCGGGTACGTTCTACTATTGGTATCGCGAGCTTTCAGGCTTGAACAAGAAATTCGACACGACGCTCCGCTTGTTCAGAGAGGGCGATTCGGGTGCGAAATACGTGTTCGATGCTGCCAATCCGTGTAAGACGATCAATGGAACGAGAGTCTGTGCCAAGAATTACGACGGTTCGGATATGGCCATCGTAGAAGATCATGACTATATTCAGGCGCACTTCTATCCGCTTCAAAAAGTTGGTTATGATGATGGCAAAGAAGGTAGAGGTTCTGTTCGTACGTTCGGTAACTTCTCGTCAGAACTCCATACGTTCTTCCAGTACAAGGGTGGCGAAAAACTCGATTTCACGGGTGATGACGACGTTTGGGCGTTCATTAACCGTAAGCAGTTCGTCGACCTTGGTGGTTTGCGCGGTGGTGATCAGGCTGATAACACGCTTTCGAATCAGCGTTGTACGCTCGATGGTGAAACGTTCGACGATATGGTCTGCGATCCGAGATATGACATCTATGAAGACGGTATCTATGAACTTCACTTCTTCCAGACGGAACGTTGTGACCAGGGTTCAATGTATAAGTTGACGTTGGACGGCTTCCTCAAGACGGGCAAATCGACCTGTACAGGTGGCGGCACGTTGTGCGGCAACGGTAGCGTTGATGCTGGCGAACAGTGCGATAAGAATGCAGACGGTTCCTGGCCGGTTAACTGCAACCAGACGACTTGTAAATACATGGTCTGTGGCGACGGCGTCGTCGACACGGCGATGGGTGAACAATGCGATGATGGTGCGGCCAACGGCGATAGCTGTACGTCCAATTGCCAGTACGCGGTTTGCGGTGATGGCGAAGTTGCGGAAAGCAAGGGTGAAGCTTGCGACGATGGTAAAGACCAGAACAAAGCCGATAACTACGGTAAAGGTCTTTGTAACGACAAGTGTGAACTCGCTCCGTTCTGCGGTGATGGCGAGATCGATTCGCTTAACGGCGAGCAGTGCGATAACGGCGCGGATAACAAGGCGTCCGCTTATGGCGAAGGTGCTTGTACCGACGCTTGTAAGTTGGCTCCGCGTTGCGGCGACGGCAAGGTCAATGGCAAAGAACAATGCGATAACGGCGCGTCGAACAGCGACTCAGCTTATGGCTCTGACGGTTGCTTGACGACTTGTCGCAAGGCTCCGCGTTGCGGCGATGGCAACATCGATGCTGGCCACGAAGTCTGCGATAACGGCGCTCGTAACAGCAACGATGCTTATGGCGACAACAGCTGTAATGCCGATTGCTCGGGCAAAGCGTTGTATTGCGGCGACGGCAAGGTGAACGGCAAGGAACAGTGTGACGATGGCGTCAACGACGGTTCGTATAACGGTTGTAATGCTGACTGTACGTTCGCACCGCGTTGCGGCGACGGCGTCAAAGACGCTGGCGAAGACTGCGACTATGGCAAAGCCAACGAAGACGGTGTCTACGGTGGTTGCTCGACCAAGTGCAAACTCAACGCCTTCTGCGGTGACGGCACCAAGAACGGCAACGAACAGTGTGATAACGGCACGTCAAACAATAAGGGCGAATACAACGGTTGCAACCAAGATTGTACGCTCGCTTCGTATTGCGGTGATGGTATCGTCGATGAAGGTCACGAAGTCTGCGATAACGGCACGGCAAACAACACGGGTGCTTACGATGGTTGTACGTCTACTTGCCAGCTTGGCCCGTACTGCGGTGATGGCGACAAGAACGGCGACGAAGAGTGCGACCTTGGTTCCTCGAACGTTGACGGCGTCTATGGCGGTTGCTCCACGCTCTGTATGTTGAACGCCTACTGCGGCGACGGCATCAAGAACGGCTCCGAACAGTGTGACGACGGCACGGCAAACAATAAGGGCGAATACGATGGTTGCGATGCGACTTGTAAGCTCGGTCCTTATTGCGGCGATGGCACCAAGAATGGCGACGAAGACTGCGATAACGGCGCTGAGAACAGCAACACCGCGTACAATGGCTGCACCAAAGCTTGCGTGCTCGGACCTCGCTGCGGCGACGGCATCCGTAATGGTTCCGAAGTCTGTGATGATGGCGCTTCGAACGGTTCGAATATCTATAATGGTTGTAACTCGGATTGCTCGGGTTACGTTCAGTTCTGCGGCGACGGCATCAAGAACGGCGACGAAGCTTGTGATGACGGCACGGCAGGCAACACGGGTGCCTACGGTGGTTGCAAAGCCAACTGTACGCTCGCGGCTTACTGCGGTGACGGCATTCGTAATGGCTCCGAAGTCTGTGATGACGGCGCGACGAATGGTCAGGACATTTACAACGGTTGTAACTCGGATTGCTCGGGTTACGTCCAGTTCTGCGGCGACGGCATCAAGAACGGCGACGAAGAATGCGACGATCCTGCTGGCAACACGGGCGCTTATGGTGGTTGTAAAGCCAATTGTACGCTCGCGGCTTACTGCGGCGATGGCATCAAGAATGGCGACGAAGCCTGTGACTTCGGCGTTGAATTCAATGATAATTCGTACAACGGCTGCAAGTCCGACTGTACGAAAGCCAATGTCTGTGGTGATGGCGTTCTCGACCCGGTGAACGAAGAATGCGACGATCCTGCTGGTAACACGGGCGCCTACGGCGGCTGCAAAGCCAACTGTACGCGCGCGGCCTACTGCGGTGACGGCATCAAGAACGGCGACGAAGTCTGTGACGATGGCGAACACAATGGCGCCGACGTCTACGACGGTTGCAACGCCGATTGCTCCGGCTACGTCCAGTTCTGCGGCGACGGCATCAAGAACGGCGACGAAGAATGCGACGATCCTGCTGGTAACACGGGCGCCTACGGCGGTTGTAAAGCCAACTGCACGCTCGCGGCCTTCTGCGGTGACGGCATAAAGAATGGCGACGCAGATCACCCCGAAGCTTGCGACTATGGCGATGACAACAACAACGAATACGGTGGTTGCACGAAGGATTGCCAACTCGCGGCCTACTGCGGCGACGGCGTTGTCGATACTGACAATGAAGTCTGCGACGATCCTAACGGCAACACGGGTGCCTACAACGGCTGTCGTTCGACTTGCCAGCTCGGCCCCTACTGCGGTGATGGCATGAAGAACGGTGATGCGGATCATCCGGAAGAATGCGACTACGGCACGGAAGGCAATACGGGTGTCTATGGCTCCTGTAACGCCGACTGCACGCGCGCACCTTACTGCGGTGATAAAAACATCGACACTGAAGCTGGTGAGACCTGCGACCCCGGCACGGGCAACTTCAGCGACGCTTATGGCGGCTGCAAGAAGAACTGCCGACTCGCGGCTTACTGCGGTGACGGTCGTGTCAACGGTGATGAAGATCATCCGGAATATTGTGATAAGGGCGCAGCCAACGAAGATAACCTCTATGGCGGCTGCTCCACAAGCTGTACGCTCAACGCCTATTGCGGTGACGGCATACTCAACGGTGACGCTGATCATCCCGAGATCTGCGATAATGGCGAAAACAACAGCAACGCCCTTTACAATGGTTGCCGTACAGACTGTACGCTTGGTCCGCGTTGCGGCGATGGCATCGTTCAGTACGACGATTCGACGGTCGATGGTCCGAAAGAAGTCTGTGACGATGGCGATGCCAACGGCTCAGGCCGCTATAACGGTTGTAACGCTACGTGTTCTGGCTTAGAACACTTCTGCGGTGACGGTGTGCTTGATTCCGAAGAAGCCTGCGATAACGGCGCGAATAACAATGACGACGCTTATGGCGGTTGCTCGACCAAGTGTAAGCTCAATGCCTTCTGCGGCGACGGTCATGTCGACGCTGGCGAAGAATGTGACAATGGTACGGACGGCAACACGGGCGCTTACGGCGGTTGCAATACCAACTGTACGCGCGCGGCCTACTGCGGCGATGGCATCAAGAACGGCGACGAAGCCTGCGACTTCCGCGATCCCAAGGTGAGTAGTTGCAACGAATCCTGTCAGTTCAACGTGTACTAACCGGTCATTCTGATCCCGGGGCTTAGCGCCCCGAGATCATAGAGGCATGAACAACAAAGGCCGCTCTTCGAGAGCGGCCTTTGTTGTTTTTGGGTGCTTGCGAACTTGTCTTCGGCTTCGAACCCGTGGAGACGCTCGCCCCTCACGTCTCCACTCGCCCCAATCTCGGCCTGCTTGCCTTCGGCTTCGCTACGGCTGAGATTTTTTTCGACCAGACAAAGCATTCTTGGGTGAGTCGTAACTTGTTTTGAACGAGTCGTGTAGCAAAACGTTGACGAATGCGTATAGTTGTCGCGCAGTGTCGTCAGATCTTTTGCCGGGAACGTGTCTGGATCGTTCAACGGTGTCGTTAAGCACAAAAAAAGCCGCTCTTGGGAGCGGCTTTTTGAAGGTTTGGGATTGAATTACGGGTTAAGATCGATGCGCGTAGCGCTCATCTTGATCTTGGTACCGCCGTTAACATCCATGCTGGAGCTTGCTTTGGCATTGAGGGTCTGGCAGGTCGTTTTGATGGATGTGCCGGCATCGACGGTGATGGAGTCGCTGGCATCGACTTCGAGGTTTTTGCATTCGAGACGAATTTTTTCAGCGGCCTTAATGAGGATATCGCCGGTATCGGTTTCGAGGGTAATTTTCTTATTCACGGTATCGATTTCGAGCCATTGTTTTTGGTCTTTATCGTAGAGGCGAATACGTTCTTTACCATCTTCGTCATCGATGTAGAGTTCAGCGGATTTTTTGGAGCGGAGGGAGATACCACCTTTTCCTTCTTTATCGATGAAGGCGATGTGGTGGCCCATACGGGATCGGATGAGTCGATAATCATTTTTACCGCCCTGAGCGTTATTGGAGAGTTCGACTTCGATCTGGTCGGGGGTATAGGTCATGGTTTTGGGGACGAGTCTATCGCCACCGTTCCAGAGGCTTCCGACGATGTAGGGGTGAGCCATATCACCATCTTCGAAAGCGACGAGGACTTCGTCATCGATTTCAGGGAGCCAGAGGCTACCGAAATCATCGCCTGCCATCAAATTTGCGATACGGACCCACGGGCTTTGGATCTTGGCATCTTCACCGTTGGACGATGTATCTTTGGTATATTGGTCGGCCAACGACGGGTAGGAGATGCGGACGCGGTGCTGATCAAAGGGGTCGACGTTATCCACAACGCGGGCAATCATGCAGCCCTGAAGACGGGTTTCAGCCGTACGACCCTGGTAAACGTCACCAATGTTTTTGAAAAACTGATTCCATTCTGGCATGTTGTTACCTCTCTAGTGGTGTTGATTCAGTAAAGTAATCGTTACACAATCACGCTAAACTGTAAGTTTTAATGCAAATTTTGTTCCGCGTATATCGCTTTTAGCAACGTCCGTCGATTTTTCCTGACCATTTGATGGGATGGGGAGTTTGTCACTGAGCGCTCACTTGTCTGTGGCATTGTCTTGATGAATGAGACAAGTTGGTCATGGGGACAAGTGCAACATCCGCCATGATTGCCGGGGCAAAATGAGGTATTTTGACCCCAGTGCGTTTAGAAGGTCATGCCCAGACCGAGCATAAGTCCTTCGTTGGATGGGGCAACGAAGGCGCTGACGTCGTTTTGCTGATAGGTTTCGACAGCAACTTTGGGGCTGATCGCGCTAAGAATGGCGAGTGTTGCGCCCGTAATGGCTGCGGCACCACCGATGCCGATGGCGGAATACATGAGGGCGTTGGCGACTTTGACGGTGTCACGCGCATCATCGGCTTTGGATTTGGCTTTCAGATCGTTGGTGATGATGTACATGTCGTCATATTTTTGAACATCGACGAGTGCCGAATTCGCCCAGGCGCCAAAACCCGCGCCGCCGGCAACAAAGGCAAGTCCGCCTGCGATCAGACCCCAGTAAAGATAGGGGTTGAAACGCTCTTTGTATTCGACGATCTTGGTGCGTGGAATGATGGCTGCGCACTGTTCGAGGGTAGGCGTTTTCTCTTCCTCATCCGCGAGCGGGAAGGCAATTTCGAGGTGTTGAGGTGCCGAACCTGCTTTGGCGGTGAATTTGAGTGATTTTTCGGGACCTTTTGCGCTGATCAGTTTGATCTCATGTTCGCCATCTGGCAGCGAATACGGGCGATCCCAACATTCGGTCATTTTTTGGTCGTCGATCGACAGGATATCATCGGAGGCTTTGGTGCAGCTGATCGTCACCTGCTGCCAGCTTTCGCAGTCAGCGATCGTGTCGTAGTCCGATACGGCGCGCGAATAGATCGGGTTATCGGGGCCAAGGTCGTAGTTTACCATGACCTGAATATAATATTGTTGCGCTTGGCTGCACTGGTACAAGCGCTGATAGGTGCGGCCTAACGAATAGTCGATCTCGGGACCGGCATATTGAATGCGCGTCTCCAGGTACAGACGAAGGGCTTCACTCATGTTGCTCTTTGTCATTTCTGAAGCTTGAGCCATGCGCGCCTTGAAGTCTTCCATGTCCTGGGCGTGGGCTGTGGCGCTGAGTCCCATCAGCAGTGTGGTGCTCAACAGAAATGAAGTTATTGATCTCCTCGAAAACATCTTTCCTCCAAATCCATGCAACAATATTAGCTGGATTCAACCATCCTTAGGCGCGCCAGTTTCTCACATTTCGCGCCTTCATGCAAGCTTGCACGGCAACCATTAAGAGTACAGGTTATTATCTCAGCCTGTTTGTTTTCGTCGTCGCTACGGCTGAGATTTTGAGTTTCTGACCAGACAAAACATCCTGGGCCCCTGCCAGGCGAAGGGGTAGCGGCGTATTTGGTATTTCTGTAGAGACGCGTGGTCTACACGTCTCTGACGCGTGGTCTACACGTCTCTGACGCGTGGTCTACACGTCTCTGACGCGTGGTCTACTACAGAAATTCCAAATAGCCGCGTAGGGGGAGACTTCCCCCTCACGATCCCACGAGCTTGTATCGAAAAACCGACTTATATGCCGAGATACAGGCGTTTTCCGAAGTTATAGGTGATCTCGGTTGCGAAGAGTTTTTTGACGGTGTCTTCGATATCGTAGTTAAGACGATAATACGTCAGCGTCTTGGTTTCCGTGTCATAAATGGTGCAACAGGCGCGGTTGTCATAGTCGCGCGGCTGGCCGACGGAGCCGACGGTGACGAAGTATTTTTTATCATCCTCGAAATGCAGCGTGTTTCCGGTGATATCGGTTGCCTCGGTGGGGGTGAGGGCAAAGGATTTGGTCAGATGGGAATGACCGATAAAGGTGACCGGCGCGAGCTCATTGTAAAAGGGAAGGAGCTGGATGGCCTGTTCGAGGTAAAAAACGTAGTTGAATTCTTCGGGATTGATGGGGGAACCGTGGCAGATCGTAAATCCGGCCTCATGATCGAATTTGTAGGGCAGATTGGAGAGCCAGGTCATGTTATCGGGCGAGATGATGCGGGCATGGTAATCGAGAACGTTGCGAGCGGCATCGTAGTAATACTCGTAGTTCATGCGTCCGCAGACGGCGGCGTCGTGATTGCCGAGAATGGTGAGGCGTGCAAAATTCTTGACGAGGTCACAGCATTCATCGGGTTGAGGCCCATAGCCGACCACGTCACCCAGGCAGAGATATTCATCGCATGGATTGTCGCGGTAGAAGTCCAGAACGACCTTTAGGGCGTTTAAGTTGCTGTGAATGTCCGAAAAAATACCGATTTTCATGCTGCCTCTCCAAACAAAACGGGCGCGCCATTATAACGCCAAGCAGCGACCGAAGGCAATCATTTGAGGCTTAAAACTCGCCCTTTTTCGGTGCGATCACACGGCAAAAAAAAAGCCCATCTTGCGATGGGCTTCCAACACCAGCTGGGCTGACGTTTATGAAACAAATCGGAGCAACAGGATTTGAACCTGCGACCTCTTGCACCCCATGCAAGCGCGCTACCAGGCTGCGCTATGCTCCGGTGACGGTGCGTTCGTTGGAAATCGGAGCAACAGGATTTGAACCTGCGACCTCTTGCACCCCATGCAAGCGCGCTACCAGGCTGCGCTATGCTCCGGTCCGTTCGAACGGGCGCAACTTTTACGCGCATAAACATTCATTGTCAATAAAAATTATACATTTTCTTTGGGAGGGGGAAGTCTCCCCCTACGCGGCTATTTCGCGTTGCGAAATACGCCGCTACCCCCTCGGCATGACCAGGTGCCATGACGGTCGAAAACTGGATCGCGATGGCCAAGATCGCGGAATGATCCGCATTCGTTTAACGTTACCACGCTTAAAGGGTCGGTTTTGAAAAAAATCGCCGTTGGGTTCCATAGAAGTTTTGATTATCCGCGCTAAATGTGCTTAATTCATAATGTTTTTTGCCATGCTTTGGCGCTTGGATCGATTTTAAGGAGACAATCATGAAAAATTGGATGATGCTGATAATGGCTGGGGCTTTCCTCGCCTGTGTGACCGCTTGTGGTTCTGTGACATTCAACAGCAATAACTCGTTTGCATCGAATGCGACCGAAGAAAGCCAGCAGGCTGACGCTGACGAAAGTGACGCCGCCGGTGACGCGGACGGTGATGCTGCGACGACCGACTGCGATGCTTACATGAAGAGCTTTGCCAAGACCTGTTTTGATGTCACCGTGTTTGACGAAAACGGCCTTTTGCTCAACGATGTGGATGAAAATGGCAACGTTCTTGGTCCCGTCGACCAGAATTGGGCGAAAGACTATTGCGATTGCTTCGCGCAGCTCGCATTCCAGCAGTATGGCTGCCAGGCGGTTCACAATGACGAATCGCTCGACAACGACGCTTGGCTTGAACGCTATGGTTCGATCCGCGAACAGTGTGCGTCCGTGACGACTGAGGTCGAAGACAACGCGGTCGAGGCGCCGGCGGATGATGCTGCCAGTTCGGATGCCATCGAAGCCACCGATACCGGTTCTGTCGTTCAGGATGTCGCATCGGGTAGCGGCGCCTTCGTTGTTGATTAAGGTTTTGCCGCGCAACGCGCGGCTCAAAACGAACGAATGACGCGCATTTTTGAGTCGGTTTTATCGAGTGTGCCACGTGACGCCGTGATCTGCGACGTCAGCGTGGGCATCTTTTGGACCTGTGTGCAAACGCAGTACGGGTGTGGTCTATGCGCCACGGCTCATCGCTGGTGTGATGATCCGCCAGGGGCCATTTTGCCCATGGCTGGGTCGCTCATCGGACAACGCGTTCACGATCTTGCCTCGCTTTACCAGGCGCCATCCCTCACAGCTCGTGCACTCGCCGTGGCTTCGCTGAACGCCGCTTGCCCGTCATTCCACTCGCCCGGACTCGCCTCGCGCGCTCAAGACCTGATCGCTCAACGGGCACAGGCTTCGAACGCATCAATCGCGCTCATCGGGCACTTTCACTTTGGCGAGGACTTTAAAGCGCTCGGACTGCAAGTCGAGACTTATGAACTCGACCATCGTTGCGAACCGGGGGATATTCCCGTCTCGCTGGCGCCTGAGCGCCTCAAAACTGCCGATATCGTCGTCATGACGTCATCGACGCTCGTCACGCATGCCACGGAAGACCTCATCGCCTGGGCTCGTCCAGATGCCTACAAAGTCATCGTCGGGCCAAGTGTGCCGCTCTCACCCTGCTTGTGGGACGCTGGTATCGATGCCGTCTGTGGTTCCCGGATTCGTGATGCCCGACAGGTGCTGCTCGCCGTGCGCCAGGGCGCTAATCACAAACAACTTGTTGGGGCTGAAAAAGTCTGTTTTTTGAAGGAGTAATCTCATGGAAGTCAAAGCGCAAATCGCCATGATCGGTGGCAGCGGATTGACCAGTATCGAAGGACTGCGCGTCATTGAAGAGCTGGATATCGACACACCGTTTGGAAAACCGAGCGATAAGATCGTTATTGCCGAGATCGAAGGCCGCCGCGTGGCTTTTTTGCCGCGTCACGGACGCGGTCACCGCATCAATCCGTCTAACGTGCCTTACCGCGCCAACATTTGGGCGCTCAAAAGCATCGGTGTGTTCTGGATCGTCACGTTTTCGGCTGTGGGAAGCCTTCGACTTGAGTATGAGCCCGAACATTTTTGTGTGCCCGACCAGATCATTGACCGCACGACGCGCCGCGTAAATACTTTTTATGATGACTTGGTCGTACACATTGCCAACGGCTACCCGTTTAACGAACAGCTTCGTCAGGTGCTGATCGCCGCTTGTCGCGCTGAAGGCATCACGACCCATGACAAGGGCACTTACCTGTGTATGGAAGGTCCAGCTTTTTCGACCCGGGCTGAGAGCCTCATGTATCGCACGTTGGGCGCCGACATCGTTGGCATGACGGCCAATCCCGAAGCCAAGCTTGCCGCTGAAGCCGAGATGGCCTATGCCACTATCGCTCAGATGACTGACTATGACAGCTGGCACGAATCCGTCGTGACGGTCGAAGAAGTCGTGGGACACATGAATAATAATGTTGCGAACGTTCACCGCGTTATCAAACGATTGATCCCCATGATCCCGCTCGGGACGGAGGCTCAGAACCCCGTTTCGTCCCTGCTCGCGACGTCTATCACGACCAACCCGGCGTACATTGGACCTGAGTTTAAAGACAAATACGAGCTGTTGTTGGGCAAATACGTTGATTTTCAAGGCGGTCGCAAGTAAGGGCGTATGGTGTGACGGGAATTTGAGCGCATGATTGGGTCTAAAAGCATTTCGGAAACGGAACAAAAAGCGTTGAACCGCGATCCCGCTGTGATCGGCGAGGTGAGGTCGTCATTTGCCGTGCGTCCTGAGATTTGGCGAGGCGTGAGTGAAGCGGATTGGGCATCTTTTGAGTGGCAGTGGGCGCATCGCGTGATGACCGAGACGGCACTCGATGAGATCCTGACGCTGACCGAGGACGAGCGCGCAGGTATTCGTGCATTTGCTTCGACCTTTTCACTGTGTCTCAGCCCGCATTACTTGGCTTTGATGGTAGCTGAAAACGACGTTGCCGGTCCGATCCGTCGTCAGGGGGTGCCGTCGATGGCCGAGACGCAGGTTGCTGACGCGTTGATGGACGACCCGCTGGGGGAAGCGCGACATACGTATTTTGGCTGCGCGACGCGGCGCTATCCCGACAGAGTACTGATCTACACGACACATGAGTGTGCGATGCGTTGTCGCCACTGCACGCGTCGCTGCAAAGTCGGTCAGATGCAGACGCCGACCGAAGACCTGATCATGGCATCCATCGATGCTGTCTGTGCGAATACACAGATCCGCGACGTGCTGCTTTCGGGCGGCGATGTGTTGGCGCTGCCCACGCCGTTTATCGAAAAAGTTGTGGCGCGTTTACGCGCGTGCGAACACATTGATGTGATCCGTATCGGCACGCGCATGCCGTGCACTTTGCCGCAGCGTCTCAATGATGACGCGCTTTTGCGCGTGTTTGAACGTTACGCGCCGCTTTACGTCAACACACAGTTTAATCATCCCAACGAGGCCAGCCTTGAGTCGGAATTGGCGTTTCGGCGTTTGCGCGCCGCCGGGTGTATTCTCGGCAACCAAAGTGTGCTGCTGCGTGGCGTCAATGAAGCGCCCGAAGCGCATGAAGCCTTGAATCGCTGGTTGGTTCGTCACGGCTGTCGACCGTATTACCTCTTTTTGTGCGATGTCGCGCAGGGCACGAGTCATTTTCGCACGCCCGTTCAGACTGGGCTGAACATCATGACCCATTTGCGTGGTCGCCTTTCGGGGCTTGCTATTCCTCATTTTGTTGTCGACCTGCCCGATGGTATGGGCAAAGTCGATCTGGCACCCGAACGCATGAAAAACATAGAAGGCACTCAGGTTGTGCGATTTACAAACTGGTTTGGCGCCGAGGTCGATTATCAGTAACGCTAGTGAATTGGCTGAGCTGCGATTTGCGTATTAACTTTAATTTTGTTAAGGATGGCATTAAAAATGCTGTTATCAACTCGTCACGGCTGTTTGGAATGATCCGAACAGTGTCGTGTTTTTATATGATTTTTATAGGAGAGAATTGATGCGTAAATTAGTGACAATGGTGGGTTTTGTAAGTTTATTATCCCTCGGTTTCACGGCGTGTGATAGCGATAGTGACGATGACAGAAAGAGCAACGGTGCTGATTGCGTAAATGCCGATGAATGCTTAAGCGAATACTGCGGCGCAGATAATAAATGCGCGGATAAACCAGCAGCCGACAGCAAAAAAGATAATGGTGCTGATTGCGCCAATGGCGATGAATGCAAGAGCGCGTATTGCGGTGATAATAAAAAATGCGCGGATAAACCAGCAGCCGACAGCAAAAATGACAACGGTGCCGATTGCGCCAATGGCGATGAATGCAAGAGCACGTATTGCGGCGCAGATAATAAATGCGCGGATAAACCTGCTGAAAAGTCCGTTGAAGATATGACAACGGATTATTGCAAAGCGATCAATAATGATACTGCAACTCAGGCTTCGTGCATTAATGATACTCAAAATCTTATTCAAAAAGCTGCGGATTGCAAAGACAAACTCGAAGCCTCCGTTAAATGTAATTATGAAAACAAAGATAAATCTGCATCAGAACGTGATACAGCATGCAAGTCAGCTTCTGATGACAAAAATCTTTGTCTCGCTACAAAATACCTCGATTTGTATTATGGTATTAAAGCGAATGAATTTTGCGTTAGAGAATATGAAAAACACATCAATGATGATAACCCCGATAATGACGAGCCTATTTCAGATTGTATCGCGGAGGTAAACAGTATCATCAGCGAACAAACAGATGACTGCAAAGACGCTATGCGCTCATTTTATATTTGTGAATGGGATCATGAGAGTGACTCCGAAGTCGCTTGTGCCTCACTTCTCAACAGTTTAGAAACATGTATTGGTTCTTCTGACAATGAAGAAAGCCAAGATGAAGAATAATTAGTATTTGTAGTTCACACCACAGTGATAACGCTGCTTTTATACAAATTGTCACTGTGGTGTTCGTATAAAGAAATTAATCATTTTTTTGTTCTGCTTATTTTCTGGCAACGTTTTTTGCCATCCTCGCTTGTGCTGATGGTGACGCAAATAATTTGGTTGTGATGACAAAGCAGCATGTGCACAAGATTGCTCGAACATTGCTGGGGACAGCTCAAATTTGCGTCAAAATTAGCAGTAACTTTGAGTGTAAGCTTGTTTCAGGTAGCTGAAGGCGTCAACGTGCCTGTGTGCAACCTCATGCCCATGGATGGTCAGGCATGTTATGTTCAGACGTGTGCTATTGACGCTGACAGCAATGGTCTCTGCTGAAAAATCGACCCGTCGCGTATCGAATTGGTTTCATCTCCGCCTTATTCCTTTCTTCTTCGAGGCGGGAGCAGCCAAGGTATGACGAATTGATGAACGCCTGCTAGTAAGTCGAGGCGCATTGTGATAAATTTAATAGATGTATGCCCTAAGGGAGGGCCTAAAAATCCGTTTAAGGAGATGCATCGTGGCGCGAATTGTCTATAGGGATCAGAATTTTCAGTCTTTTTATGCCGATGTCAATGCGCAGCAGCCGGAAGTGACCATAGGTCGCAACGAAGGTAACATGCTGAGGATCATGACGAAGGCTGTTTCACGATTTCACGCTAAAGTCGTTTTCCAGAACGGTCGGTATTATTTTATCGACAATAACAGCTCGAACGGTTGTTATGTGAACAATATGCGCATCAAGCCGATGGAACCTTTTGAGATTCGTCCTGGTGACGTATTGCGTTGTGGTGAATCGAATTTGGAGTTTTCTGAACTACCTGGTGCCGCGCCTCAACCGGGCATGATACGTCCGATGCCCGGCGCTCCGATGGGCATGCCTGGTCAGATGCCTCAGAACAAGCCGATGGTTGGTATGCCCGGTCAGATGCCTGGTCAGATGCCTCAGAACAAGCCGATGGTTGGTATGCCCGGTCAGATGCCTGGCGGTCCGATGGTTGGCATGCCTGGTCAGATGCCGCCCAAAGGTCCGATGGTTGGCATGCCCGGTCAGATGCCTGGCGGTCCGATGAGTGGTATGCCTGGTGGTCCGATGGGTGGTCAGATGCCTGGTGGCCCGATGGGGGGTCAGATGCCTGGTGGCCCGATGGTTGGCATGCCTGGTCAGATGCCAGGCGGCTCGCTGGCGAGTGGTCGTGGGCCAATGCCGAATAGTCCTATGCCTGGTATGCCTGGTTCGCCGATGGTTGGCATGCCTCAGAACAAACCTGCTGGTTTTGCGTCTATGCCAGGTGCGCCCAAGATCCCGATGAGTGGTATTGGCGCACAACAACCGTCAATTCCAAGTCCGTCGTTACCTAATAATGTGGGCATGCGTCCCATTCCGAACAGTAACGGTACGTTCCGTCCGACGATGATCAACCAGCCTTCTTTTGATCAGGAAATGGAACGTGTGGCGCAGGCTGCGCCTGCACAGGCGCCGATGCCGGCGTTCGAGCCGCAGGAAGAGCTTGGGGCACCGGCCAACTTTGAAGCCGCGAATGAACCGGCTCCTGTTGAAGATCAGGATCTGGAAGAGCGTCGCTTTGACGACAGAGGCGAGGAATCGTTTGGATCGTCGCCTAATCCGACCCAGGCGTTTAGCCTCGATGAGATCGACGCGGCGACGAATGACGAGGGGCCTTATGAATCAGTGGCCTCAAACGAGGGGGCGAGCATGCCGCCCATGGAAGGCGACGAAGAATTTCAGGAAGAACCGGTCGATGCGTCTGCACCGGTGTCTGAACCTGTGTCAGGGCAGATTCAGGCTGACGAACCGGTGAACAATGGCCCGGTCGAAGAGATGGTCGATCATGAAGAAATGCCGATCGCGCCTGCGCCGCTTGGTGATCGTTATGGCGCCAGGGCTCGTGGTGCCCGCTTTGGACGAGATAGTTCTGTTGGGCCGTCGGCTCAGATCGCGCCGACGGCGCGACGTGTGACGCGTAGCGTTCCAATCGGTCGTGCTGGGGAAGCAAGTGGTGTGTCGGCGCCTTCGTCATCTCAGATGCCGGCCGTTAATGCCGCTGGAGGCAACCCCGTGAACAATATGGTACCGCCCGCACCACGCCGAAATCAGCGTGATCGCGGCGGTCGCATGGTGCCTCATCCGCAACGCGGTTTTGTGCCACATGAATACGATAGCAGCGCTAATTTGGCCAACGAGGAGGCTTATGGCAATTCGGTCATGCCCGAAAATGTGCTTTATGCCGATAACCACGTTGAAAATAGCTATCATGGTAGCGAAAATCCGGCTTATCGCGAGGAACAAGAGTTCGTCGATGCTTACGCTCCGATGAATGCGCCTCAAAATGACGTGGCGGAAGCTTCGTATGACCAAAATCATGACTACGACGACGCAGTTCCGATGGAAGACGACGCAGTTCCGATGGCAGACGACGCAGTTCCGATGGCAGACGACGCAGTTCCGATGGCAGACGACGCGGTTCCGATGGCAGACGACGCGGTTCCGATGGCAGATGACGCGGTTCCGATGGCAGACGACGCGGTTCCGATGGCAGACGAGGGTCAGGACGCTGGTTACGATACACCTTTGCCGGTGACCGATGCCCGAAGTGTTGTTGATGACGACCGCGATGCCTTGGCCAATCGCGTTGGAGAGTCCGTTATCGTCGAAGCCATTGACGATGCTGATGAGTCCGCATTGTCTGACGAGGTTAACGATCAGAACGGTGACTTCGATGCTTTCAATGACGTGTCGGTTGGCAGCTACGACGACGATATGGATGAAAATGAGTTGGACGAAGACATCAGCCCCATTGAGGATGCGCTCGACCAACCTGGTGAATTCCTTGCCGACGTTGCTGTGCCTGCAGAATCTGAGATCGTTCAGGTCGATAAGCTCTCGATGGCGCTGAACGAAGCCGATGCGCGTGATGCGTACGATCCAGAAGTTAATGGTGAATCGGTTGAAATCCCCGCTGTCGTTCAGTCCGTTAGCAATCTGACTTGTATCGATGATCCGCGTTCCGAGATCAGTTGCATTCAGGAAGAGTCTGAACCTCAATTCGTCTATGCTCAGAAAAACAATTACACAATGAGTGCGCCTGATCTTGGCGCTGTGCCTGACCCGGCGGCTCTCGAAATTGAGGTGACGCAACTTAGGACTCGTTTGAAAGCCGCCGAACACGAAGCTGAAAAACTTGGTGTGTGCCTAGAAAAGACGATGGCTGAACGCGACGACGTTCTTGAAAAAGTTGGCGTTCTCGAAAACGAAGTCGCTACGTTGAAAGAAAGTCTGTCGGTGGCCAAGGAAGCTCGTGTCGCTGCAGAAAATGAGTTGCGCGCTGTACATGACGGCATCACCGAGTCAGATGATGCGCGCATGTCAGCTGAAGCTGAAATGTCGGATCTGCGCGAACAAATGGCCGATGTCGAAAAGAATTGCTTGGAGGCCGAAAAAGCTCAGGCCATGGCCGAACGTGCGGCGGAAGAAATGAGCGCCCTGTTGGAACGTGCCCAAAAAGCTCAGGCTGAGGCTGAAGCTGAGCGCGCCGAGGCACTCGAACAGGCTGCATCTGCACTTCAACAATGTGATAATGCTGAAGTGGCGCGCGTCAAAGCCGAATCGGAGCTTGGTGCCGCCAATGAAGAACTCGAAAAGCTGCGTGATCAGGTATCCGAACTCAAGTTGGACATCGAAACCGTTCAGGCTCAATGTGCTCAGGCTCAAAACTCGGTCGCTGGTCAGGACGAGGCTGTTGCCAGTCTGACGCAGCAACTTGGTGAAGCTCAAAACGTCATTGCTGCGAATGCTGCCAATGCCGAAGCCTTGCAGCAACAACTCGTTGAAAGTCAAAACCAGGCGAAGGCTCTTCAAGACCAAGTCGATGAATATCAGGCTTGTGTGAGCCGTCAAAACGCGGAACTCGACGAATTGCGTGCTGAGTCCAACGCGAATGAGGAAGAGATCGTTCAGTTGCGTGCTCAACTTGATGCCTCGAACGAAGCTAAAGGTGATTTCGATGGCCAGATCATGGCGCTCAACGACAAGCTCGGTGAAGTTTGTGCAGAAAACCTCAAACTTCAGCAGGAACTTGTTGCGTTGCGCGACGAACTCGAAGCATCCAACGATGAAAAAACGCGTCACTTTGGCGAAATTCAAGATCTGCGTTCCAAGCTCAACGAAGCCAGTGAAAGCTCGACCAACTCTGGTGCCGAAGTGGCGGAACTCAAGCAGGAACTTGAAAAAGCGCGTGAAGAGAACGTTTACCTCGAAACGCAAATTGAAAATTTGAAAGAGGAACTTGATTCCACGAAAGAGGAGTTTAACTTAGTTCAAAGCTCGTTGAACATGGCTCAGTCAGCCAACGAGATCACGGGTGCGGAACTCGAACAGCTTCGTGCCGAAGCGGTTGATGCCGGTAACCAAATTTCTGCATTGCGCGCTGAGATTGCTGAAATGCAGAATGCGGCCGGTGATATCGAAGCGCTTCGCGCCGCTGCCGATGAAGCGAAAGAACGCGTGGCGGCTCTCGAAGCCGAATCGGCGCAACTTCGTGCCGAACGTGACGAAGCCAACGCCTCGCTTAGTTCGAACTCGATTCAGATCGAATCTCTCCGTTCCTTACTCGCCAGTGCGCAAAACAATCCTGCCGTCTCGTCTGGCACTTCGGCGTCAGAAGACTTCGTCAAGACTTGGTCAACACGTTTTGACGCGGTCATTCAATACGCCGATCAGGTCGTTAAGATCGTCAACGCGGCTCAGGGGCTTGATCCAAGCGCAGTCGAGTCCGTTAACTCCATGTTCGATGTGCTGAAACTCTGCGACAAGAAGATGAAAAAAGCTGCTAAGTCGTTGAGTTAGTACTTTTACGTGCGCAACCGTCCGTCCTGGTCGGCGGATCGTTGCGTACTCAGCCTTGGGAGATTGTCTTATGCCTCGTTTTTATGTTTGTAAACATTGCGGTAATCTCATTGGAATGGTCAATGATTCTGGCGTGAACCCGGTTTGTTGCGGCGATAAAATGGTTGAACTTGTTGCCAACACGGTCGAAGCCAGCGTTGAAAAGCACCTTCCTGTGGTGACGGTCGAGGCTGATGAACGCGGTATGCGCCTCATTGTCAATGTTGGCAGTGCTGAACACCCGATGGTCGATGCCCACTACATTCAGTGGATCTTCGTCGAAACGTCCAAGGGTGGTCATCGCATCGCGCTCAAACCTGGTGACAAGCCTGAAGCGCGTTTCTGCATGACCGATGGTGAAATGCCCATCGCCGTGTATGCCTATTGCAACCTGCATGGCCTTTGGAAGACTGCGCTTTAACCGCGTAATGCTCTAAAAACTCAAAAAGCCGCGTCGATCGACGCGTCTTTTTTGGTTTTTGGTGTTTGTCTTCAGCTCAGTTTTTGTCAAATGGCGAAGTTCAGCTAGGCGTGAAGACCAACACCGTTATGAGCGGTTTTACTTTTTATCCGTCCATTTGCGGCGACCAGCTGGTTTTTTGAACAGGATGCGGATAGGCGTCCCGGCAAAGCCGTAGTAGCGACGGATCTGGTTGATGATGTAGCGCTTGTAGTCGCTTGGAATGATCTCAGGCGCGTTTGACTGGATCACGAACGTCGGTGGACGGATGGCGACCTGTTGCGCGAAGTAGAACTTGAGCGTGCGGCTGCCGACCGTCGGTGGGTTGTGATCGGCCAAGATACGTCGGAAGACACGGTTCAATTCACCCGTCGGCACGCGGACGCTTGCCTGAATGTAGAGCTTCTTGGCGATGTCGAGGATCTTGTGCGTACGCGTTCCGGTTAGGGCACTGATCGTGAAGACGGGCACATGTTCGATGAACGAGAACTTTTCTTTAGCGTCTTTGATGTATTCGGTTGCCGTCTGATCGGTCTTACCTTCGATGAGGTCCCACTTGTTGAGCAAAACGGCGATGGCACAGCCTTTTTCGATGGCGATCTGCGCAATTTTGAGGTCCTGATCCGTGGCGCCTACGCGTGCATCGATGACGATGAGCACAATATCGGCACGTTCGACCGCGTCGAGTGCTTTGACGATCGAGAATTTTTCGATACGCTGGCTGATCGTGCATTTGCGTCGAATACCGGCCGTGTCGATGAGCAGGAACTGCTGACCGTCTTTGCCTTCGAGCTCGGTGTCTATCGTGTCACGCGTGGTGCCGGCAATGTCGGCCGTCAAAAGGCGTTTGTAGCCGAGCAAGCGGTTGATCAGCGTGGATTTGCCGGTATTGGGCTTGCCAAGTACGGCGACCGAGATCGTTTCGTTCAGCACACGTTCTTCGAGTGAGTTTTCGTCGCGTGCTGTTGCGGGCACTTCGTAGAGTTCAGCGTCGTCTTCGCTTTCAAACGTGTGAGCGCGATTGAGGTCTTCTTCCTCATCTTCTGTGAAGTCTTCGTAATCTTCTTCGGTCTGGACGAAGGTCATTTCGTCGTCAGCGTCAACGTCATTTTCGTTGTCAGCGTCAACGTCACTTTCTTCGTCAGCCTCGTTGAATTCGCTTTCATCGCCGTCTTCTGCCGGAATGAACTGGACGCGTTCGCCATCGACCATTTCGTAATCGTCTTCGAATTCGTCGTCTTCAGACGGTTCATAGCCTTTGGGATATTCGCCGAACTGTTCGACGTATTCTTCGGTGAATTCGCCGAAGTCGTTATCGAGTTCGAATCTATGATGTTTGTTGCTGTCATCGTCGACGGTCGGGAAATCGCGCGTGACGGCGTCGGCGAGTTCGCTGAAGCCGAGACCGTGTTCCGCGGAGATCGCGATGAGTTCTTCAAAAGCGAGTTCGTAAAATTCGTATGAGAGGTCGATGAGTTTTGGCTGATCGATCTTGTTGACGGCGAGAATGACGCGTTTGCTGGATTTTCGGAGAATATCGGCGATCTGCCAGTCAGCGGGCAGCAGTCCGGCGCGTGAGTCGACGACGAAGACGATGACATCCGCTTCTTCGACGGCCAACTGGGCTTGTACGCGCATCTGTTCGAGCAAAATGTCGTTGGAATCGGGTTCAAAACCGCCAGTATCGATGACGGTGAACTGGTGGTGATCCCATTTGGCCGTGCCGTAGTTTCGGTCGCGCGTGACACCTGGCGTGTTTTCGACGAGGGCTTTGCGCGAACCCACGAAGCGGTTGAACAGTCTCGATTTGCCGACATTTGGTCGGCCGACGAGTGCGACGATGGGAAGGCGTTGACGTTTTGACATAGGTGTCTCTCCTTACTTGTCTGCCAGACCGAATTCGCGGAGGTCTTTCATGTTTTCGCTCCACTCAGCTTTGACTTTGACGACGAGTTCGAGCTGAATGTTGGCGTCGAGGACTTTGGCGAGTTTTTCGCGAGCAGCGATACCGAGCGATTTGATCTGGGCGCCTGCTTTACCGACGAAAATGGCTTTTTGGCTTTCGCGTTCGACGTAGATGGTAGCTTTGATCTCAATGCGGTTGCGATCACGCATCGATTTGAAGTCGTCGATCTCAACGACGGCGGAGTAGGGAAGCTCTTTACTCATCTGATAGTAGATGACTTCTCGAATCGTTTCGGCGGCCAAAAAGCGTTCTGACTGGTCGGTATAGAGTTCTTCTGGATAGAGGGCTTCTTGTTCGGGCAGATTTTTGACGACGCAGTCGAGCAGGGTTTCGAGTTCACGATGTTTTTTGGCACTGACAGCGACGATATCGGTGAACGGATAGGCCTGGCTATATTTGGCGATGATGGGAAGCACTTTAGCCGGGTCAGAGAGCATGTCGAGCTTGTTGATGGCGAGGACAGCGGGTTTATTGACTTTTTTGAGGGCGTCAATGAGCCCGGCTTCGATTTCTTCGATCTCGCCATTTTTTTGCAGAGCGTGGTTAGCGTCGATGAGCATCAACACGGTGTCGGCGTCGCCGAGGCTGGACAGAGCCTGTTGGATCATGACCTGGTTGAGTGTGCGTTTGAGCCAGTCGTGCAGACCTGGTGTGTCGATAAAAACGAATTGGGCGTCGTCACGGTTGACGATGCCACGGATCTTATTTCGCGTCGTCTGAGCTTTTGAACTTGTGATGCTGACGCGCTCGCCCGTCAATGCGTTGACGAGCGTGGATTTACCGGCATTCGTGCGACCCACGAGCGCAATAAATCCGGAGTGAAAAACTTTGTCGGACATAGATTGGAGATCTCCAAATAAATCTGTGATGGGTGGCGTGGTGAAAAGCGTACAAGCTGGGGGCGCGCCGCAGGCGAGAAGGGGTAGCGGCGTATTTTTTCACAAAGGTGCGTAGCGAGCTGCGCACCTTTGTGTGAAAAATAGCCGCGTAGGGGAAGGCTTTCCCCTGCCATATCCCAAAAAAAGGCTGATGGAAGACTAGGAAGCTTCTTCGGTGAAGCGGAGGATGGGCTCTTTCTTTTTGAGGACGACGTCTTCGTCGATGATGACTTCGGCGAGATTTTTCATGGACGGAATTTCGTACATGATGTCGAGCATAACTTCTTCGAAGATGGATCGGAGGCCGCGGGCGCCGCTTTTTCGGCGGATGGCTTCGCGGACGATGGCGAGTTGTCCTTCATGGGTGACGTTGAGTCGGACGTGTTCGAACTGGAAGAGTCGCACATACTGACGAAGGATGCTATTTTTTGGTTTTGAGACGATGTCGAGGAGCATGTCTTCGGTGAGTTCATCGAGGGTGACGATGATGGGGATACGGCCCATGAATTCGGGGATGAGTCCGTATTTGATGACATCCTGTGTGGTTGCCTGTTCGAGGAGTTTGGACTCGTTTTGTAATTCTTTTTTTGTTGCGACGGCGGTGAAGCCCATGGAGGTATCGCCGACGCGTTTTTCGATGATATTGGCGAGTTTTGTGAAGGCGCCGGTGAAGATGAAGAGGATGTTTGTGGTGTTGACGCGGATGAGATCCTGCATGCCAGGTCGATTTTTGGAAGCGTCGGGTGAGAAGGTGACC
Organism: Myxococcota bacterium; assembly: GCA_045643185.1. Taxonomy (GTDB): domain Bacteria; phylum Myxococcota_A; class Bradymonadia; order UBA4248; family UBA4248; genus RGIG464. Next base: position 36,153 of record JAZUKH010000280.1, on the reverse strand, counting down.
GTTCCGGCTTCGATCATTTTGAGGAGGGCCTGTTGTACGCCTTCGCCGCCGACATCGCGTCCGCCGGCGCCGCGCGTAGCGATCTTATCGATTTCGTCGATGCAGACGATACCGCGTTCGGTTTGTTCGATATTTTTGTTTGCGGCGAGCCAGAGATTTTTGATGATATTTTCGACGTCTTCGCCGACGTAACCGGCTTCGGTGAGTGTCGTAGCATCTGCGACGGCGAAGGGGACATTGAGGAGTTTTGCGATGGTCTGCGCGATGAGAGTTTTTCCGCACCCGGTCGGTCCGATCATCAGGATATTGCCTTTTGAGAGTGTGACGTCGTCTTTTTCGTCAGACTTGTTCTCGATACGTTTGTAGTGGTTGTAGATCGCGACGCTCATGGCGATCTTTGCGCGGTCCTGTCCGACGATATTTTCGTCGAGGTAGGCTTTGATTTTGGTTGGGAGCATATCTGCGGAGGTTGGCATGGCGGTATCACCTGCGGGGCGGGGTTCTTCGGCCATAATTTCCCGGCAGAGTGTGATGCATGCGTCGCAGATGCAGACGCCCTGATCAGGGGAGTCTTTGCGATAGATCAATTTCTGAACATCTTTTTTTTCTTTGCCACAGAATGAGCAGCGAATTACTTTGGAAGTCATGAAGCGAACGATCCTTTATTTTATGCGAATCGGTATCATTGGGTTGTTCCGATTTGCGGGATGAAAAGATTGAGTATGGTTTTGAAGCCCGACTTTCCGACATGTAGGCATATCGAAAAAAGGCCATTAAAATTATTCGTCTTGATTGGATTTGTCAAACACAGACGCACATATTTAATGTAATAGTGTTACAAGTTGTTGATTGGCAAAAATGGGTTGACAATGGGCGTGGTGGAGCGTAAAAGCGCGTGCGTTTTTGTCTGGACTTCCGGAGGTATGGAAGAACAGCGTTTTTAGTCAAAGCTGCAAAGCAGATACTCAATAAGGTATATTGGAGGAAAGATGGCAGTAAGTCTTCGACTTCAGAGACACGGTGCGACGCACCATCCGTTTTACAAACTCGTTGCCACGGACAGCCGCAATGTTCGTGACGGCCGCTACATTGAACAGCTCGGAACGTATGATTCCGTGAGCAACCCCCACAAGATCAACTTCAACATGGAACGTGTTGATGCGTGGATCGCCCAGGGTGCTTCGATTTCCGACACGGTTCGCACGCTTATCGCCCAGGCGAAAGCAGCCAAGTAATCGATTTGAACTGGTCGTGGAGTAAGGACATGAAAGAACTCGTTGAATGTATAGCTAAGACCCTTGTTGATGACCCCGATGGCGTGAATGTGACCGAGGTGATGAAGGGCGATACGCTCGTTCTGGAGCTTCGTGTTTCTGCTGGCGACATGGGTAAGATTATCGGCAAACAGGGCCGCACGGCGGAATCGATTCGTACGATTTTGAATGCGGCGGCGAGAAAACAGGCGTTGCCATATCGTGTAACGCTTGATGTTGTCGAATAAGCGCCCGAGTTTTATATCGTATATTTGCACCATGTTTCGTATGATCATGGTGCTTTTTTTTGAGAGACGACGATGTCTGAATCGCGAATACTGGTCGGCGAAGCCGGCCGCGCACATGGCATTCTCGGAGCAGTTCGTGTATTTCCGAAAGATGAGGATAGCACGACGCTTGCGCACGTGAAAACGGTCTACCTTGGTTCCGAACAGAAGCCATATAAGGTGCTCCGTTGCCAGAAATGCACGCATTTCTATGCGCTGACGCTGGAAGGCATTGATGACCGCGACAAAGCTTTTGGCCTGACTGGTCTGGAAGTTTATATCGACCGTTCAGCTCTCAAACCGCTGAAAGACGAGTTTTACGTCTGCGATTTGATCGGTCTTAACTTGGTGGATTCGTCTGGTCATGATTGGGGAAAAGTGAAAAGCGTGATGCCGAGTGGTGCCCACGAATTGCTATGCTATTCGCGCACGTCCGGCAAAGGCAGTGGCATGGTTCCCTTCGTCGCTCAATATGTGGGTAATGTCGATACCGAGAAAGGTACGATCGAAGTCGATGGAGAATGGATGGCCCAGATCGACGCTGTCTATAATGACGACGAGGCGTAGATCATGAGTCATCTTTGTTTTGTATCGCTCTTTCCGGCGTACTTTGAGACGGCGATGAGCAGCTCGATCCTTGGTCGAGCGGTAGCCGCTGGCACGCTCAGTTATTCGTTTACCCAGATTCGCGATTTTAGTACAGACAAGCACCATCGCGTTGATGATGCGCCGTATGGTGGTGGCGCCGGTCTTGTGATGCAACCCGGTCCCATTGTCGATGCGATCGAACAAGTTCGCAAAGATCATCCCGGCATTCATGTCGTGCTTACGAGCCCGCAGGGAAAGCCGTTTGATCAGAAAGTCGCGCGGCGGATCAGTTCGGAGCATCAGTCTGTTGCTTTCGTGTGTGGTCATTATGAAGGTGTTGATGAGCGCGTTCGCGCCTACGTCGACGAGGAACTTTCTATTGGTGACTACGTTCTGACCGGAGGTGAGCTAGCCGCTTCGGTCATGGCAGATGCCATCGCCAGATTATGGCCTGGTGTTCTCGGAAATGATGATTCTTCTGTTGAGGAAAGCTTCTCCGATGGCTGGCTTGAATATCCTCAATATACGCGCCCCACTGACTTTAGAGGCGCTTGTGTTCCCGATATTCTTTTGGGAGGTAACCACGAAGCTATAGCGAAATGGCGTCGTGCAGCGTCCATTCTTAGAACGAAAGAACGCCGTCCCGAGATCTACGAGCGTCTATCTGACTCGCTCTCCGAAGAAGACAAGATTCTTGTCGGACTCGCCCAGCCGAAGCCGAAACGACGCCGACGTAAATCATCCGCTGGGCAGGCGGATGATGACCCCTCAAAATCGCTGTGATGGGGCCGCAAATGGTTTGACTTTTGACATCGGCTCGGGCATACTATCGCGCCGCGTGTCATTAACGCATGATTCCAAATTTAGGAGATTTAAAAACATGACTTGCCCAATTATCGCTGCTATCGAGAAAAAACAGCTCCGTAACGACATTCCTGATTTCCGCCCCGGCGACACGGTTCGCGTTCACTGCTCCATCAAGGATGGTGATAAAGAACGTATCCAGATCTTCGAAGGCGTCGTGATCCGTCGCTCCGGTTCCAGCTGCCGCGAAACCTTCACCGTCCGTAAAATTTCCTACGGCTGCGGTGTTGAACGTACGTTCCCCATCCACTCACCGAAAATCGCTAAGATCGAAGTTTCCATCCTCGGTAACGTTCGTCGCGCGAAACTTTATTACCTCCGTGACCTCCGTGGTAAAGCTGCCCGTATCAAATCCGTCCGCACGCGTAAAGCCATGGTCCCCACGACCGGTGAAGTTCAGGATTAATCGTCCGGCTGCTTAAAAGCTTTGCGAAAAATAAAAGCCTTCTGGTCACAGAAGGCTTTTTTTTTATCCCCATTGAGCTCGTTCGTGTTATAAACGCGTAAAGCCTGCGGTGTTCGCGAAACGCCGATTTATGCTAAACCCCTTGTGCGTTAATCATTGGGACTCATCCCCTAGAGATCCGGCGAGCGCGCCTGCTAGTCCAGGATACTTTCCGACTCTATACCGAGGCCCACCTGCTTTGCAGGGTCGTTTAACGTGATGGCTTACGGCATCGCGGGCCTTTTTTCATACCATGTTATGTCCTTACGCCTTACAACACGTCCTTCAGACGCTGTTTCATACAGGGGTTCTCAATGACTGTTAATGGTTCTAATGCCGGCCACATCGATGAGCGTCTTACCGAGGTCCTGCTCAAAGTCCTTGCGAAAGAAGACGACAAAGCTTCCAGTGGCGGTTCCGCAAAACGTCGTAAAAACTCTTCGAGCGTTGGTCACGATGCCTACGGCGATTCTTCCCTCTCCGACATCTTTTATTCCGCCCCCGTCGGCGAAAATGAAGTCCATTGTCGAAGCTGTGGTGCCGTTTGCCCCCGCTCCAATAAGTATTGCGGTTATTGCGCCGCTTACCTCGGTAATGCTGGCGATAAACACGAATTCGAGGAGATCGACGTTCAGCCGATCGATCTCGATATCTCCCTCATTCAGATCAACGAAGATTCTACCGATGGCGCGCGTATCCCCCTGAAATACAACGAGACCATCATTGGCCGCTCCGGCGACTCCCGCTTCCCGACCGATGCCTACCTCTCGCCCCGTCAGGCAAGACTCATCGTTAAAGACCGAAGCCTTTATATCGAAGACCTCGATAGCCTCAATGGCTCATACATCCGCGTGCGCGGTGAGGTCATGTTGCACCCCGGTGATGTCTTTTTGGCTGGACGACAGTTGCTCCGCTTCGAACGCTTCGAACAGGTCGTTTCTTCAAAAGCTCGTTCCTCCGATGGTACCCGATATATGGGATCACCCCCGACAAACGGCGATTTCAAACTCGTACAGATCGGTATCGGCAATATTACTCAGAATGTTTATTGCCTCTCACCCGAAGGCGCTAACTTCGGACGTGAACAGGGCGATATCATCTTCAATAAAGACCGCTTCATGAGCGGAAGACATGCTCAGATCTTCCCGCGCGAAGACGGAAATTATTACCTCCTCGACATGAATTCCTCTAACGGAACTTGGATGAAAATAAATGGCCGTTGCAGCCTCTATCACGGCGACCTCATCTTCCTTGGACAACAGCTCTTCCGCGTCGAGTCACCCGATATCGCTTAATCCCCCGTATTAGATTCCCCCTTGACCTCGTGGACAAGGGGGATTTTTTGTGATTAGTATGCCTGAAAACGATACACCAAATCCTATGACGCCTGAGAACACCCCGTCTGAGGCTGAAAACCAAGTCACGTCGGCTGATATGCCCAACGACACCCCGTCTGAGGCTGAAAACCAAGCTGACACGCCCAATGACACCCCGTCTGATCACGAGTCCGATGGCGAATCCGCTGAGAACAAGGCTGATGCTGCGAACAAAGTTGCTTTTGACGCATCACCCAAGATGCGCAAAGACGCCAAAGTCGCGCTCAAAGACGCCATGAAGCTCTACAAAGCGGGTAAGGGCAAAATTGATAAAGACGCAGAACAGAATTTCGTTGCGGCGTCTCAAAAACTTAAAGAATCGCTCGACAGTGCGCAAGGCGTTGACCTGGCGGCACTCGCCACGGTCAAAAAGATCGCTTCGACCGCGCTCAAACCCTTTGAAAAAAGCGCCACGCGTGAAGTTTTCGAAAGCTTGATGTTTGCCTTGGTGTTTGCGCTCATCCTTCGTACGTTCTTCATCGAGCCGTTTAAGATCCCGACGCGTTCTATGGTGCCTACGTTGCTTGAAGGCGACCAGCTTTTCGTTACCAAGTTGAGTTACGGCATCCGTTTGCCGATCCTTAACAAGTATGTCGCACATTTCAGTGACGTGAAACGCGGTGACGTCGTCGTGTTTGCCTTCCCACAGCAGGAAGCCGCGGAACACCTCGCCCGCACTAACTCGTTGTGTATGCGCCCCGAAGCACTCGTGGGCGAGAAAGACTACATTAAGCGCGTTATCGGGGTGGAAGGTGACCGTATCGAGGTCATCAACCAGGTCGTGCTCGTCAATGGCGAACCGATAAATTCGACGCCGTATTATCAGCACACGGTCATCAATAAATTCGGTATTTCTGACCGACGTGAAGGTTATTGGAACCACGTGCGGCACGGTGACGCGGAATTCACCACGATGACGCATCAACTGCCCGAGACCGATAGTCACTTTGGGCCGATCGTCGTTAAGCCAGGTCACTTTTTCGCGATGGGCGATAACCGCGACAACTCGCTCGACTCGCGATGTTGGGGACAGGTGCCCGTCGACAATATCAAAGGACGCGCACAGATCATCTGGTGGAGCAGCGGCACACACGGCTTGCGTGCAAACCGAATGTTCTCGGCGATCCACTGAGTTCGGCAAACAGATCCTGACGCGCAAATAATGTCCAAATTTGCGCGTCCTTTCTTGCGTTAAATAGGCCGTACAGTTAAAATGCACGCGCATTTTTTTTACCGCTGCGTCGTGCAGCTCTGATTACGGGGCATATTATGCAGGAAATTCAATTCGCTACGCTCGAAGGTTGTAAAGACAACGAACTTTTGCCCAAACTTGGGCTCGTCGTGAACTTCATTACAAAAGAAAAGCCCGACATGAAAGGGCTTAAGCGTTTCTTTAAGGAACACGATTTCTTCAACAAGGAACGTTTCGAAATCCTTCTTCGCTTTTTGGATGTCGATTTCGAGAACGAAAAACAGATCAAAGCGGGTGAATTCCTGACAGCATTGTCGAAGATCATCGATCCGGAAGACCGCAAGCGTCACCTTTTCAAACATTTGACTGAAAAGAACGAGATCCTGATGAAATACATCATGGATGCGCTTGCCGAGCGTCTTCATTCGACGAATGAAATGTATCGCTACATCACGAGCTACGTGTATCCAGGCACGCAACCGACGCTCGTCGACTTCAAAGCATGGGTCTCCTGGCTCGTGGCGAGTGAGCACATCAAGACCGTCGGTATTCGATGGGGTTTGAGCGAACTCGGTAAAGAAGGCATGGACAAGATCATCAAGCTCATTGACGTGGATGACCTTCTCGATGAAGAAGATGACTTCGACGACGACGATGACGACGATGACGACGATGATGACGACGCCGAAGACACGTCTGACGACGATGACGACGATGACGATGACGACGACGATGACGACGATGAAAACCCCGTCGCCAAGGCGCCTGTGGCTGCGTCGAAAGCCGCGTCGAAGGCTGCACCGAAAGACGACGATGACGACGATGACGACGATGACGCCGACGATGCGTCTGATGATGATGACGACAAACCGGCCGTGAAAGCCGAGGTCAAAGCGTCCGCACCCAAAGCCGTGGCTGACGCTCCCGTGGCCGCGCCCAAAGCCGTGGCTGCCGCCCCCGTGGTTGCGCCTGTCGCCGTGGCCGCCCCCGTGGCTGCGCCTGTTGTCATGATGGCGCCCGAATCGGTGCCTATCTCTTCGACCCACGTCGAAGTGGTCGTGACGCCGGTCAAACCCAAAGACGATGAAATGCCGCTCGAACTCGTCCGCGCCGCGTTCGCCGAAGCTGACGAAGAAGAGGAAGAAAACGAAGACGGTGAATTTGAAAGCGCGCCAAAAGTCCGCATCGAGCAATTCCGCCTCGACGAAGACGTCGTCGCTGACAACGTTCGCGCGATCCAGTGCTGGTGGCGTACACGCCCCGGTGGCAAGCTCCTGACGGCTGCTGACTACGGCTTTACGGCCGACGATTTCGCCGAAGACGCCCAGTTTGCGCTCTTCCGCCTCTCGGCACTCGCGATCCAGCTCTTCCGCTACGGCGGTCGCCTTAACACGAGCCGCGGCGGCCAGTCCTTCGCGCTCCTCGACCAGATGGGCCTCTATTCCAACCTCATGCGCTCCAAAAAAGGCGTCGACAAAATTATCACCGAACTCATGGACGGTGCACTCGCCAATCGCGCCGAGGACCTCTCTAACCTGCATTGGCTCCTCATCATTCGCGCGTCGCTCGCAAAACTTGGCAAAAAAGGCGTCGATGCCCTCCTCGCTTCCGAAAAAATGCAGGACGTCGTCTCCGGCCTCTGGCAGCATATCGGTGGCTTCCAACTCACCTACGAGATCCTCTGGATCGCCCGTGAAATGGCCGCCCTTGGTGTCCTTAAATGCGACGATGCCCTCTCCATTGGTGTCATTCCGCTTCCCAAAGTTCGCGAAACGTCCTTCCGCCTCGGTTTCATCGAGACGCCCTACGCTGCCGACTTCGCGCACCTCGTCTCCATTTCGCGCCGCCTCACCAAATTCTTCGGTGCCGCCGACGCCTTCGAGGCTCCGCTCGTCTATTTCGAGCCCAAACGCGAATTGCGCTACGACGCGTCTGAACCCACCTACTTCACGCGCGATCAGCTCGGAATCGATTGATCCGCGTGCTTGGGATGTTTGAAATGCGAGCTGCGCTGAATGAAAACGCCTAAGGCTCGCGTCGTTGCTACGGAAAACACGTTGCAACGCTGAAATGACGATTATTTGGGATATTTTGGGGAGCGCGGGCTATTCGCTTTGCGAATACGCCCGACGCCATGCGGCTATTCGCGTGCGCGAATACGCCGCATGAATGCAGACCAAACTTATTTTGCTGAGGAGAAAACGCATGAGCGATACGGATTCGACGAATACAAAACAAAATTTGAACCCCGAATCTTTTGAACCGACCGTGGTCAACGAGTTTGAAACCGCGCCACGCGGTGACGCACGTATCAAAAATATCGATCTTGCAGCCATCGATGCCAGGCTCGACGAGTGTACCGATTTCTTCAGCAAACACTGCGATGAGACCGATTACCGTAATCTTGACTGGTATCTGCAGCGTTCTCAACTCAGGTTTGCCGCCGGTGACGACGTGTTCGAAGTCATCGACGATATGTTCATGGCCGCACGCTGTCTGCACGACCGCGCTTCCATGCACCTCGAACTCAAGCCGCCCGAAATGTTCATGACGCGCCGTATCATGCCCGTCGAAGTTGGCATCATGAGCGGCATGCCCATGCTCACCATGGAATTCGCCGCGACGTATGGCATTCCACTGATGATGGTCATCGGCAAAACGGCGTCTGACGACGTCATGGAAGAAGCAAACCTCATGACTTCCTTCTTCCGCCGTGACTTTTGTGCCGACTTCTACGAACTCGCTGGTTTGAGCGCCGTCATTTATGCCGGTGTGCTGGCTTCGATCGGCCGTGGGTTTGATGACGAAGCCGTCGTGGCGCTGAATATGTATATGAAGGCTCGCGACAGCCTGCGCGGTAACCCGCCCGCGTCCATTCTTAATAAGATTCGACGCTACGACTGCCTTAACACCGCCATCGCCTGCGTGCTCAACGGGCAGTTTGACATGGTCGGCGAAGTGCTCGCGCCCGTCGCCGAATGGTTTGCCGAGGATTGTGCAAAAAAAGCTGGTGACGCTTACTTGTCGCCGCAGCATTACCCCGTGCCCAAGTATTACGACACGTCCATCCTTACGATCATTGCACTCGCCGCGTTGCGTGGAAAAACCGTCGAGCTGCCTGAAACCGGTGCCATCGCTGAATATCGTTGCTTCATTAAGGGACTCATGGAAATGCCCGAACGCCGCATCGAAGTGCCCGGACTCGACGAAGAAGCTCGTAAGATCTTACAGGATGCCGGCGTGGATCCCGACCAGCTCCAAAATGGCTACGTCGATAACAGCTTCCACGATGCCAAAGAAGAAAGCGAGGCGAAAGCAGCCAAGCTTTTTGAAGAACGACAGCGTCAGGCACAGGAAGCCGTTCGCGCAAAACTCGCTGTTGAAGCCGCGGAACGCGAAGCTGAGTTGCTCAACGCGGAACCAGAAAAATACGTACACGAACAGCTCAAAATGACCGATGACGAAGGGACGGTCGAAGCCAGTGCACGATACTTTGACGCCGCTGATGCCGATGACGAGGCCGCTCGCCGCGCCAACGAGGAAAATGCCACTCAGGATGCTGACGCGCAGAAAGAAGCTAAGGATTTCACAGGGTTCTTCAACGATGTCGAAGAGCATCACCTCAATGACGAGGATGCCGATGAGGTCGAACACAAAGACTTTTCCAGCTTCTTTAGCGCTGACGATGATCGACGTGCCGCTGACGAAGAGAATTTTAAAGCCGAAAATGCCGAAAACGAAGCTGAGAAGCCCAAAAAAGACTTTTCAAGCTTCTTTGAACAGGCTGATGCCGATGACTCGTCCATTCGTGACCAGGTCGAAAAAGAATCGGTCATGCCCGCTGAAGCTGTCAACACGGGTAAGGATTTCAACGCGTTTTTTGATAATCTCCAGGAAAACGAGATCCCAAAATTCGACGACGGTTCGGAAGAACAAAAAGCCATTGAAGATAAGGCACGTAGTTTCTCGGGCGATTTCTTTACGACCGAGCATAAGACCAGCTATGATCTCAAAATGACGCTCGACGAAGAACCGGAACCCGTGAAGCCCGTCGAAGTCAAGCCTGTCGAGCCGGTCAAATCGGTGTACGAGCAGGCGCGCGAAGCCCGTGCGACAAGCTCCACCGAGGCTGAGTTTGGCGACGTTCAGGCCAAAGACTTCACGCGTCTCTTCGATGACGATGCGCCTGCAACGCACTATGATCTCAAGATGACGCTCGATGACGAAAAACCGGCTGCTGGTGCGGCTTCGAACGCTCAGACCGAGGTCAAAAAGCCCAAAGTGCTTTCAAACGCCGAACGCGCTGCACTCGCCGAGCGCGAAGCCCAGATTCGTGAACTCGAAGAGGCTCAGATGGCTCAACGCGAGGCTGCTTTCGAAAATCAACACCTCGTGCTTAACGAAGATGAGGCGCCTGACTTCGCTCGTCTCGATGCTCACCCTGTTGAGGCGCTCAAAGACGTGCAGGTCAAAACGGTGTCGGTTGGCGACGCTCGCAGCGAACAGATCCGAGAACTCGAAGCCGAACAGCAGCGAAAAATTGAAGAAGCTGAACGCGCCAAAGCGGCCAATGCCCTCAAACTTGAACTCGATGATGATGACGAGCCAAAGGCTATGCCGGAATCCTATGCCGAACGAATGGCCAGACTCATTGCTGAAAAACAGGCTGCTGCCCGTGAACAGGCTATCAAAGAGCGCGAAGAGGCGTTGCGCGAGCTCGAAGAACTCAAAAATCAGGCGCCTAAAAAGCCCGTCGTCGAAGAACTCAAACTCACGCTCGATGAGCCGACTGATCCCGATGAAGTGGTCGAAAAAACGGCACCCGATGATCTCGTCATCAAAGGGTTTGCCTATACTGAGCTCGATATGATCCATGATAATACCGCTCAGCGCGAAGAAGTTGAGGAAGATTTCGATATGCACGCCGCGGTGGCTCAGAAAAACTTTGAAGAAGCCCAAAAAGAGGCGGAACTCAAAAAGGCGCAGGACAACGCCGGTCAGGCTGATGACAAAAAGGGACCGGATATCGAGGACCTCATTGATTTCGAAAAACTGAAATAGAGAGGTCGACGCCCCCGTTGATCGCTTGGTGGATGATTGTTGCTCGAATGCCGGATTCGGCTTATAAAACGCCGATGCGGATTAGCCGCATCGGTTTGTGATGGGATAATTGAATGAGATCATTGGTTTTACATAGTTTTGTGCTTCTTTTCGCCTTCACGTTGTTTGCGTGTGGAACGACGTCTAAGGTCGCTGAACCGTCAGCGCCGGCGCCGTCACAAACGGTCGAAGTGAATGACAACGGCGCAGTTGTTGGCGATGCTGTCACAGAAGACCAAGTGGCAGACGAGCAAGCCGACGCTGACGCACCGGCTGGGGCGGCCGCTGCTGAAAATGCCGCCGATGGAAATACCAATGACGCCGCTGAGCAGGATGACGCGACGCCTGATGAACCGGCTGATATCGGCGACCTCGTGCGTTGTGAAGCCAAGATCGCTTTTGAAGGCCAGGAATTTACCGCTGAAGCCATTGGTCCCACGCTCGAAGAGGCCAGAGACAACGCGTTCGAAGAGTCGTGCGCGCAGCCATGTGCCGATAAATTGCCCGAATCTGCTCAGGAATCGGAACGCGAAGACTTGCTCGATGCCTGTATCGAAGATTGTGTCGGCGCGTCCAAACCTATCGCTGCACAATGCTGGCAACATAGCGTCTCCATTTATACCGAAGGCGCCTGGAGCCCCACAAATGATGCGCCGCCCACGAATGGTGCGGAAAATTTCTAGTTTGAATCGAATGTTGGCGTAGTCATGAATATTGGGGAACAGTTATCTCATTACATCATTGAGGATAAGATCGGTGATGGTGGCTTCGGCGATGTCTTTCGTGCCCGGGATATCAACACGGGTGTCGACGTCGGCATCAAATGCTCGCGCCCAGGTGATACCAATCAGCTCCCCGACCAACAGCAGCGCTTTTTACGCGAGGTTTCGTGTTCGTCCAAGCTCTGTCACCCGAACATCGTTCAGGTCTATGAATACGGCGCTTTGCCCGATGGCACGCTCTACCTCGTCATGGAGTTCGTCAACGGCATCAACCTCGAAAATGCCATTAAACAAAATGCGCCGCTCTCATACAGCTACTCGGTCAAGGTCATTACACAGGTTTTGAGCGCCCTTGGCGAAGCGCACAACCAGTCAATTATTCACCGCGATTTGAAGCCGGCCAACATTATGCTGATTCACGAGGGCTACGATTGTGACACCGTGAAATTGCTCGACTTCGGTATCGCAAAAGCCTTTGACGGCACGCAACCCGACCTGACCAAGCAATTTTTCCAAAATTCGGTCGGTTTTGGGACGCCGCAGTACATGCCGCCTGAACAGTTCTTTGGCAAAAACCTCGGTCCTCACAGCGATATCTATGCGATCGGTCTCGTCTTTTTTGAGATGTTGACGGGCAAACAGGCATTTGCAGGCAAGAATTTGAGCGATGTCATTCAGCGTCAGCTCAAAGAGTTTCCCGAGATCCCCAAGCCGTATTGTGAGGGGCCGTTGTTTGATGTTTTCAGGAAGGCGATCGCCAAGGATGTCTCGATGCGCTATGCCAATGCGCAAGAGATGATCAACGACCTGAAAGACATCGAGACGCGTTACAAAGCGTGGTTTGACGTTTACGACAAGGTGTCGTCGAACGTCCCAGTTTTTCCTGCGACCAACGAGACTAGCATTAACCTGTCCGAGTATTCTTCGGAAGACATTAGTGCGTTCAACACGGCGATCTTCAAGACGCCGGAGGATGAAGTTGGCGCCACGTCGAGTCAGGGCACGGTCGTTTACGACGAGTTTGCTGAAGATGACAACGCGCCGACCGACGACATGAGTCGTCTCAATTTGCCGTTACCGCCGTCGATGGCGCATCCTGAATTGTATCCGCGTCGTCCAGTCAGTGATGACGCGGATGCTACGGTCAACCTGGATCAGCCCGTCATCGAAGATATCAGCAGCGCCAATACGCTCATGTTCTGCACTGGTTCGGAAGACGAAATGAACGAATATATGAAGACGAACGATGCTGGCATCGTGAATCCTCATCAGGTTCAGAATTGTCAGGTATCTGCGTCGTATCGTCAACCGACCATCGAGGCACCGCGTCTTCCGGCGAATTGCCTGAACAGGCGAGTGGGGGAGGACGAGGATCCGCCGCCGGTTTTTCATTCGCAGAAAACCAAGTTTTTACAGAATCACCAGATCAGTCGAATGGATCGTAATGCTGAATGGCATCCTCAGACACAGGATGAAGAGCCGCCACCTGTTTTTCACGAACAGAAGACGAAGTTTCTGTCGAGCAGGATGATCGGTCGCTCCATGCGTTCGACGCGTTTGGGTGAAATGGCGTGGTTTGAGCGCATTATGCTGTCCGAACCTGTGACGCGTCTGGTTGAATCGCCCGTGGGGCGTGCGGCTGGCGCGTTTAAGCGTAAGTTCAATCAGATCATTGACGAACTTTACGAATGGCACTTTGGGGCACTTGTGGCCTGCATTTGTTTGCTCATCGTCATTTTGGCGGCTGTGGTACTCATCATTGTTATTGGTAAGAACTAAGTTCCGTTGGGAAGCCTAAAAAAGGCGCGCCGTATTCGCAACGCGAATAGGCAGCGCCAGCGAGCCGTATGGTCGCAACGCGGCCATAGGCGAGCCTTCCCAAAAAATGCCTGAAGGTTGCGACATGAAATGGCTTCGAATGGTTTTTAAGCATGCCAATAAGGTCTATGTGCCCGTGGACGACGAACTGACGCCGATCGAGGAAAACGGCGTTGTGCGCTTTGTTTACAAGCTTGAAGATGGGGCACCGGCTTATAGTGCGAAGCGTTCGAACCTTTCGTATATCGAAGGTGCGATGCCGGAATCGCGCGATTTTACGCCGGCTCAGACGCAGCCAAAGACCGATAAAAAGTCAGCGCCCGCGCCGCGCAAAGAATGCCTCGAAAAGCCAGAAACGCCGCGTGATGACGGGACGATCCCGCCCGGCATGATCGTCGTTTATACCGATGGCGGGTGTAGTCCGAATCCCGGACCGGGCGGGCTGGGCGTGCTTATGCTCTTTGGCGCGCACAAGCTTGAAATTTGGGAGTTCTACGAGCATACGACGAACAATGTGCTTGAATTGACGGCGATTTTGCGCGCGATGCAGCGTATTACCAATAAATCGCTGCCCGTCATCATTTACTCGGACTCCGCTTACGCGATCGGTGTGCTGACGGGGGGCATGAAAGCCAAAGCCAATAAGGAACTCATCGCGCAGATTCAGGAGGTTATGGCGACATTTCCGAATTTGCAGCTCAAAAAAGTGCGCGCGCACGTCGGGATTCAGTACAATGAACATGTCGATCAGCTTTGCGCGTTGGCGCGCGATACGCGATCGAGCGGCGAAAAGCGCGGTTAGGCGCGTGAACCCGGCAAAATTCGTTGCGGCAACGCGTGAAAACCGTTTGAGGCTATTATGATTCACGAAAATTACAGAAAATCATCCCTGGGACAACGCATGATCGCCGTGGGCGGTTGCATATTCGGTGGCGCCCTCGTTCTCGTCATGGGATTTTTGGGGGCGTTTGGTGGCTACGAATCGCTCGCCAATTCAGGTTATGGCATCGTGACGTTGCCGTTTTATGCGCTCGTCGTGCTTTGCGGCGTCGGTATTTTGATGCGCATTCCTTACGCGCTCATGGCCGCCATTGCCTTGTCGCTCATCGAGCTCGTTGTCTGGCTTACCAAGTGCTTTTTGGTTACGACGACCGACGTCAATTTTCTCTTTCTCGTGAAGATCGGCGTCATCATTTCGTGCACGCAGTTGATGATCGCTGTGAGCGAAAATGATGATGAAATCGTCGAAGCGCCCGTCCAGCGTCAGGTTATGGTGCAGCAACGCGGTCGTCGCCCCGGCGTCAGCGATGCCGACATCGAGAACGCTGCGGCACACCAGGGGTGCGCCGTGCCGCGTAAAGTCAATGGCTATGCGGGGGCGCCTCAGCCCAAACACACACATCAGCAGGCGCCTGCGGCTCAAGCGCGCCGTAAGAATAATGGTGGTTGTATGCCGCCTCAACCGCGTCGATAATTCAGTTCCATTGAACAACACTGTGTTGATATGCTTGAAATAGAAGTCGTTGCCGCCCTCATCCTCAGACGAGGGCGTTTTTTTGCCGCCCAGCGCGGTGCTCAAAAGTCTCATGGCGGCCAATGGGAGTTTCCCGGCGGCAAAATTGAACCCGGTGAACGTCCCGAAGACGCGCTGGCCCGTGAGCTGCACGAGGAACTTGGGCTTACCGCCTATCCGACGCAGTACGTTACGACGCGCGAAACGCATGACCCCGATCGCACGATCCGCGTGCACCTTTACCGCGTGTGGCTCGAATCCGACCAGATGACGCTCAATGAACACCAGGCCGTGGGTTGGTTTACGATCGACGAGGCCGAAAAGCTCGACCTTACCGAAGCTGATCGTGAGTTTTTGCCAGCCGTCCAAAACGCATTGGCTCAGAATCCCTCGATCTATGCGGCTTTGCCCGAAGATCTGGAGGCACTGCCCACGCGTGCTGGCGGCGAACACCTGTTTCGCGCGCTGCAAAGGCCGTGGACCTACGTCGACGACGCGCCCGATATCGGTCACAAGCCTGCCATGCTGATTGAAACGGCGTTTGACACGACGCCGATGCGCATTGCCGAGACGCGAAGCGCCGACGACGGCACGACGCGCATCATTTACGAGCTGAAAGACGGCGCTCGGGTTGAAACCATTCACATGCCGCGCGACGTCAAGTCGCCGCGCGTCACGCTGTGCCTCTCGTCACAGGTCGGCTGCGCCATGAACTGCGCGTTTTGCGCTACGGCGACGCTCGGTTTGCGACGCAATCTCACCGCGGGGGAGATCGTGCAACAGGTCATTTGGGCGATCAAAAATTACGGGCCTGAACGTTCGCACTCGGTCAACCTCGTGTTCATGGGCATGGGCGAAGCGTTGATGAACCTCGACAACGTGCTGCGCGCGATCGAGGTGCTTTCTTGCGAGTGCGGTTTGAACATTGCGCCGGTGCGCATGACCTTGTCGACGTCTGGCGTGCTGAGTGAGCTGCCGCGCCTCAAAAACGCCAAGGTGCGTCCCAATCTGGCCATCAGCATCAATGCCACGACCGACGAAGTTCGTGCCAAACTCATGCCCATCACCAAACGCTTTGGGCTTGCTCAGATCCACGAGGCGCTCGTCGACTGGCCTTATCGCTCGCACGAAAAAGTTTTGCTCGAATACGTTTTGTTGCGCGATGTCAACGATTCCGACGACGATGCGCGGCGTCTGGCCGAGTTTGCCAAGGACTTGCCGCACAACATCAACGTGATTCCATACAATCCTACGCCGCGTCTCGTGTTTCAGGCACCGACGAATGAGCGCATCCAGGCGTTTATTAAGATCATGCAGGACGCCGGATGCCTTGTCACGCTTCGAGAAGCCCGTGGCGTCAACGTGGGTGGCGCCTGCGGACAGCTACTCGCCAAATAGACTGCGTCAGGTCGAAACGGCCTGGTGCACCGTGTAGTGTTGTTGGTAGCGCCTGGCTGCTTCGCCCGGTGAAAGTTGCAGGGCTGGCACGTGAGGCGCTGCCTGAGCCAGGTCTAGGTCGCGCATCAGAGCAATAGCGCCGCCGAGAGCCGAAAGCGTCGCGACGGGTTCATCGATCACGATGATCAATTCGCCCAACAGATCGCACAGGTTTTGGGCGCAGGACAAGTCCCAGGGCGCGTCGAACGACACGCGAAGCGGCCCGAGGCCATTCAAACCGGTTTGGTCGCGCCACGCACGGAGTTGATAACCCTGGGATTCGAATACCGCGCGCACCAGATGCGCGTGGTTGTGCGCATGGGTCATGCCTGTCATGCTGATCACGTCGTTTTGGGGCCACAAATGCAGACCGGCGCTGCCGATCGGGCTTTGCGACAGGATGTCGTGTGCCACCAGGTCGTTTGCATCGCTTTGGGATAACAGCGTTTTTTGGATCAGCTCGTGCGACGCGCGCACGATGGTGCTGTCGTAACGCGGCGTTTGGAGGCCAAACACGTGGTCGTCGCGTCGACAACCGACTCGTTCGTTGAGCGAAAGTTTGGACGCCAGTGTCGCAGTCCATTCGTCTCGCGTTCGTTCTTCAGCGAAATTGAGCGAATTTTGTTCGTTGGTTTGTGGTGGTTCTGAATTTTGTTCGCCAATTTTATCTTTGATCGTAATTTCGTATTTGGCGAGCGATGTGGCACTGGCTGTCCACTGTGCGGTGGCTTGCCAACCGAGTGTGGCGGACCAGCTAAGGGGATTGGCGGCACTGGCGTAGGCCACGCCGGCTGAGGCGTGACCGCTCAAGAAGAGCGGCACGCCGAGGAGTTTGTCGCGCCAGGGGCCGATGGGGGCCGACTTGGCGTTGAGGCTTTCGATGTCGTTGATGAGGGCGACGGGGCGGCCGTGGCGCACCACTTTGGCGCTCAGCGCGGCGCTCGTGCCGAGCGCGCGGTAGGCCATCACGTCGTCGTAAGGGTAGGGCACCGAGGTGCCAAGTGGGGCCAACGCGTCAGCCTGTGTGCCGCACAAAGCGTGGACGAGCAGGCCCGTCGCGGTCGTGATGCCCAGGGGTTCGCTCTGACCAAGTTGGGGCATTTGACGCTGAAGTCGGCGCAGCACGCTGTTTCGGTAGATCGTTCCAAGCACTGCGTCAACACCAAACACTTCAGGGATCTCGCTGCGTGGGATCGTCAGTGGCGAAGAAAAATACACCGGTGTCCGTGCTTCACCGGCTTTGTTTACAAAAACCGAATTTTCTTCGCTTAATATCGTGATTACTTCGGGTTTTGAACCAGAACTGAATAAAAATTCAAAACTTTGTGCAATTGCCTCGAAGAGTGCCGCCGCGGCACAGGGCGAGTGTGACAGCGGCACGAAGTGAGTGCGATAGGACGCGTCGAGGGCGATGGCGCTGGCGCCAACGCCCGAGGCAGTGAGGCTGAGTGACCAAATTTCAGGCATGCGTTACTTCTTGGCTTTGCATTTAGTGTTTGTGTCGTCGCACCCATTGTCGCAGACGTCAAAGTCGAGCTTGTCTTCGACATAACCGAGCGTGCCATCTTCCAAGCGCGTACAGGTTGACGGGTAGCTGATGTAGTTGTTCAGAAAGTATTCGCAGCTGTATTTGATTTCGCCTTCGGTACATGTCTGTTGGCATGAGGCTTTGTAGCCGTCTTTGCGGCAAATTTCGTCGGCGTAGCAGAGTTCGACGTTGATGGTGTAGGTGGGATCCGTTTCGCTGGCTTCTTCGCCGACGACGACGTCGACGGGGTCACACGAGACGGCGCGCAGTGGGCCGTTTTCGGTGCAATAGGCCTTGAATTCATTGGGGTCGCAGGCTTCACCGACATTTTCGATATCAGCAGTGTAGTCGATGCATTTGCCTTCGGCGCAGCCAAAATCGCAGTAATTCAGGTTACTGTAGTTTTCCAGGACGAGGGCGAGTTTGCCGTCGACGAGTTCGCAACTCGCGTCGATCGTGGCAGCAGTTTCGGCATCGTAACGAATGCAGGTGGTTATTTTGCCGGCTTTGTTGCAGGGTTCAAAGCAACCGGCGTAGTCTTTGCCTTCGTCCTTGTAAACCGCGCAGAACATCCCCTGGCTGGCGCACGTACGCGTGTCATCCTCGACGGCGTGGATATAGCCCTTGTCGTTGCACCACATCGGCACGTCGTCTTTGCAGAAGTAAGTGCCTTTGCGTGCGTCTGTGCATTTGTCGCCGATATTGGCATTGAGGTACCATTCGTTGCTGCATTTGGCTTCGCCGCCGACCATCGTGCATTTTTCATTCGTTTTGCAGGCGGTATCATCGATTTCGTAATCGCCCTGTGAAACTTCGACGCAGTTGTTGGGTCGGCCATCTTTGTCGCAGAACGAAGCGAAGAGTTCGGGATCGCAATATTTGATGCCTTCGGACTCCCAAACAGCTTTTTCGCAGGTCGGTTCGACGGAAGCGTCGCTCGATTCTTTACAGGCGCGGTCAGCGTCGCATTCTTTTGTCGTGATCTCGTTGTCTTTACAGGTGATGATCGAGCGGCCATCGTCGGAACAGGTGACGCCGGTTGTGCAGGTCGTTTGCTGAGCGGAGGCGGCGCGGCATTCGCCGAGGACGCACATGGGCTTGTCGTCAGGGCAATCGACGCCTTTGAGTTTTCCGTTTGTGTCGCACACCATCTGGCTCGTGACGGTCTGGCAGGTCGTTTTGAATGTGGCTGGGTCACACGTGTCGTCTGCGCAGGCATTTTTGTTGGGGTCGCAGCGGTTACCGCACGTCGTTTTGACTTCTTCGCCGTCTTCGTTGCATGTGATGAGTGTGACGCTGTTAAAGCAGCCCGGTTTGCAGGTGTAGTCGTCTTCGACGCAAAGGCCGGAATCGGCATCGCAGCTTTGTGTGATTTCGCAGAGGCTTCGGATCGTGCGCACCCAGTGGCCGTTTTCGCAGATCATCAATAATTCTTCATCTTCGATCAACAGCGTCGCGTCATCATCGTAAGAGGCGCACTTGGTATCGCCATCGGTGCATTCGTAGGCTTGTTTTGAGACGCAGCCCTGTGCTTCGACGCTGCAGGTCTCATGGCTCGAGCACGTCAGGATGCGTTCGGCCTGGTCGGTCGCGTGCAGGCAACCGATGAAGCGTTCCTTGTCGCAGCGATAGGCGCAGATATCTTCGACGCAGCTGCCGTCGGCGTTGCAGCCATCCGGGCATTTGGTCGTGTCGCAGGCGGGTGCGTCTTTGCAGCTGCCGTCGTCTTTGCAGCCGTAAGCGCATTTCGATGCGTCACAGATGCAGCGTCCGGTTGCGTCACTGCAGCCATTCACGCAGTTTTCGGTGTATGGCTTGTTCATGGAACACCCGTTGGATTGTTTGTGGTCTTCTGAACATGTCCAGGTGAATTTGCCTGCAGCGCAGTTGTTTTCACCCACGACCGTGCATTGTCCTGTTGCATTGTCGCAGCCATTGTCGCATTTTGACGTTACGAACTTGCCATCGGCATCGCAATATTGCTGCATCATTTGGGTAGTGCAGATCGGCTTGTAAGTCTTGGGATCACAATCCGCATCGTCTTTATCGTCGCTACAGCCAAGAACAGCCGTCGTACTCAGGGCACAGAGAACCAAAAATAGATACTTACGCATGAAAAATAACTCCTAAACGGGTCAATAAACGCTCGCCATCGACGCTCGACGGGCCAAACCTTTTCTCTATATAATGTTATTACTCGCTTTTGTAGGGGCAAAAGCAAAAAAAGTGTCGAAAAGCGCATTTCTGTGTCGTGAGAACGTGAAAACGTGTTGATTTCAGCCATTGACGCGGTGTTATTTTGGGGGGGCGCGCGCGATGGCTGAAGCCATAGGCGCGCGCGGCGTCGCGATCCGCGGCATGGCCGCGAATAGGCGCCGCCTTTTATTTTTCGTTTCGGCGAAGTGTCTTAGAATGACGTGAATGTGGCGTTTCGCGCTGTGAGTGCGCATTTCCGATTAAAAAGTGATCAGAATAAGGTGACAAAATGAATTTTGTCACAAAGTGCTTGCCTAAAAACGGATTTTCATTTAAAAGGCTCGCCGCCGATGAAAGGGGTTAAATTTCATCGACTGCGCCAACGAGCCCAAGGCGCGAAGGGATCTGCAGCGTCGTGAAGATGCAGTCGATCACGCTACTTCAGATTTTTTTCAATCTCAGTCTTCTGCTTTCGGACAGGGTTGTCTGGAAGCTATTTCTTTTTGCGTCCGACAGACGGACACTCTGGAAGGTGATTCATGAAAACATACAGCGCAAAGCCCGGTGAAGTTGAACAGGGCTGGTACGTTATCGATCTTGAAGGCCAGCATCTGGGTCGTGCAGCGGCAGCCGTCGCGAGCATCCTTCGCGGTAAACATCGCCCCACCTACACGCCTCACGTCGATACCGGCGAATTCGTCATTGCTATCAATGCCGACAAACTCGTTCTCACCGGCAACAAAGCTACCAAGAAAATTTATCGTCGTCACACCGGTTTTGTCGGTGGTGTCAAAGAAGTTGCCGCTGGCAAATTCCTCGCGACCAAGCCTGAAGAACTCTTCAAATTGGCTGTCAAGGGCATGCTCCCCAAGAACACGCTCGGCCGTGATATGCTCGGTAAACTCAAAATCTACAAGGGCAGCGAACATCCGCACGCCGCTCAGCAGCCTGAAATCAAGTCCCTCTAGTCAGTTAGGAGAAAAACATAATGGCTATTAGTGTTCAGTATATGGCTACGGGACGTCGTAAGAGCTCCGTCGCTCGCGTCTATCTCCGTCCCGGTTCCGGTAAAATTACCGTCAACAAACAGGAAATCGAAAACTACTTCGATCGCGCCACGCTCCGCATGGTCCTTCGTCAGCCCCTCGAACTCGTTGAAGCCGCCGATAAATTCGACGTCATTGTCAACGTTTGCGGTGGTGGTAAATCCGGTCAGGCCGGCGCCGTTCGTCACGGTATCGCCCGCGCACTCGTGAACTACGATGCTCAGCTCCGTACAACGCTCAAACACGCTGGATTCCTTACCCGTGATTCCCGTGCTAAAGAACGTAAAAAATACGGCCAGGCCGCTGCTCGTGCCCGCTTCCAGTTCTCCAAACGTTAATCGTTACAAAGAACTCAGCTTCAAAAAAGCCGCTCCATTTGGAGCGGCTTTTTTGGTTTTTGCACGCGCGCGGTGAGCAATAGATTTGCTCATCATCACGTGAAGAAGTCGATCGCCTCGACTGTTCTCAATAAACATGGCTGTTCTGACATAGAAGATGCGATCAAACTCGGCGCGCTTGCACGTCCTTAGCGTTCGGTTTTGACTGACGATTGGCAAAGCTTCGAAAATTCGCTTTCGCTCATATTCGCTCGTTCTGCTGCTGCTTGTTGCGTCAACAGGCCGTCTTTGACCAAATCGACTAATATGCCAATTCTGCCGTGCTTGTCTCCACGCTTAAAGCCGTGTTTGTCTCCACGCTTAAAGCCTTCATTGCGTAGACGCTCGTCTGATTCATCCCAAAAATGTGAAATCTCGTACATGTTATTGCTCTCCTTGAGTGTAATGTTATCGAGATTACAGTTTACGTTGGCCGCAATCATTTCAGCCAGGCTACTTGAAACCTTAGCATAGTCATCGTTGTTTTTGAAGAAACCAGACAGCGTGCTTCGTGTTTGAGCGTGTTTCATGGCTTGTAGGGCAAGTGAAAATTCGGATTTGTTGTCTTGAAATAGTTTGTCGTTAATTGCTGTTGGGCTCAAAACTAAATATTTTTGGTGAGGAAGTAACCATCTCAGGCGTCTGGGGACATATTGAAACATGTCAGCGAGGTCTTTAGGGGCTGTCCAGGCTTGTGGCCCAAAATATATGACCAACGGTAAAATTGGTCTTAATTGAAAATCGATTGGAAAATTCGATAGGAACTCGTCGCTTGTTCGCTTTTTGTTAGGATGTAAAGCTTGGTAGTCCTTTACTTGTTGAATGAGATCCAGCATGATGTATGACAACAACTTGAGTGGCATGCCTGGATGAACATAGTGTTGATTCTCGATCAGTAGTGCCATATAGCAATATTTGTTGTCATAGAATAGCTGTCCTGCTTTGAATACGTCTGAGAAGCGTTCCAGTATTTTTCCAAACATAGATTGGGTATGATTGGTGTCGAGGGCTTTGAGTGTATTTGCATTTACGGACATTCGTTTGTAACCATACACCTGAAAAGCTAGATTGAAGGAATCTGCAAAATTCTTGGGGTCTGACATGAATTTTCTGGCAACAAGGTCGGCTTTTCCCATGTTTTCCTCCTGTTGAGGTAAGCGATAATTTGTTACGGTGAGTTTTTTCTCACCGTAAAGAATTCCCCATTAGGTGGCGAAACGTGACATTTTTTTGAAAAAATTATTTTGGCGAACGTGGTGTGAATATCCTTTTATTTGTATGTCGTGATGACGCATTCCATGAAGACGTGCCACGTTACATCGTTACGCTTCGACTTCGGATCTGTGGAGAAGCGAGGCTCTCGGTTAAGATGTCACGTTTTGAAACGTGGTGATTCATGACAATGTCGCCTAATATGTAGAAAGCCGTTATAGTATGAGGTCGTTGGTTTTGGGAACCTGGCCTGACACGCTGCCTAGGTCGGCGTTATGGCGACATGAGCAGGTTGGAAATAAGCGTGTTTGATTGCATGAAAAAATCGAGATTGTCAGCTCAGTGCCTACAGATGGCGAGCGTTGTGTGGCTTGTTGCGGCGGTAATGACGCGTCCAGTGTGTGCCATCGCTGAGGACGTGACGGTCACTGACTCGTCGACCAAGGATGGCGATGAAAACAGTGTGGTTGGGGGCGAAAACCGGGTGAGTGCTGACGTGGCGAATGAGGAAAGCCCGTTGATCGCTGAAACGTCGGGTGAGGAGGAAAGTGTACCGACGCCAAAACCTGGTTATCGCATTTATGCAGGGCACCATGACATTTCGGCCAAGCTGGAAACGTCAGAAGGCACATTGTGCTGCGACCTGTTTATGGATGATCACCCGTTGACCGTGCTCAACTTTAAGGCACTGGCGACGGGGCATCCCGCTTGGACTGATCGACAGGGTATTTCTCATGACTCGCCTTATTACGACATGCTTGCCTTTGACCGGCGCGACAAAAATGCGTTTGCCGTTGTCAGTGCGCGACCGGAAGGCACGAATTTTGTGATCGAGGACGAACGATGTGCCGAACATGGCCCCGTTGCCGGCGCGATCGTCATGATCCAGCCACACCCCGGGGCTGCCTCGACCCAGTTCGCGCTGCTTGCCCGTGATTTGCCTGAATTGCATGGTATGTTCACGACATTTGGGCAGTGCCACGATGTTGAGCTGATCAAGAAGATCACGGCTTCCAAGTCGGTGCTTCAAAAAGTGACGATTTACGACAATGTCGCCTGCCACGAATGACCACGTTATGGTATGATGCCGCCGTTTTGGGCCCCGCCAGGCGAAGGGGTAGCGGCGTATGGGCGTAGCGACGTTTTTATGTCGATTCGTCGCATGCGACGGATCGGCATGGAAACGGATCGCCGCCCATAGCCGCGTAGGGGGAGACTTCCCCCTTGCGATACTAAAAATGATCAAAAGGTAGAAATATGAAACGACGAATCTGGATGGGATTATGGCTTGGGGTCGGCCTTTGCGTGATGCCGTCATTGGTTTGGGCGGATGCTATTGCTGTCCCGCCTGAGGAGTTTGGGCTACTCATAAATGCTGAAAAGCAGAAGCAGGCTGAAAAGCAAAAGCAGGCTGAAAAGCAGAAGCAGGCTGAAAAAGTTGCTGAACTAGCGCCGGAAGAAGCGCCAGTGGCACCTGCGCCTAAAGTCGGTGTCAAGGTGACGTCGCTCACCCTCAACCAGCCATACACCTCGGATGAGTTTGGCGAGTTGACCTTTCCGTTTCGTTGGCAGATCACGCCGTCTGCGAAGCGTCTGGTCGCCGTGGAACCCGATGACAAGAATCCTGCCACGATCACGGTCGATATTCTTGACTTCCCGGCTGAACTCAAGGCATCGGATGTTGCGATCAATGTTTTGAACAGTCTGGGTGAAACGCTGGCCATGCCTAAAATCACAACGGACAATGTGCAGAAGCGCGATCTTTGCATGGATCCAAAGCCCGGCAAAAAGTGCAAGAACCTTGTTGAGGAATACAGCGCCAGCCTTGTGGGCAAAGAAAAAGAGGTCGATCGTGATTGTACTGCGTCGCTTTTCGTGTATGCCTCGGCGCACAAGCTTCTGGCGTTCACGCTGTGTGCTCAGGCTGATAAAACGTACGATGCCGAACCGGCTGACGCGCTCCGTAATATGTTCCAATTGCTCAAGTAGACGTCCTGTAACGCGTTGTCGCCAGATAAAGGGTTTCGCGCGTGCAAAGTGAGGTAAAATGACAAGGTCGTGGTTCATGTCAGAGGTTTGGCAGCGCGTGGGCGCTGTGTTGATCGGGCTTGTCGCGTTTACGGGGTGTCAACCGCGAGCCCAGGAACCTGCGCCGCATGCGGATGAACCAGGGCAGGCTGCAGTGACTCGCCTTGAAGATAAGGCGGCGCGCATCAGTGTCGTCATTCATCATCCTGAAAAAAATGAACGAAACGTGTTTTATACGTTCAAAAAGTTTGGTGAAAACTACGAGGATGACGACAAGCAGCCTGTGGATGCAGCCAAGATCGATGCGCTGAAAGCGGCGGTCGATAAGGACCTGATCGAAGCCGACGCGATTTATGGCTGTCGAAGCGTGTCAAAGGGCAATAACAAGGGGCGACAGATCCGCATTCGTTTTGAGAAGGACGGGCGCCAATATGTCGTGATGACGGCATCGAATTGTTTGAACCTGGCGCCGTTCAACGTCGTGATCGATGGCAAGCGCTATGTGCAGCTGACGGGAGAGATCGGCAGGGCAGTCACGGATCTGTTGGCTCAAAAGAACGCGTTTGTTCAGGAAACAGCGCATAACAAGGCCGGGTTTATTGATCTGACGAAGCCGCTGGATGCATCGCTTGACGAGACCGTAGCGACGGGCGCGCCGATCTTGCCCCACTATGCGGCGATCGTGGCGAAAGACGAGGCGCTGACGGCGCTCGTGAATTCGCGCAAACTCAAGGCGGATGCGCCGGAACTGTCGCCGTCGCTTGAGATCGGCTGTAATCAGACCCAAAATGAGGCTTGTGACAAACTCGTGGGGCGATACACGATTCCGCTGTCTTTGATGACGAATTTTTCTGTGGCGTTCACGTTGACAGGGGACAAAGTCGAGGCAGAGTTGCCGCCGTCGTTTGAAGGGGCACAGCGTGCGTTTGAGCAGCCGGTCGTACGTGCGCTGGTGGAGTCGGCTCAGGCGCCGGTTGCCGTGTCGTGGCAGTCACCAGACGCTTGTCCGCTCATCGAGGCGCTCGTGCCCTGGTTCCATGCCGAACAGAATAAGTCGTCTTGCGAGACGTGGACGTTCACCTCGGCCGATAAGACGCAAACCCTGATCTATTATGTTCGACTTGATGCCACGTGGCTTGGTGATACGAACGAAACGCGCGATGCGGCCCTTAAGCCGCTCCTTAAATACAAGGCGTTGCCGAAAGAAACGCGTGACTTTATTCGCAAGCTCGACCAGGCATCCAAGACGCCTATGAACGTGTTTCTTGATGGTAATTCGAAGCTCTATCGATTCGAGACCAAAGACGGCAAAACCACGTGTACTACGTGCAAAAATTAAGTTTTGAGTGTTGGCGTGGAACGCCCAAACGCTTGACGAAAAACGCTATTTTAGGGTAAAAGAGCTGCGGTTTTTTCTGTACTTGTTTTTTTCGAGTACAGTGTTCAAGATTGAAAATTTGATGACCGTTCTGTTTGAAAGCCAAGTCAGATGACGCGGACGAGATAACGAACATTTGCGAGCTCAGGAGGCCGTGTTGAATTCTTCGAGCAATGAAGTTAAAAAATTGGAACCGGAAGTTGTCATTGAGTATGAGCCGGAGCCGGATGACTATAACTATGTCCCGCCTGAAGTCCCCATTGACGAGGAAGAGTTAAAGCAGCTCAACTACACTGGCCAGGGGAGCGATAACAAACAGGTTATCAAGGTCGTCGCAATCATCGTTGTCGTTGCCATTGTGGGTGCGATCATTGGTTTGATCTTTGGTAACATTAGCGAAAGCAATAACGACGAGAAACGTAAATCGACCATAGCTTCCACGATCAAACGTTCCGTTGATAACAAGGTTGCGAACTTCAACAAATTTGCAACGGAATTCGACAAACTTTCCGGTGCGGAGAGCTACAACAAGTCGCTTTTTGACTCTGTTATGAGCAACTTCCAGTCGTTCGATTTCCTTCTCGATATGTCGAGCGAGGTTTCGTCGGAAGTCATTCTTCTTAATGGTAATCCTTTGGCCAATCCTGTGAAAGCGCTTCGCGAATATTCTGCGAACACGATGCTTCTGACGCAGCTTCTGAGCATCCACCTCAACGAAACTCGCATCGACGAGGAAGAGATCCAGATGTTGATCGAAAAGAAAGGTGTTTCTGAAGTGACCTATGCGATGCAGATCAACAGCGATGGTATTTATTACCTGGGTTCTGCAGCACCACGTGATCAGTTTGCGAACGGTGTAGTCAGCATCTTTACATATCGCAATGTTGTGAAAGATAATCAGGAACTTAGCGATATGTATTCGGCCTATAAATCCGAGAAAGGTTGGTCGACGGCACAGCGTCAGTATCGTGACTATGTTCCGACCAAAGCTGAATCGAAGAGTCTTGCCGAGTTTGATCTTCCGAACCGCGTGATGTACGAAGTCACCGACCGTCGTGGTAATGACAATCAGCTTTTCGCCGATGAAGTTCTTCTCGTCGATCGTAAGCTTCTTTTCGGTAAGGCTGCGAATGCCCTCGACCGTTACAATCAGCGTACCGATCAGATCAAACGCCTCGTTGAAGATACCCGTAAGGTGAGTGCGAATATCAGCAGTGACCTCTCCGTCTTTATTAAAGATAAAGACGCTGAATAGTTTCAAAACGAGTAAACCTTCAAAAGGCTCCCCAAAAGGGAGCCTTTTTTTGTCGGTGCGCTCAGCGAGCGCACACGTTCATGCGCCCTTCCCTTGCAAAGAAGCTTGACGAAAAAGGCCAAAAAACGATAGAATATACGCCGTGTTTTGGTCTGTCTTAAAAAAATGATTAGACCGCAGATTACCTATCTTTGTCGTCAAACGATTTGTGTATCAGTCGCTAAACCGATCAGGAGGAAGCGTTGAATTCCAATAATCAGTCTGGAAATAATGGAAGTGGATTTGGTTCGTCTAAAGCCGGTGGCTTCGGTGGCGGCTTTGGTGGCGCAAATAAAGGTGGTGGCGGTTTCGGCGGTTTCGGCGGTGGCTTTAAAGTTCCCCAGAAACAGCAACAGGAGATCATCATTGAGGAAGAACAGGAACGCGAACGCGCGAAAATGTTCGACTTCGACGGTCGTCTCGTCGACGCCTCCCTCGGTTCCAAATACGCCAAAGATAAACGCAAAGATATCATGGTCGTTGCCGTTGTGATCATCGCCCTTATCTTCGGCGCTTTCATCGGTTACCTCTGGCAGGGCGTTCTTTCCGATCGCAGTGATGTTAATGCCCGTATCGATATCGCGAAAACGATCGATGAGACCATTCGTCCCCGCGTCGACAACTTCCAGGAATTCGCTCAGGTCTTTAAACAGCGCTCTGAATCTCTCGGCGCTGGCGTTCTCGAATATAACGAGAAATTCTTTAACGAGACCATCAAACGCTACAAAGAGAAAAACTTCATGGTCGATGTCAGCGCGGATATCCCTGCTGAAGCCATCACGATGGCCAGTAATGCCCTCCAGAACCCGCTTAGCGATATCCGTGGTTATGCTGCTGGCACCATGACTCTCGGCCGCATCCTCGATTCCCATATCGAACAGACTGAACTCGATATGGACGAAATTCAGACTCTCCTTGGCCAAAATAGCGCAACCGATAAAAACATCGTTTATGCCCTCAAAATCGATCCGGTTCAGATGATGTCCATTGTCGATACCGATCCTGATATGGATCCTAAGAAAGTTTCCTATCCTAAAGCTGATCGTACCGTCGAAGCCATGCGTTCTACCGAGATCTATCAGGTCAAACGTGCTATCACCGACGATGAAGAGGCCGATCGCGTTTTTGCTCAGCTCAAAGAAAGTGGCAAGGCAACCGACGCCCGTAACTTCAAAGCACCGTCCGAAAAAGAAATCAAAGAGAAACATCTCGTTGAAAGCTCACCCGTGCCCGATGGGCTCACCGTCCCGAATCGTCTGATGTACGTTATTCAGGATCGTAACGGGAATGAAGAGGTCGTCTTTGCGGATGAGATTATGCTTCTTGATCGTGCAAAACTCTATGCTGCTAGCCCCAACGCCCTCGAACGCTATCGCAAACGTATGATGCAGATCATGGCGATCCTCGGTGATATCGATAAGTCCACCGATGGTCTCGTGGGTAAACTTCACGCCATCGCGACCGAAGAAAAACTCTAGTCCTGCATAGTCATCTTCAAATAAGCCCCGTTAAACGGGGCTTTTTTTGTCATTTACCTCGATTCTGCGTCATGCGACAGACTTCTTATGCCGCCTTGGCTTTTCTCATGAAACGCTCTCTATTTCCCATTCTTTGTGTCAGTTTCATTCTGTTGGTTTCTGCCCCTTTGGCCAAGGCCAAAGTGCCTGACGAAACTCAAGCGATCGTTCAAAAACTCGCTCAGATTGAGTTAAAGGACGTGACGTCAAAAGACAAGATCGCTCTCAAACTCCCGGCTGAATGGCAGTATCGTGACGGGAAACAAGGCGGTGTCGCTTTTGTCGATGTCAATTATTCGGCCGTGATGGGCGCAGTCTATCGCTCAGACTCGGTTCAGACACCAGAACAACTCAATCAGGCGCTCAATGACTGGTTCTTTGCCGAGTTTAAGCCTGCTTCGACCCAGTCTGTGACGCTGGCCAACGGTGAAACGGTCGACAGGATCGAGTATACGGGACGAGTGGGGGGCGAACGCGTTCAACTGATGGCCGCGATCATTCACCCGACGGAGGCGAATCATGTGGTCTTTTTCGCGGTCGCTCCCGAAAACTGGTTCAAAAGCTACGCCCCTGTGTTTGGGGATGTGCTCATGTCGGTGAACTAGCGTCGTTCACCAACCAAACTCCTGACGCGGATAGTAGGCGTCAGGCAGATAACGAATGTGTGGTAAACGTCGATCGGGGATCAGGACGGCAGCTATGTCGAAGTGGTAGACCGTTCGACGATAGCGATGGGTCAGTATCCAAAAACGCGCAGTGCCAAAGATTTTCTTTTGTTTGGTATAGGTCACTGCGTATTCGGGCATGGCACGGCTGTGACCGTAACGGGATTTGACTTCGACAAAGTGGATCGCCAGGAAATTGCTTCGGCGTTCCAACGCAATGATGTCGATCTCACCTGTGGTTGTGCGAAAATTGCGGTCGACGACGTGGTAGCCTCGGTTTTTTAGAAACCAGACGACGAGGTTTTCGGCGATTCGGCCATGACGCCCAGTGCGCGTCATGGTGGATAGGTGGAGATGCGCGTCTTCTGATACGCGCCCGCCAGTTGGGGACAAAGGTTTAGTTCGGTGGGTCATGGGGTTGTCTTATGTAAAGTAAAGTGTGTCTCTAGTGTTTTAACATGCGGCACGTTGTGCGAGCATGACGGTCGCGTTGGCGGGCAGTTGATCGGCAAACTGGTTGAGTAGTGCGTCGATCTGAGCAAAAGCAGCTTCGGGGTCGTCGCTCAATGGCGTGTTGAGCGCGGGCCAAAGTGCGGTGATCTCGGCGTAGCGTTCAAGCGCCAATAGCCGCGTCGTCGTGGACGGGTTGTAGCGGTCGTGGGCGAGTGTGGCCACGAGGCGGCGAAGTTGGGAAGCATTGGGATGTGCGCTGCGGAGCAACGCAGCGTGGAGTGAAAGACGACGTGAAATGTGCGCACCACGCGCAAATTGTGGGTGGATCGGCAACCAAGTGCCATCAAACTTGGCCCAAAGTCCAGGCATTTTACGCGACTCCGAGAGCATGAACGTCGTTGGATTCGTGATCAACGAGGGGTCGTGCCACTGGTTTTGAAGCGCGTGACGCGCTTCAAAACGCGCGGTCAAGCTTTGAGCGATGGCTGCGAGTCGTGGAGGCATCGCACGGGGTTCAAGACGGATCAGCTCGACGCGCGCAGCACGCTGGTGATGGCGCAAAATACGGCCTTCTCGTTGCTGAACCGTGGTTGGATTCCATGGCAGGTCAAGGTGGAACAAAATGGCGGCTCGTTGCAGATTGTGTCCAGCGCTCAGTGTATCGGTCGCAACCAATACGTGTGGAACGGGCAAATGGGCTGCTCGCCATGTGTCGGGTAATTCAAAATCGGGGTCGAACATGTTTTGCAATAAGTCACGGTCGATCGTGTGTCCATTGAGCGTCGCTTGCGACGCGGTGATGCAGCCAGTCGCCGTGTGTGAAGCCAGGATACGCGCCACAAACTGCGCGGTGTCGGCATATTGAGTGAACAGCACGACCGGGGCTGATGACGCCGCAATGGCGGGTAACAGGGCTCGTACGCGCATGTCGGGGGACGAAAGCATAGTCTGCACGAGCGCGATCATGCGCGAGAGCTGACTCGTCGTGCGTTCAAGTATGGTGTGTACGTCTGAAGTGGGCATGACGTCGTCACGAAGGCCGAAGGGGAGCGGCAGTTGAACGCCTTCAAGGCCAAACAATGCCGTGAATTCACGGCGCGTGATCGGACGCATTGCGCCCGTTTTAAGACATGACGCGTAATAACGAAGCAGGCGTTTGAGCGACAGTAAGCTCGCGTGCGGATGACTGCGAAATCGGTGAAGCAGAATGCGTGGGATCAGCGTCGAATTCGTCATTTGATCGTTTTGAAACACGGGCCAGGGGGTGTCGAGACACAGATCGACGAAGGCTTCGGTCTCGTTGGGTAGCTCAAAAAGTATGGCGCGATGCACCACTTCGTGGGTGACCTCATTGAGACGTAGCGGCGCGCCAAAAAAGCGCGGACAGAGTGACATTGCAAACATACGCAGGGCGTCGCTGTCAGACCGGATCGAGACAGGCAGGCCACACAATTGAAGCAATGCACTCAGGTCGCCAAAACCAAGTGAGATCGGCGTTGCGGTGATCAGGCAAAGCGCGTGACGCTTCAAAAACGGCGCGAGTGTGCGATACCTTTGGGTCGTCGGGTTTTTGAGCGCGTGCGCCTCATCCACCAAAACCAACGCTTTTCCCTGTACCCGTGGTTCATGTCCCAAACTCGCCCTTTGGTACGACAAATAGCTCGCGTTCACCCCAAAACGCGCCAGTACAGTGCGCCACATACCACAAAGATGGGCCGGTCCGACGACCGCGACGCTGTCGATCGTGCCGCGCGACAACAAGTTCTTCGCTAACGCCGCTGCGACGTACGTCTTGCCTGTCCCCGTGTCTTCGCACAACAACACAGCGTGGTCATCCGCAATGATACGAAGCGCATGACCGAGCGTCGTCGCTTGAGCTTCGCTCAAACTCGGTTGGTCTTTAAACTCGGTTGGTGTCGATGGCGCAAAGCGCGCTTGAAGCGCGTCATTCCAGGTCATGTCATTCATATTTTGCTCCTTGCTGCGCCATCGCGCGCAAAACACAGTGATCCAGTTGTGTCTGAAGCCTCAGCGGAATGCCCAGACTCGTCGCCATCGCGTGCGCTTCTTTCGAAATCGCGATGATGCGTTCACCAAGCGCACTGTTTTGAAATGCTTGGTCAAACGTCCATGGTATTTCGCCGATCAACCAGGCAAAAAAGCGTCGATAGCCACCGCGCGCATATTCCGCGCGCTTTTGGCAGTATTCGCGGATCGGCGTTGAGTTCAAAAAACCGCTCAGAAGATATCCCATGCGCTCGTCAGCTACGGGTATGTAATAGGCCGTGTTCAGCACAAATACGTCTTCGCGCGGTTCAAAAACGGCCGAAAGCATTCGACCAATGTCTCGCCATACGACTTTGGGACGTCGTAAACATTGACTAGCGCCAAAGATTGCTGTGTAAGGCCCACGTCGAATGCCCGAACGTGACGAAAGTCGAGTCTGGTGACGCTGAAACCACTTTTGGGTCAGGGCTGGCAGATCTGTCATCGGCTTGCTCAAATCGGTCAGCGTGTGTGTCAAGATCAGGTGGTGTTGGATCGTCACGTGAAATGGACGAATGTCGGTGCCACGAATGATCGGGTACAGTTGGCTCGTTTCGATTGAGACCGGTTCGGCTTCTGACGCTACTTGGACTTGTGAAATGCCTGTTTGAGCGTCTGATTCGGTGAGGCGGCACAAAAACAGATCGTTGGCGCTTGTGCGCAGACCTCGTTTGAGCGTGAAGTGTGATTGAAGCGTGTTGTCTGAAGCGACATTCCGCATCAATGGCGTATCTTCCAAAAGAACGCTCCGAACGGCGTCGTGATCGGTTAACCAGCCTGTGTTTGCGTGATATGGCGCATGTCGTTTCATCAGAATGACGTCGGCCGGGTAGGTCGCCGCGTCGAAGGGCGAAAGGGCCGACCAGTCTTTCATATCGACCGTTTCAGCGTGAACCGCCACGTATTGACGAAAACGTTCGTAACTTGGCGCGTTAAACAGTTTGTTGGGCAAAAGCATGGCGACGACGCCGCCAGGGCGCGTCACCTGGAGCGACTTTTCGACAAAAAGCGCGCTGATGTCCATAGACTGATTTGTGAAGTTTGGCTGTTGGTCGGGCTTTTGCGCCGTTTGGTAGAGACGACGCAGTGTCGCCTGTTCATCGCAATCACGTGTGTGGAGCGAATACCATGGCGGATTGCCCAAAATAATGTCAAAGCCGCCTTCCCGCATGACCTCCGCATAATGCACGTCGAACGAAAACGTGCCGTTCAGGTGTTTGCTTTCGAGCGCGTTGAGGTGTGCCTGCAGTGCCTGTAGTGCCTGACGCGTGTTGAAGGGCATCACGTTCGTTTCGCCAAACAAGTTTTTGGCCGGAAATGCCGACTGAATGTCATGGATTTTGGCTTGTAGTGTTGTCTTGAGCGTTTCGACGAGGTGTTGTTCGACGGCGTGGTCAAGGGTTTCGATCGACTGGGCGAGTTGTTGTTTTTCGCGGCCGTTTGCGCGACCGTATTGGGCGCGCAAGGCTGCGCTCTGAGCATTGGTCAGACGTGTCGCGTCGATGCCCAGGGTCATAGCGTACTGTGTTAAGTCGATGAGCGCATGTCCGCATCGGATGTTCATGTCCAGATTTGGCAGCGGCGGGATCGCTGCGCCCGTCTGGTAATATTGAAGCGTCGTCAGCCACAATCGCAGCTCACAAATGCGGTTGGCCGGTTCCAGAATGTCGACGCCAAAGATATTGTTGAGCAAAATATCGCGGGCGAGCTCTGCAGGGGCGACGGACGAGCCCAGACGGGTGTGCAGTGCTGAAATGGCTCGATGAAGTACGGTGCTTGCTTCCTGCAAAAACGCGCCGGAGCCAGCCGATAGATCGAGGATACGCGCCTGTGTCAACGCTGACAGCACCTGTTCGATGTCTGAATCGCTCAATGTTGTTGTCAGACCTTGGTCGATCAATGCTTCTGCCGCAGCGCTCGTCAGTCCGCATCGGCGTTCCAGCCAGTTGCTCATGGCACGATGGGTCACGTCACGCACCAGGTTCATGGGTGTGTAGAATGATCCGGTTTGTGCGCGAAGAGATCGTGGCATCAGCATTTCAAACACGTGTCCAAGCATCATCGGGTCGAGCGCCGAATCGGCGTGGTGTGTCTCGTGATCCGTAAATTCCCAGTCACCCAGAATCGACTCACAAATTCCAAAAAACACTGCGTTATCTACGGTCCGGTGAGGATTTTCGATTTCTTCTACCGTCGGTTGAAACAGACCGCCGTTCAAAAAAGGGATCTTTCCAAACGCTTTGGCACGTGCATTACGTGTATTGGCGGGCACATTCAGTGTTCCAAAATAGAAGGGCTGAATAAAATCATCATAAATATTGCCACCGCGCGCTTGTGTAGCCGCTGCTTCTTCCAGCAAAAAGTTTGTGCGTCCGTCCAAGATCGCCTTTGATTGCAAAAATGCCAAAAACAGCAGTCGGAGCAACGTATCGAAGGCCAGTTTTCGTCCGATCATCGCGTCGTTTTGATTCAGACCTTGCCAGGAAACAGCGAGTTTTTCAAGACACTGCTTGAATTTGGCGACGAAGGCACGTTGAATCTTCTGTTTGCCAAAATACAATTCGAGTTGTACCGTCGCGCCCATCAAACTCGTCGATCTTCCAAGTTGCCAGAAGTGCGAATTACCGCGCCAACGCACGTCGAGCGCAGGCACAACTTCGTGTGAGATCGGCGATTTTGCATACCCATCCAGCAGTCCGTCTTCATAGAGAATCAAGACGAGGCCGTCGTTGAGTGTGTCCAGCATCGGCTTGAGCAGGCGTTGTGGTAAGTGTGTTCTTGCTGCGCGTTCAAAAATATACACTTCAAACGCGTCGATCTGCGCGTGCAATGGTTTGACGCTCCGCTCTCCAAGATCAAACGCTGTCGGCCATTCGGCAAGGTCGTTTGCTTGCCATTGGGACTGCATCGTTTCACAAAATGCCCGAATTTCGTTGGGCAAACCGCACAGGGTCATCGAATCCATATTAACCTCCTTGTTTGGATCGTGGTTTTGATAATTGTTCGACCTTGGTTTGCCTTGAAAAACTTGATTTGTGGGGAACGGGTAGGGGGAAGTCTCCCCCTACGCGGCTATTGGCGATGATGCGGTAGAGACGCCCAGACCGGACGTCTCTACCGCATCATTGCCAATACGCCGCTACCCCTTCGCCTGGCGGGGCCTTATCCGTGATGTCAAAGTTTTCTACGCCGTTGCTTTGCGTGTCTGGCTGACAGAACACTGTTTTCGTGCATGGTCAAAAAAGGCAGAGGCCAAAAGTTGCACGTAAATAAAGTGTCAATTTTTCGATTTTTTCCTAAAAAAACTGATGTGAGAGTTTTTTTCCAAGTTGATCATCTCTTTGACAGGTTTTCTTGGCTTTTTGTCATGACAGGTTGGTTAAATTAAACCTACATGTAGGCCTAATTACATTCCCCCACTCATTTTAATGTGTCACTTTTACGAATTTTTCCTAAAAAACCTAAAAAAAACTGATGTGAGAGTTTTTCCAAGTTGATCATCTCTCTGACAGATTTTCTTGGCTTTTTGCCATGACAGGTTGGTTAAATTAAACCTACATGTAGGCCTGATTACATTCCCCCACTCATATTAATGTGTCACTTTTACGAATTTTTCCTAAAAAACCTGATGTGAGCGTTTTTTTTCCAAGTTGATCATCTCGCTGACAGTTACATTATAGTCGAGGAAGCTTTGTCTGGTCAGAAATTCAAAATCTCAGCCGTAGCGAAGCCGAAGGCAAGCAGGCTGAGATCGGGCGAGCGGTCGCGATTTGTTCGAAGCCGAAGGCAAGTTCGCGGCCGCCGATTCCAAACTTAAG
>JAZUKH010000279.1:0-68798 GCA_045643185.1 Myxococcota bacterium | reverse complement strand
TCCAGGCGCTTGTTGTGCAAAGATTCAAAAACAATGATGTAGCAAGGTATATCGCGACCTAAGGAGATACAAAAGTAAGTGTTTTCTAGGTTACAGCATAGCCAAGGATCATAATCTGTTTTAGTTTGTTCGTTTCATCTTGAACATTTTGTTTTGAGCAGGCCTTGGCCTGCGGCGCGCAGGGGGACGCTGGCGCCCGTCCCCCTTGCAACCCCCGAGCGCTCTTTTGTCGGCCGTGTGGAACTCGCTTCGCCCAAACATGCCACACGGCCGTACCAACTTCAGGAGTGTTAAGGCATATCATCGTAAACTCAATTTTGGAGTCGGCGGCCGCGAACTTGCCTTCGGCTTCGAACAAATCGCGTCCGCTCGCCCAATCTCAGCCTGCTTGCCTTCGGCTTCGCGACGGCTGAGATCTTGAATTTCTGACCAGACAATGCTTCCTCAGCTAAGTTGTAACGATTTTTTCAAAAAATCTGTCACGTTTTTAAACTTGGTTGGCAATATAAGGTATGGGGACCATTTTATTAGCTTATGTAGGTGTTAGACCTACACGGGTGTGTGTGGGGAATCAGGTTCATGTTTGCGTTTTGCTTTGATGGCGATGATCAGTCATGTCGTGCACAATCCAGGCGCTTGTTGTGCAAAGATTCAAAACCAATGATGTAGCAAGGTATATCGCGACCTAAGGAGATACAAAAGTAAGTGTATTCTAGAAAATGCGTGCGTTGTTGCAGTTTGACGTTCAAATTTGGTAAAATACAGAACCCTCAATTTTTTTACGGAGGTTGACGTGGGTTCGATCTGTTCACATTGTGGCAATCCCATCGGTGATGGGTATAAATTCTGTAATCGTTGTGGTCAAATGGTCGAGGCTGGCGCGGCGGTTGCCGAGCTGGTGGAGACCAGACAATACTCGGTTTATTCCGGCATCAGGGGACGAGCTATTCATGCTTTGACTGGTGCGAATGCGGGAGACTATGTGCGTGTCTATCCGTCGCTCGTTATCGGTCGGAACTGTGATGGGTATCAGCTCAATGATCCAACGGTCTCGCCCGTCCATGCTCGTTTAGTTTGTAAGGACGAGCATTTGTTCGTTGAGGATCTTGGTTCGCTCAATGGCATTTATCGTCGCGTGAATTCCAAGGTCATCGTCAATGACCAGGACATTGTTCAGGCCGGCAATACGATCTTTTTGTTCGAATTGCTCAAGTTTGAATCGTGTGTGGATGACACGGGCACTGAGTTTTATGGAACGCCGTGCCGCGGTGAGCGATTCAGACTCGTGGAATTGCTTCAGAATGGCGTGCGCGGCCGCGCTTTGGCGGCAAGCGACACGGGCATTGACGTTGGTCGCAGCGAAGGCAATTTTACGTTTCAGAACGACGATCTGATGAGTCCTTCACATTTTTCGATTCGTGGCACACAACGTGGCGTTATTCTGTCCGATCACGCCTCCCTTAATGGCACCTTTGTGCGCTCGTCGCAGCCTGTCGAGCTCAATGTCAAAGATCAGTTCTTTATTGGTAAAAGTCTATTCGAAGTGGTTTAGTCAATTCAGGCGCTTTGCGCCGTTAACGCCCAATCGGCAGGATAAAGTTATGAAACATACAACATTTGCTTTGTTATTGACCTGTTTGGCCGTTTTTTCGACAGCCTGTGATTTCGGGGATACCTGGTGTGAATCAAACGAGACTGCTATGGTAAAAATTGCGAACAGCGCCACTGGCTATGATTTTATGATCGATGCCTGCGAAGCGTCGCGTTCCAATGCTACGGCCGAGACTGCGGGGAATGGAATTACGCTGGCTTGCAGCTATGCGAGCACGGTGCCATGGACGAATGTGACGTTTGAAGATGCGATCAACGCCTGTCTTGACGCCAATAAGCATCTTTGCACCAAGTCAGAATGGCTCGCCGCGTGTTCTGCTGGCGGTGACTATCCGTATGGCAATGATTTTGCCAAAGGCAAATGCAACGACTCAGGCGTGCTTCAATTGTCAGGGCAGAATCAGTCCTGTAAAACGCCGCAGGGCGTCTATGACATGAGCGGTAACGCCAGTGAATGGGTCCAGGATGACTCGTTTAACGGCTCTGCCTGGATCATGGGAGGTTCCTTCAACTCGGAATCCTCTGAACTTTCCTGCGGTGGTTCTGCCAAACAGGTCAAAGATCCCTCACGCATCAGTATCACGGGAAGTATGGGTTTCCGTTGCTGCGGTGATGTGGGGACCGGGCTTCTCTAATCCAAGAAGGATATATACGCCATGGATGGCTCCCAAAAACCTGGTTTTATTGAGACACTGAAAGTCTATTTCCAGCTACCGATGCTCATTGTACTCGGGTTGGGGATGGCAAGCGGCTTTCCTTTGCTTCTCACAGGGTCGACGTTGGCTGCCCG
The DNA here is from genome assembly GCA_045643185.1 of Myxococcota bacterium. Taxonomy (GTDB): domain Bacteria; phylum Myxococcota_A; class Bradymonadia; order UBA4248; family UBA4248; genus RGIG464. Next base: position 66,397 of record JAZUKH010000279.1, on the reverse strand, counting down.
TATGCAGGAAAACGGCGTCGACATTGGACTTATCGGCATGTTTGCCCTCGTTGGTCTGCCCTATACGTTTAAGTTTTTGTGGGCGCCATTGGTCGATGCCATCAAATTGGGCAAAACGCATTTGACGCATCGCCGCATCTGGTTGTGGCTGTCTCAACTTGGGTTGATCGGCAGTTTGCTCGGTTTGGCTGTCCTAGATCCAAATAGTCAGCTGGTTTGGCTGGGCGTGTTTGCGCTTTTGACCTCGTTCTTTTCGGCGACGCAAGATATCATCATTGACGCGTTGCGTGTTGAAATGCTCAAAACGGAAGATCAGGGCGCCGGTGCAGCCATGTACGTGGCAGGGTATCGCGTAGGTATGTTGCTGGCGGGGGCCGGTGCGTTGATGCTTGCTCATTTCTTTCCGTGGCACCTGGTTTATGTGGTCGCGATACTCGTCATGGCCGCTTTTATGCCGTTAGGCCTGGCGATCAGAGGCCTGGCTGGCGTCGAACAGGCTTTGGCAAAACAACAGGCGGAGTCGGCTGACAAGGACTTTACGGACAAGACTGGGGATGATTGCGAAAACGCCGTATCCAATGACGTTGAATCGCAAGAGAGCGTGTCTGAAGGCGAAAAGGCTGTGGTTGTCGACAAAAGCTTCAAGACGAAGCTGGTCGAAATGTTCTGCAAGGCTGTGGTTGCGCCGTTGAAAGACTTTTTTGTCACGCGTGGCGTCAAAACAGCCTTGTCGATCTTGCTCTTCATTGCACTGTATAAACTCGGTGATGCTATGGCCGGTAATCTGTCCATGCCGTTTTATTTGAGTATTGGCTTTACCAAGCCAGAGATCGCGGCCATTAGCAAGGTTTTTGGTTTTGGTGCTGTTTTGGTCGGCACTGCGTTGGGCGGTCTCGTCGTCAAAAAGTATTCGATGGCTAAAGCTTTGTTGATCTGCGGCTCTTTGCAGCTGCTCTCGAACTTCGTGTTCGTGTGGTTGGCTGGCATGGGACATAGCATTCCCGCGTTGATCGTGGCCATCGCTGTCGAGAATGTTACTGGCGGTATGGGAACCGCAGCGTTCGTCGCATTTATGGCCAGTTTGTGCCATGTGGAGTTTACGGCAACGCAGTATGCACTGTTTTCGGCCCTTTCTAGTGTCGGACGCACGGCGATCTCGTCGGTCGGTGGTTACATCGTGGATGCTTCTAACTGGCAGGTCTTTTTTTGCGTGACCGCCGTGGCTGGTTTGCCAGGTATGGCGCTTTTGCTGGCGTTGGGACCGCAGCTCAATGCCGAACGTCAAACGGATTCATCCGTGTAGTTCAGAGCGGATGCCAAAAGTCTCGGCTGAGCTGTTACGTCGAAACAACAAAAAAAGGCGCCATTTGGCGCCTTTTTTGTTTGAAAGGATCAATCCTCTTCTTCTTCGGAGTTCATTTTTTTAGATGAGGGACGGTGAGGACGCGGATGATAGTAGCCGCGTTCACGCTGTTCTTCATTTTGCTTGCATTCGAGGCACTGACGTGCGGCAGGACGTGCCAACAGACGGTTGAAGCCGATCTCTTCGCCGCAGGATTCGCAATAACCAAAGTCATCAGATTCCATCCAGCGGAGCGCTTCGTCGAGTTTTTTGAGCAGACGCATGTCGCGTTCCTGGAGGCGTTCCATCGTAAGGACGATGCTTTCTGAATTGGCGATATCCGCTTCGTCACCGCGCGTATCGGGCTCATAAGCTTCGTCATTGCGCTGATTGAGTTTGCCAAGTATTTCTTGACGTTGTTCTGCAATGGATTTTCTGATTTGAGTAAGTTGTTCTTGCGTTAAATACATAGTGATTTCTCTATCCCTGAAAGGCCCAAATTGGGCATGAATTCCAGTCTATGCCCGTGGGGGGCGGAAAAATTTGCGCGCGCTTTTAGGCGGAGTTGCGGCCGTCGTCAACTATTTTTTTGTATGGATAATTTCAGTGAGTTGCAAACTGGCTTCGGATGAGGTGAGAATGAGCGGAGCCTCGTCATCATCGAGAATAATAAAAGTTTCATGGCGCGCGGTTTGAGCCTGTATGGCTGACCAGGTGATCTCGTGGCCATCAACGGTGAGAGGATATTGAATTTTTCGGGGAGATTCGAGGCGCGTGAATCCCCGTGTGGACTCACGATCCGTATAAAAGAAAGTCTTGAGCGAACTTTTCAGGGCACGGAGTTGCGTTTTTGAGAACCAGAAGTCGCACGAACGGTCGATGTCATCATTCGGGATCATCCAGGGGGCGACGCTTTCACAGAGGTCGAGCGAGGGAACAGTGTCGATGCCCTCTGCGTCGAGCGAGTTGCGATCGTAATAGGCATAATGCCAGGTCATGCCGTTTTGCCAACGCTCGAGGATCGTGATCTCGAGGCGCTCCGGGTGACGGGAATCCATGTTTTGGTAAATGAGTTTGGTGCCTTCGCGGAATGTCGTTTGCGCATTGCATGAAGTGGATAACGACGTTTGAGCCAGGACCGGTCGAGGCAGCGTCAGCGTTGTGAAACAGGCAAGCCCAGTCAGTGCGAGTCGCAGGATGGCATAAAACAAAGTTTTTGGAAGCATAGTCATGTCGCCGAAAGGCGCTCAACAAGTATGGAATGGCAGCGTCGGGCGTATTCGCGTAAGCGGATAGCCCGCGCCCACGGGCGTATTCGCGTGAGCGAATAGCCCGTGGTCACATATCAAAATAACACGTTTGAACTGGCGTTGGCGGTGTTTGTTCGCGAAAAAATGCATCATGGGGCGAGGATTTTGGCTTCAAATGACGCAAATTCGTTGACGCACGCGCGTTTTCGTGAAAAAGTGAGATGATTTTTAGGTCATAAGAATAGGATATATTGGGAAAATCGCATGAAAAAACTCGTTTTGGACCTTGATGAAACACTGATCTGTTCTTCTACGGAGCCGTTTTGCCCAGAGTGTGTGGAATTGAGTGCAGACGGTATGAAGTTTTATACGAGTTTCAGGCCTGGGGTGCGACAGTTTGTGGCGTATGTTGCCAAGCACTTTGAGTGCTGGATCTGGTCTACGGGGCGTCAGCCTTATCTTGAGACGATTGCGGAATATCTTGATATTAAGGATATGACGCTTTGGGGACGTGATTTTTGTGTTCGAACGGATCGTTCTGAAATCGAACCGTACGAGAAACCTCTGCGCAGGATCTGCGATGATCTGACGCAGATCGCGATCATCGATAATACACCGAGCGTTTTTTCGAAAACGCCGCAGAATGGGATCATCATTCGTACGTGGCGAGGAGATGTCAACGATACGGAACTAGATCATTTGAGTCATTATTTGGCGTGGCTTGCCAAACAGCCTTCCATGCAACGCGATCATTCGTCGTGGCGTCTTGAGACGCTTGCGATGCGTTCCGGCAACCTTTCTTGATGTGATCGGGAGAGTACGATGCGGTTGAAACAGATCATTTGTGTTTTTTTTGTCCTTGTGATCGCCGGGATGGCTTTGGGCTGTCAGCGTGGCGCGGTCCAGGATGGCGTGGATGATATTGTTGGTACGGCCGAAAACGCCGCAATGCGGGGGGGCAAGCCGATTTTTGAGAAAGAGAATCTGTTGGTGAATGCGGGTTTTGAGCAGGGCACCAACGGTTGGACGTGGCTTGATTGGTCAAAAGGTTGGTCTGGATTTTCGCACGATACGAAGCATGCCTATGAGGGCGACGGTTCGATTCATTTTTCTGTCGTTTCAGATCATCGTGAGACGACCGTGTGGGGGGCTGTTCAGGAACCGGTGTTGTTTGACGATATTCCCGAGTGCATTGAAGGCTATTACTATGTTGAAGATTGGGATAATGGCCCTTGGAAACAGTATTTGCAGCTCGTTGTGATCGATCTTACGCATTCTCTCGGACCCAAACAGGGGCAGGCCCAGCTTCGGTATATAATTTCGGGTTCCAAAACTCCACCGCTCAACATCAGTAATGCGCAGTATCTGTTTCTCGAAAAGCCGCGAGCCGATAAGCCTAAGATCGGTCAATGGACGCGTTTTGTGGCTAATCCGCGGCGAGATTTTCAGGAGAACTGGCAATACACGCCGACGAAGAATGCCAAATTGCGCGTTTTGTTCGAGGCGCGGTATGACCTTCACTCAGCGGATATGCCGTTGGCCAAAGCAGAGGTATATTTCGACAATCTTTATATGGGACCTAAAACTTCGACGCGTTGCGTCGACTAAGGAGGAGATATGGAAATTTTTGGAACGAACGTTGCGCTTGATAAAACGGCTATGCATATTGCCCCTGGCGGCAGCACTGGATGTCTTATTAAAGGCGAACGAACCTCGATCGGTGAATTTTTGTCGGCACTTCGCGAAGAGATCGCGTTTGGTATGCATCATATTGAAGTTATTGATGCGTCGACCGTTTGTGTTGGTATTCATTATGGGTCTGCTGATGAAGATTGTTTTAAGGATATGCTTCTCAAAAGTGATGGTTCGTGCGCGTGGTCGATCGAAACTGAAAGCATTGCTGAAGGGAGTGTCCGTGATGCCTTGACGATGTCCACACGCAATAAGGTCATCAATGCGTTGTCCTAAAGACTGAATTTAGTTCCCCGAAGGGCGTAATCTTTAATTTTTTTACATATCGTGTAAAAAGGGAAGATATGCCCATGGTGGGTGTCGGTTTGTGGAGTGATAAAATGAGACTGTCTGTCTTACGATCCGTGCTTTTTATGTTGTGTCTCATGCCCGCAGTGGCGCAGGCTCAGGATGATTCCTGGTTGGGCATTGATGATAGCGAATCGGGTGCACACCAAGTTAATGCCGCCGAGTCTTTGGCGAACAAGGCCATGTCTCTCGACGCTCTGACCGGAAAAAAAGCTGAGTCGAAGAAAGCGAATTCTCAAAATCCGACGAATGCGAACAAAGTGGATTCGTCAGCGTCTTCGGCGATGGGTGCAAACACGGCGGTCGTGAAACCTGCAGCCGTGGCTGAGCCTGAGTCGGTTCAAAAGACCGTTACGATCAAACGCAAAGACGCGACCGAAGATCCGGCTGTTGCCGCCGCCAAGGCTGCGGATGCGGCTCGAGTGGAGGCCGCCAACAAAGCCGCGAAAGCCGCGAAAGCCGCCCAGGCAGGGGCTGTTAAGTCGAAATCCGAGGTCGACGCTTATGCTCGTTCAGCTTGGGATCACGAGATCGTTGACAATGTCTCGACACAACGCAGTGAAAAGCCTTCATTACCGCGTGATCCGGCCACGATCAATGACAGTACGAGCAGCGAATTTCATTTGACGGATCGTTCAAACGATGCTGCTGTCTATGGTAATGAGCCGTGGGACTATGAATACGTCGATAAAGCCTCTCATCCGCGTGAGAATGTGGACCTGAAAGAAGATCCGGGGGACGATGTGACGCCGGAATATGCCAAGATCACGTCCGAAGGCGAATCTAACGCTGTTGATGGCTCGGCGAGTGCACCTGCGAGCGACGTAAAACGCATTTCTCTTAATGATCCCGATGAAGCCCAGCCACTCGATCATGACAATGACAGCCCGATCAAGGGACACGGCATGGGGATGTCGCTCAGCTTTGTGGGGGTGCCGTCGTCATTGATCTCACATTGGTTTGATAAACACGGTGACACGTGGGATGGCGTGGCTAATATGGGATTTGGCCTCGATTATACGATGCGCTTCGTGTTTCCAATGGAGCTTCGTCTTTCCCTTTCGTGGACGAGTGCCCGCACCGGTGATGCGTATTGGCTTATTCACGAGGACGAGCCCACACTTGCGGACTATATTGAGAACAACCTGAGCATCGTGGCTATCGAAGCTGCGGTTTATCACATCGTGTCCATTGCCGATCACGTTTCTGTGTTTGATCATATCGATTTCTATTATGGCGGCGGTCTTTGGGGCGGCGTGTTGCTCGGTGAGGCCAGGGCGCATAACATCAATGGTGTCTGTGCGAGCGACCAGGCTGATATCGAATCATGCAATTATTCACCAGGATACCATGTCGTGGATGAGCTTCCGCCCATTTTTGGTTTTGTTGAGGCCACGGTCGGCTTTAAGTTCTCATTCCTTGATGACAAACTGACGGTTCGCGCAGAAGGCGGCTTTAAGGGCTATTTGTACGGCCAGCTCGGTATTGGCGTACAATTCTAGGCAGACCGTTAGATGTCGTTGCAATGCGTAATTATGGCGTGCTTTATTTACATTAGGAATGGTAGCCATAATTACGTTATGCTTAAAGCTTGGTTATTGGAGAGCTTCGTGTATCTTTTGGGCGAGTGTGATGGAAATTTCGCCCATTTTCGCGAGTTCTTCGGGGGGGCGTTTGGCAATTTCTGCGACGCTTCCAAAGGTTTGAAGTAGTTTGGCGCGTCTTTTAGGGCCGACGCCTTCAATGCTGTCCAAACGGCTTTTGAGTGTTTCCGAATCGCGGGTCTTTCTGTGAAAACCGATGGCGCGTTTGTGAGTTTCGTCGCGGATATTGGCCATTAACAGGATGACTGGGTCATCCTGTGGAAGAATGAGTGGTTCTTCCACATCGGGGTAGACGAGGCGTTCCGGGCTGTGGATGACGTCGTTTTGGGATGCGCTGTGTTTGACGCGCGACTTAGCAATGCCGATGATGTCGAAGGCGCCGGTCATGTTACTGGCTTCGACGGCTTCAACGACGGCGTTGACTTGTCCGTGTCCACCGTCGATCAACAACAGGTCAGGCATTTCACAAAAAGAGGCTTCGACATTTGAAATGTGCTCATCGTTGTCTGGTGTTGCGTTCAGATAGCGCAGACGTCGCGTCAAAACTTCGTTGAGGCTTCCAAAGTCGTCCTGCCCGCCCGTGGTCTTGACTTTAAATGTTCGGCAACGCGCGGGATCGAGTTTGCCTTGTATGAACACGACCATTGCAGCCACGATCTGGCTACCCTGCATGTTCGAAATATCGTAGCACTCGATTCGATGTGGGTAACGTTGCAGATGCAGCTTTTCCTCGGCGAGCAGTAGAACGTCGCTGGCATTTGTTCGACGAATATGAACCTGTTGTTCCGCGTTGATGCGTGCGGTGTCAAGCAGTTCTGACTTGGTTCCTCGTGTTGGGAATGTGATGGCGACATGACGGCCGCTAAGTGCTTCGAACGTGTCTTTGAGCAGCGGTTCCTGGTCTACGAAGTCGCGCGGTAACACGACTTCACCTGGGTAATTATCGAAAGCCTGGTAATGATGAACCATGATCTGTGTCAGGATATCGCCGATCGCCGTTACGTTGTCGCGAGCATCATAGGTCTGCATGTGAATGAGTCGTCCCTGGCGCACCATGAGTACGACGATGCATCGCATGACTTCGTCGCCAGCGACAGCCCAGTAGTCCTGATTCACAGGTTGTTTTTGAACGATCTTTTGCTGAGCGCAAACTTCTTCGACCGCGATGATCTGGTCTCGGTACATGGCGGCTTGTTCGAACGCGAGTTGTTCGGAAGCTAACACCATTCGAGCCGTGAGTTTTGCTTTCAAGTCGTCGTATTTGCCCGACAGGAACATTTCGGCATCGCGGCATTGTCGCATGTATTCGGCTTCGTCGACGGGCATACAGCAAGGCCCCATACAGCGATGGATCTCATACTGTAAACATGGTCTGGCTCGGTTGCAAAAAGTCGTGTCGCTACAAGTTCTGAGTTGAAAGTAGTGGTTGATGACAGCGAGACTTCGTCGACAAGCCTGTCCACTAGGGTAAGGCCCAAAGTAATGTGCACCGTCACTTTTTCGTTTTCGAACGATCTCGACGTGAGGCCATTTTTCGTTCGGATCGATGCGCAGCTGGGGCATGTCTTTGTCGTCTTTGAGTAAGACGTTGTAGCGAGGTCTGTATCGTTTGATCAGTCCAGCTTCCAGAATGAGCGCTTCGCGCTCATTCTGAGTGATGATGATATCGATGTGGTGCAGAACATCCCCGAGCGTCGCCACGAACGCCCGGTCGTCGTGTCCGCTAAAGTATTGGCTCACTCGCCTGTGAAGATTTTTGGCTTTTCCGACATAAACGACCGTGTCATGACGGTCTTTCATAATGTAGCATCCCGGGTTTTCGGGAATGCCTGCGAGTGCGGTTTCGTGATCAAACATTGTGGCTGAAATTATTGTTTGGTCCAAGTAAGTGTGAAGCGTTCAACGCTTCTTTGCACGTCAACGGTGGCCTTTTGCGAGGCTTTCATGTCTTCCCAAGCGGCGAAATAGTCGTCAGGCGTTTTGGGCATGGAACCATTGATACCAACGATGACATCATTTTCGATAAGGTCGACCCCTTCAAAAGCGCCGTTTGTGAATTTGACGATCCGATAACCGAGCAGTGCACTTCCATCTCGGACGGGGTCAAGTTGCATTCTGCTGAGGATCATGGCTGGGGAAGCTGAGAAAAACTGTTCGTAAGTGGAAGCGTCGACGGTAAAATCGCGTTGACTGGCTTGGGGAACTGGTTGAGCTTGGGCGTTCAAGGCCGCTTCGATGTCTCTGGGATCACCGGTGACGCTGACGATGACCTGTGTTCCTTCGGGAATTGACGAGGGATTCTGGTCCACGGCTTCCTGGTAACGTGCGACTTCCGCAGGTGTGAGGTCCTTTTTGTCGTTTGATGTGGTAGCGCAGGCGCATGCGCTAATTGCGATGAGCGCCAGCATTGATCGGGTAAGCATCCTGCTCATTTGAAATCTCCGTGACATTTTTTGATGTGGCTTCTATAAGACCGGTGGCAAAATGTGTATAAACAAATGGCTGTTTGGCCAACAGGCAGAGTTTACGATTTTATGACTATTCTGGCAAAAAGGCCGAGGAAAACATGGTTCGTTTAGTTTTGAAATGTTTGATTTTCGGGATCATGGTTTTTGGGGGCATGTGTGGTGTCTTTCTGACTGGTTTTGAGGCCCGGGCGAGTGTCGTGGTTGAATTGAGTCAGGCGCAGAAAGTGGCGTTGTCGCATGTAATCGTGCGTGGCCGCGTTGTTCAAAGTGAAGCGGTGTTGCAGGCGAATGGTAAGATCGAAACGAAACATGTGATGGAAGTGACGACGTGGTTTAAATCGGATGTTCCAGTCTCAGGCGACACATTGACATTTTATACACGCGGCGGCGCACTTGGTGACTTGGTGACGCGTGTAGGTGGTGAAGCGCAACTGGTTGTAGGGGATGAAGTCGTGTTGTTTTTAGAACGCCTCGGTCGTTCTGGTTCGAGTGAGCTTTATCCCATTGGTCTGTCCCAGGGAGCCTTTATTGTTCAGTTGGATTCGTTACAGCAAAAGCGCGTGATTCGTTCTGACGAGCGTGTGAAGCGTCGTCATGTTCGTACGCAACGCTTGCGTGCGTCGACGGACTCAAGCGCTGACTTGACGCGTGATCCGGACCTTGAGACGTTTGAACAAAGTGTGCTGGATGCGCTTGTTGAGCCGTTAACGCGTGATGAGGCACTGAAGAGTCTGCCTGGTCGGAGAACGATGTGATGAAACAAGGCTTTTTGCTTTTGATAGTTTTGGTCGCGTGCCTGACCGGAGCATCTCATAATGTCTGGGCATGGGAACAGGCTATGACGTGTGACGACGTCTACGTGCCGTGTGACAGTGGTAAATCGCCCAAGCCGACGGCCTGGAAGACACCGTGTGTTGAAATCCACTTGAATGAAAAAGGGACAAAAACGCTTCCGTTTGAGGATGTAGAAGCGGTCGTGAAGACCTCGATCGAGGCGTGGAATGTTCCGGATCGTTCATCGGTCGTTATGTCCTATGGTGGTCTGACGGACGAAACTCGTATTGGATATAATCCGTTTATTGATGAGAATGCCAATATCATCGTTTTTCGTGATGAGGAGTGGAACGAATCAGTCATGATCATGGCTTTGACGAGCGTTACCAATCGCTCGTCGACGGGTCAGATCTACGATGCCGATATGGAGATCAATACCTATCAGTATCGTTTTGGCATTGTTAGTGATCCGACGGATGAAGTTGTGGATCTTCAGAACACGTTGACGCACGAACTTGGTCATGTGTTGGGATTGGACCATTCGATGGTGATGAATGCGACGATGTACCCTTATGCAATCGGTGGCGAGACGTATATGCGTGACCTTTTTGAGGATGACATAATGGCGATCGAAACGATCTATCCATTATCGAAAGCTCAGGCATGCGATTTTTCAGGTGAATATTTCAAAGCGCCGCCGCAGGGCATGACGGAAGGCTATCTACATACATCGGATTGCAGTGTAAGCCTTTATCGACCGGATAAAAGTATAATTTGGATCTTGCTTTTGAGTTTGTGGTGTTTAGTATGTTTTATTCGTAGCCGAGTTCGCAAGTGTCGGCATGAACAAGAAACGTAGATTTAGTTACGATTCAGATGGGCATAACCCAAAAATTGACTATGATTTTTAGGCGCGGCTATTTCATACGCCGCGCCCGCGTCGCTTCTCCCTCGCTTGAGCCGTCCGATCCGGCCGGCTCTACGCTCGGTCAATACGCGCCGCGATTTTCTTATCGTGCGACACGACGAATTTGTTTTCCTCAACTGAGCTGCAACTATAGTTAGAGTAGTAATCGTCGCAAACCGTTGACAATAATTGTCCATCGGCGTTATACTTTGCGGCGTTCCCGGCGGGGTGCGTTACCTTGCCATTAGTCCTAATTGGAGGTTAAAAATGATTAAAGTAGGTATCAATGGTTTCGGCCGTATCGGTCGTATGGTTTTCCGTGCTGCAGTTGAAAGCTTTAGTAAAGACATCGAGATCGTGGGCATCAACGACCTTCTGGATCCCGATTATCTTGCTTATATGCTGAAATACGATTCGGTTCATGGCAAATTTGACCACGCTATTTCTGTTGATGGTACGAACCTTATCGTTGATGGCAAGAAGATCCGTCTTACGGCCGAAAAAGACCCTGCCAACCTCAAATGGAACGAAGTTGGTGCAGATGTTGTCGTCGAATCGACGGGTCTTTTCCTTACGGACGAAACCGCTCGCGCCCACATCACGGCTGGTGCCAAAAAAGTTATCATGAGCGCTCCGAGCAAAGACAAAACGCCGATGTTCGTTTATGGTGTTAATGACAAAACGTACGCTGGTCAGGATATTATTTCGAACGCCAGCTGCACGACGAACTGCCTTGCTCCGATCAGCAAAGTTCTGAATGACAAATTTGGTATCAAACGTGGTCTTATGACGACTGTTCATGCAGCTACGGCGACGCAGAAAACTGTCGACGGTCCTTCGAAGAAGGATTGGCGCGGTGGCCGTGGTATTCTCGAAAACATCATTCCTTCCTCCACGGGTGCAGCGAAAGCAGTCGGTAAAGTTCTTCCTGAACTTAACGGCAAACTCACGGGTATGTCGATGCGTATTCCTTCGTCCGACGTTTCGATCGTCGACCTCACCGTCGAACTGAACAAAGAATGCACGTACGAAGAAATCTGCGCTGCGATGAAAGAAGCCTCTGAAGGCGAACTCAAAGGTGTTCTCGGTTACACGGACGAAGCTGTTGTTTCTACGGACTTCCGTGGTGATTCCCGCACCTCCATCTTCGATGCCAAAGGCGGCATCCAGCTCGACTCCACGTTCGTTAAAGTCCTCGCTTGGTACGACAACGAATGGGGTTACAGCAACAAAGTTCTCGAAATGGCCCGCGTCATCGCCCGCTAATTTCATGACTGCTTAATTGTGCTTTAGAGCCAGAGTTCCCGTAACGGGCTCTGGCTCTTTTTTTCGATTTGATTATTTCGAATATTATAAGGAGACTTTCCCATGGCTTATCTTGATGGTATCAAAACCGTAGAAGACCTCGACCTCAAAGGCAAACGCGTTTTTATTCGCGTCGATTTCAACGTTCCCCTCGATGGCGACAAGATCACCGACGATTTCCGTATTCGTCAGGCGATCCCCACGATCAATTACGTCCTTGCCAATGGTGGTTATCCCATCGTTGCTTCTCACCTTGGTCGTCCGAAAGCCAATCCCAGCCCTGAATTTTCGCTCAAACCCGTTGCTGATCGCCTCTCCGAATTGATGCCCAAACGTGAAGTTATCTTTGCTGATGACTGCGTGGGTGACGGCGTTGTCGAAATGTCCAAAAAACTTCAGCCGGGCCAGATCCTTCTTCTCGAAAACCTCCGTTTCTATGAGGAAGAAGAGGGCAAACCCCGTGGCAAATTTGCTACGGATGAAGAAAAAGATGCGGCTAAGAAAGTCGTGAAAGAGAACCAGAAGAAATTCGCAGCTCAGCTTGCTTCCCTCGCCGATGTCTATATCAACGATGCTTTTGGTACCTGCCACCGCGCTCATGCCTCTATGGCGAAAATGGTTCCCGCTTTCGGCGATAACAAAGCCTGTGGTTACCTTCTTCAGAAAGAAATCAAGTTCCTCGGCAACATCGTTTATGATCCGGAACATCCGTATGTCGCCATTCTCGGTGGTGCCAAGGTTTCCGACAAAATCGGTGTTATCGAAAGCCTGATTGAAAAATGCGATCAGATCTGCATTGGTGGTGCCATGGCTTACACGCTCCTCGCTGCGAAAGGCGTGAACGTTGCTTCGAGCCGTGTTGAAGCGGATGCTATGGACGTTGCTAAATCGATCCTCGAAAAAGCAGCGAACTCCAAATGCGAACTTCTCCTGCCTGTCGATCACGTTGTTTCGACGGCTCTCGACGATACGACGCCTTGCACGGTCGTTGAAAACTTCTCCGATGGCCAGATGGGCCTCGATATTGGTCCCAAAACGCGTGAGATCTATGCTAACGTTGTTAAGAAAGCCAAATCGGTCTTCTGGAACGGCCCCATGGGTGTTTTCGAAAATCCGCGTTATGCTGCTGGCACGATCGCCGTTGCCACGGCGTTGACCGAATCCACGGGTTGCACGGTCGTCGGTGGTGGCGACTCCGCTGCTGCCATTCGTCAGTTCGGTCTTGACAGCAAAGTCACGCACGTTTCCACTGGTGGTGGTGCCTCCCTCGAACTCGTCGAAGGCAAGGAACTCCCCGGCGTTGAAGCGCTTCGTATCGCCAAGTAATTTCATGATCAGTTAAACAAAAGGATCCCTTCCATGGGGTCCTTTTGTTTTCTTAAATTGTTTTTTTGCCGTTTATGGCCAATCGCTTAAGGAAGAATCAAATGCGTAAACCCTTTATTGCCGGTAACTGGAAAATGAATAACACGCGTGCTGCGGCTAAAGAGCTTGTTGAAGCCCTCAAACCGCTCGTTGCGGACGTCAAAAATGTCGAGATCGCGGTGGCTCCGACCTTCACTTGCCTCGCTGATGTCGTCGACATCCTTAAAGGTTCAAACATTGAAGTCAGCGCCCAGAACATCTCTTATGCTAAATCTGGGGCTTACACGGGCGAGATCAGCGCTGATATGCTCAAAGATGTGGGCGTGACCCACACGATCATCGGTCACAGCGAACGCCGTCAGTATTTTGGTGAAACTGACGAATCCGTGGCGAAACGCGTTCGTGCGGCTCTCGATAATGATCTCACGCCGATCGTCTGCGTTGGTGAATCCCTCGCCGAACGCGAAGCTGGTAAGACACTCGACGTCGTTCTCGGCCAGATCGTGAACGGTCTTTCCACCGTGACAAAAGACGAAGCTGCTCGCGTTGTTGTTGCCTATGAACCGGTTTGGGCTATCGGCACGGGCAAAACCGCGACGCCCGATCAGGCTCAGGAAGTTCACGCTGCTATTCGTGCCAAACTCGCCGAAATCTTTGGTGCCGATAACGCTGAAGCGATGCGCATTCAGTATGGTGGTAGCGTCAAAGCTGCGAATGCCAAAGAGATCCTTGGTCAGAAAGACATCGACGGTGCACTTGTCGGTGGCGCTTCGCTCAAAGCAGCGGACTTCGCAGCCATCATCAAAGCCGCTGAATAAGCTGGTGTCGCTGCCATAGCGATCTGTGTCCAATAAGGTTATTTTTGGACATTTACATTAGCCCCCGAGCCTGTCTGACCGGGGGCTTTTGCGTTTTTACTGGTATTAGGACATTATTCAGGTCATAAAATGAAAAATAACTCGATTTTTTAATGATGAAGTGCATTGTTTTTTGGACTTATTGGGTTATATAAAAGCGATCGTTTTGTGCGAGTAACGGAAATTGACAAGAGGAATGCCATGACCACGACGCGTATTCATGCCAAGCTCATTTTATGTGGTGAACATTTTGTCGTTCACGGCGGCAAATGTGTGGTGATGCCTGCGGAGTGTTTTTCCACACGAGTCACGATGAAGACGCTTGATAACAAAAAAGGCCCACATGTTTCGGTGGCATTTGATGATGACGTGGCTGTTTCGAAGGAAGAAACGGATCAGTGTCAGATCCATGTGGTCAATTTGCTTAAAACGCTTTGTAAAATGACGATTCAGCCAGAAAGTGTTTTAAAATCGCTTGATTGTCAGGTCGTGAGCAGCATTCCAATCGGTCAAGGCTTGGGGTCCTCATCTGCGTTAGCGTGCGCGCTGGTGGATACTTTTTTGGAATATGTTGGCAAGAACGATGTTGGTCGTGCGTACCGTGATTTTTACAGTCAGCAGCTTGAGAATAGCTGGCACGGTCCTGTTTCGGGGGTCGACAATATAGCTGTGTCGCGTGCATGCCCGATCATGTTTCATAGTGGTGACGAGCCGTTGCAATTCGTGCCCGATTTTGACGTGGCACCACTGTACTTTGTGATCGGCTCGACGGGGGCGCGCCAAAACGGTGAGAAAGCCTTTAAATGCCTTCGTGATCTCAAGCGGGACGAACCTGACTGGCTCGCGGAATTGATACGTAAATCGGACGATGTGTGTGATCAGGTCATGCAGGCTATGGCTCGTGGCGATGCGCGTACCATTGGGGAACAAATGACGCGCGCGCAGGCTTTGCTGGAGCAGATCGGCGCGTCGACGCCAGACATCGTCGCTGCCGTTCGTGCTGCTAAACAGGCTGGGGCTTATGGGGCTAAACTGACAGGGGCCGGCGCGGGCGGCTTCGTTATGGCGATTACGCCGGAAAATCGTATTCAACGTATCATCACGGCTTGGAATAAGCTTGGTTTGTCATATATTCGCAGTTTGATCTATGCGCCTGTGTGAACAATGGGAAAACGGTCGATAAGTTGCTGGAATCTGTCGATACCGCGTAGGCGTGTTTAATTGCTTATTAGCATGTGGTTGTAAGACCTACACGAGTGTTTCCATAAAGTCCCCATACCTTATATTGCCAAGTGATGTTGGCAATGTGACGGTTTTTTTCGCCATGGCGTATTTTTTTTGGCCCAGTGGTTTTGGTCATAATTTGGTGATATTTTAAGATGTAGTTGTGCAACCTACACGAGTGTTTCCATAAAGTCCCCATACCTTATATTGCCAAGTGATGTTGGCAATGTGACGTGTTTTTTTTCGCCATGGCGTATTTTTGGGGCCCAGTGGTTTTGGTCATAATTTGGTGATATTTTAAGATGTAGTTGTAAGACCTACACGAGTGTTTCCATAAAGTCCCCATACCTTATATTGCCAAGTGATGTTGGCAATGTGACGGTTTTTTTTCGCAAACGGACATATTTTTATTTTTGGTCGTAAGTCGACTTGTCAAGTCGGGAGAAGGCGTTTGGTAGAAGGCCCCGCCAGGTGAAGGGGTAGTGGCGTATTTCGTATTTTTGTAGAGACGTGTGGTTCACACGTCTCTACAGAAATACGAAATAGCCGCGTAGGGGGAGGCTTCCCCCTCCCTCAGAGCGGAAAGGGATCGTCTCAAAAAAAAAGTTTGCAAGGTAAAAAAAGCAAGTTTGCTAGAAAGGGTGTTTTTGCTATAAATCAACACTAGGTGTGTTTTTTATAAGGAGATTACCTATGAGTAAAGAATTTACCTTGGATAAAGTTGGTCAAACTGAGCTTCAGGCCATTCAGCCCGTTCATGGCGATCTTGAGGATGCGGTGAAAGGCCTTTCGACATCAGCGGCGCCCCAGGCCCAGGATGGCAATGCCATGCAGCCGATGGGTCAGGCGGAGATCATTGATAACACGGGAAGCTGGGGACAGCAGGTGGGCAATGCCAACTATGCTTACCGACGTGAAGGTTTTGAAGCCACCGAAAACATGGTGCACGTCGATCCCGAGACGGGCAATCATGAAGAACTGAACAATTACGAAGCGGATCTCACGGATGCCGGCGCCGTTAACAATCCTGAAGCAGGGCAATATAAGAAGGATACGTATGTAACGAAAACGCCCGTAGAGAAGCATGGTGCTGGTCATCCTTCTTTTGGTGAACTTGTTGAGGCTAATCCTGCTGGTCAACAGGCCAATGAGTTGCAGGGTACGCTTCAGATGCCGAACTTGAAGAATGAGCTCGAGCCGACGCTATTTATAAATAACAGCGTGTATCAGGAAGACATTCATCAGGGCAACCTGGATAACTGTTATTTTCTATCGGCGCTTTTGCAGGTCATTCACTATGAACCTGCCAAGATCATGAATATGATGCACCTGATGGGGGACAAAGTCGTGACGTCGTTTTATCACAAGGGAACTGACGGTCATTGGGTTCCCACGATGATTCAAACGGATTTTTCATGCATCAAGCGTAATTTTAGCGGTGGCCCCAATATCAATACGATGAACATGATGGGGTCGCGCGCCCGTATCGATTTTGATCCGAAACGTAGTGTTTGGACGTCGTCGATCAGTGAGGATACGCTCAAGATCAGTAAAGCGGATTATTACGAAGCAGCTCTTTGGGTCAACTGCATCGAACAGGCTTTTGCTGCATTCGCCATGAAATATGGACAGGCTGGTGATGGTCTTGTCAAGAATGCAGAACGCTTTGAAAATATCAACTTTGGACTTTCGTGCGACTGTCTGCCACTTTTCTATGGTGACGATGCTGAAGTCAAAAAGCCCATCATGACCGTAAGCAATAATGAAGGCGATGCGCTTGTTGCCGATAATCGTATTCTGTTTCGTGAGCTTGTCAACCTGGCTCATGCTCAGGATGGTCATTCGGAAACCGACGTTCATATGATGGCTGGTACGCCGGCCTTAGAAGCGGCGCGTCGACTCTATAACAAGTCGACAAAGATGATAAATTTATTGAGCACATCGGGCGCGACGATTTTGCCCAATACAATGCAAGCTGTAGAGGGGATACAGTTCTGTGCGCAGCAGTATTACAATAAAATGTATATGGGCGACCCCATGGGGGCACGCAACTACTGTCAGGCCCTGGACAGCTATTCCAGGACTCTCGAAAATGACCCTGCGGTTGCTACCGTAGCGGGTTCCGATTACCAGCTTTATCGCGAAGCCATCGGCATGGTCGCTAATCTCAGACCTTCTGAAGCCGGTGCGACGGATGGTAACCTCTTCCTGTATAATACCCACGCCTACAACGTCGATCATGTCAATCTCGTTGGTCGAGATGGTTCGCCTTTGAATCAGGCCGATCTGGCGACCGTTATGCGGAATGTTGATATTAAAGCTTCAACAGTCTGTTTGCAAAACCCGCATGGTGCCAATGTGCCCAATATCCATGAAGAACAATACGTTGATAAAGACAGAGGTGAATTTACGATCTCCTTGGAATCGTTCATGTCGGCTGTAGGCGAGATCACGATTGCCAATACACAAAATAGGCGTGACAATTAATCGTTGAAAGTTTTTCGCCATATATTATGGATATGAACAAAAAAGCCGGTGATAGCCGGCTTTTTTGGTAATGGCGCACTGCTTTGACCTTGTGGGAGAATGCGATAACGATCATGACGCATCAACACGTGACTTTTACGTTTATTACGGTTTGTTTGATGGCTTTTGGGTGTGCCTGCTCACCCAAAACATCGAATATGGCGGAGTCGATTCCTTCGACGAATGCGATTCAGGATGAAGTTATGCCAAGTGTGACGTCAAATGAGGTGTCTTTTATGCAGATGTATGAGAATGAAACCATCATGGAAATTGCTTCTGAGGACGATGTTCATCGCGTCGCGGAGGCTGCACGACAGGTTGAAAAGAAATTGGCTAGTCCGTATTCCGGCAACCTCGTGGAAGCCCCGATCCATGCCGTTGTGACGATCCAGCAGGACTTGGATGTAGCGTTGATCAAAACTGCTCTGGATGCCTTGTCTCAACGGGTCACGACTTTCGAGATCAGACTGGGTGACAACGCGGATACGCTAGACTGGGGTAATGGGTTGAATCTCAGCTATTACAGCAAAATGGATCGAATTATGATCACAGGTTTGGGGGAACGCCCGGTGCTTTTTCAACAAAACATCGACGTGCGTGCAAATGTGGTTCAGATCGCAAACCTTGACCGAGGCGGCTCGAATATGCGTGTTGACGTGGCGCGTGCTTTGTTGCTCGATCAGGTCTTGTTCCACGACAAGGTCACGTCGCCGAGGTTCGAAAACTTGGATCAGAGCATGTTGACGGTCAATTTGCGTGAAGACGCCAAAACGAGCTTTGCCGAAGTCGCGCTTAACCAGGTTCAGTTCAAAAACAATCAGGGGGTAGGCCTGGTCAGTCTTGTGAATGGCAAAACGCGCGTGTTTAATAAGATCATGCTGAAAGACGTGGTCGTAGACAGCAACCAGAGTCGGAAAAACATACGCCTGGCTGTGTCCGATACGATCGAGATCGACCGGGCTGAAGTACGCAATAACCTCACTTATGCGTTCGAACAGGTTTTTCCGACGGCAGATGTCACGATACGTAACTCACGACTGAGTGGGCCTGTCTACACGTACTATCCACTCGCCAAAGACAAGGACAAGGCTTGTAAGCCATTCACGCTGATCAACAATGAGACGACTGACGATGCCGATTGCACGCAAGATGTGTATGGTTCGCACCCGTTGACGCTGCCGGGATTGGAGATGCCAACGGGTCCGATGCCGAGTTCTCTTGGCGTGATGCCGAGTTCTCTTGGCGCGATGCCGAGTACTCTTGGCGCGATGCCGAGTACTCCTGGCGTTGCGCCCGAAAAGTCGGAAGACTAGTTGACTTGAGCCATGGTGTTGCGCGTGGGACGAAGAATATGACGCGCAGACCGAGTCGTTCAGCATAGTATTGTAATTCTGAAAAACGCGATTGGATTATTCCCACTGTCACAGGAGAGGGCCTTATGATCGATCAGGCGAAGGACAAAAAAGACGGCGGATTAAAGCAGAAACTTGATAAAGAAAACAGCCGCAAGTCGGATGCAAAAAAGACGTTGAATCGTTTGGATGATCCCCCGAAAGCAGTTTTGAATAAAGGTATGGCTCAGGCGTCTGACAAGGGCGGTTCAAACGGCGCAAACGCCATGGCACCGATCGGTTCCGCAACGATTATTGGAGAAGAGGAAGTCGAAGTGCATTCAGGGCCGTCGAAGAGCGGCACGAGTATGCCCCCGCTGAGATCGGCGTCAAAAGTCGACATTCTTGGACGCTTTGGCGATGAGCTGAAGATCCTCGTCGATGGTCAGGTGGGGTACATCGACGCTAGGCGAACGGATTATGAGGATGCGTCTTTGGGGGGCCGTGGGGCTAAACCGATCGGTTCGGCGTCAGTGATGGTTTCGGCTATCCACGTTCGACAAGGTGCCGGCAAAGATTTTGACTCGTTAGGCGTGCTGAGTCAGGCAGACAAGGTCAATGTGTATGGTGAAAAAGATGGATTTTTGGAGATACACCTGGGGGATGCGGTTGGCTACATCGCGGCTGAATACACGGATTATGTCAGTCAGGCGGTAGGGGACAAGGACAAAAAGTCGTCGAATGCATTGGCTCAATCTCCGGAAGCCCTTCGCGAACTTATGGCGAAGGAAGATCTGACCGAAGCTGAGATGTTGCAGGCGCGCACATGGATCAAGTCTTGCCCCGAGGAGCTTCGTGGCGATCTGTTCGAAGCACTTCAGCGCAAATCCACTTATGAGGCATCGCAACGTCGTCATTCAAAAGCGCCTGTTGTTCGTGGCGATGGCGAGGGGCTCGAATGTCTGGCTGCCTGTCTGCGCTTGCTTGGTGTGCGCAATCCAAATTCGGAATTGCCTTACGAAACTTATCTTGAGCAGGTCAAACGTGACCAGAAAATACCTGGTCAGAACTCGATGGCATCGTGGGGCGCCATCGCCAATGCGATGGGTGTGAGCTATCACGCGATGTGCCTGCCTGGTGATCGTAAAGGCCTCGAAAAAGCGTTTTGGGGCGAATTGATCAAAGAGCAACTTCGTCAGGGCAACGCGATCATGGCGAGCATTCAGAACCACACGGTTCGCGTCGAATCGGTTGAGGAGAAGGGCCTCGTTGTGACAATGCCTGAAAGCGACAATCAGGGATTTACCGGTCTTGGTTCCGGCTACCAAGAATGCCGTGTTCCGACGATTCAGAAATCGAATGGTCGGTGTGGCATTCTTGCTTACGAAAGCCTTGGTCAGGCCTCGTTGCAGTGGGTCATTGCACTGCACTAAAAAGTGCATCAAAATGGTTTAGAAAACGGGGGATTTGTGGTAAACAAGACAGTCTTTTTTGCCGCACAAGCGGTGTTTTTGAACTTTGAGGAAAGAGAGTATGTACGAAGATAAAAAATTCGATGTTCGTTTGATTGACCGTCACCTGACCTATCCGAAAACGCATGAAGCGCACATCACGGATGCGGATGTGAAGTCCTATTTGGAAGCACTTCCGGATTGTGCCGACAAATGTGCGAAGGTCGAGACAAAACAGCCGATTTCGTCAAAAAAAGGCGATAACGAAGACTAATTGGGGGAATTATGTCGGATACGAAACAAGAGGGGATGCCGTTTTCAGCATTTGTCGTGACGCTTGGCACGTCAGCGCTTGCAGCGCTTGGCCAGTGTGACGACCCTGCGTTTATGGAGTGCCCCAGAGATCCGATGATCGCTCGCAATAACATCGACATTTTGCTGATGTTGCGTGAGAAAACTCAGGGCAATTTGACCGATGAAGAAGAAAAATTGATCTCGTCGATCATCTATGACCTTCAGATGCGCTACATTCAGGAAACGAAGTAAAACGGAGTATAGGCATGCAACTTTTTATCGGTTGTTCCGATCTTCCACAGGATCGTAAATCGTTTTATCGTAAAGCGAATGCGATCGAGTACCGCGTTGGTCTGTTTACGCCTCCGAAAGCCCGTGTTTTGAAGGACTGGGCGGCGAACATGGTGAATGGTCGTAGCCCTGAAGCCGTTCGCAGCGTGTGGGTTGCGTGGCAGGCGTTTACGCATCGTCCCGGTGACATTCACAAAGGCGGTACGTTGAAACTTTTGCCGGGTGAATCAGCCTCCAATCTTGGTCACTTCATGCATACGGCTGAAAATGTCCGTGTTTGGACGCACATCAAAGAGCAGGCTGTGAATGTCGGCGCGAGCCGTATTCTGCTTGAAACGACGTCCGCATTTACGCCGTCAACCCAGAATAAGGAAGCCTTAAGCCAGTTCGTGAAGGAATGGGCTGAAATGCCCGACAATATGCGCCTGATCTGGCATCCTGCCGGCTTCTGGACGCGCGAGGAAGCCGCTGAGCTTTGTGCTGACCTCGGTATGATCTTGGCGATAGATCCGCTCGTCGACGAAAATGAAGGCCTTCCTGATGATACGGAGGCATATTTCCAGATGCTCGGTCGTCATGGTTTGATGGATAGCTATTCGGACGATGATCTCGAACGCATCCTCGATGCTGCTTCTGTGTATGAAGAAGCCACGATCGTTTTCAGAACGCGTGACTCTTTGTCCGATGCCGAGCGTTTGAGAAAAATGTCGAAAGTTTATGAACCGAATATCAGTAATTTCGCTGGTTTCGGTGAAGACTTCGACGACGATGACTTCGACGATGACGAAGACTTCGATAACGACGAAGGTTAATTTTTCGAAAAAAAAACGCCATATTTTATCCAAATCGGGTAAAATACTGACACAAATGCATGATTTTTGTTTTTGATGACAGATTCGACATAAATGGTTGAGCTGTTATCAAACGGTATGAGTCGTTTCAAGTCCAAGTAGATTTGACTCGACTCTATGCAACGCAAGCAATCACGTTGCACGTCAGTTCTTTTGCGTGGAGTTTTTTATGGCACATATAATCGGTATCGATCTTGGAACGACCAATTCCTGCGTTTCTGTGATTGAAGGCAGCGAACCCGTCGTTATTGCAAATGCCGAAGGTGATCGCACGACCCCATCCATGGTAGCCTTTACAAGTAAAGGTGAGCGTCACATCGGTAAACACGCCAAACGTCAGGCGGCAGTTAATCCAGAACGAACGATCTATGGCATTAAACGACTGATCGGTCATCGTTACACAGATCCGGAGGTAAACGATTATTGCCGTAATCTCCCGTTCAAATGCGTTGAAAATGCGAATGGAGATGCGTGGATCGATATCGATGGCGTCGGTGTCAGTCCGCAAGAGATCAGCGCTATGATCGTCGGTAAGATGAAAGAAAGCGCCGAAACGTATTGTGGCACGGTCGTGGATCAATGTGTTGTCGCCGTTCCCGCCTATTTCAATGACGCGCAGCGTCAAGCAACGCGTGATGCCTGTAAACTAGCTGGTCTCGAAGTGCTCCGTATCATGAACGAACCGACGCTCGCGGCACTCGCCTATGGCTACAAAACCAGTAGTGAAGGGCGTACGTCCAATATCGTCGTGTTTGACCTCGGTGGCGGTACTTTCGATGTCTCTGTGCTCGAATGCCATAATGGCACTTTCCGCGTTCTCGCGACGGCCGGTAATAATCACCTCGGTGGTAATGACTTCGATGATGCGATCTTTGAATACCTCGTTCGTAACTTCATCGATGAAACGGGCGTCGATATCAATAGAGATAAAATGGCTGTTCAACGTGTGCGTGAAGCCGCTGAGACTCTGAAATGCGAACTCTCTACCATGAATGAATCCAGCGTTAACCTGCCGTTCCTCGCTATCGGTCAGCAGGGACCGCTTCACATGATGCAGAGCGTTACACGCCAGGAACTCGAAGAACTCGTGAAACCGCTCATCGATAGACTCGATGCTCCTTGCCGCGATGCTCTCGATCAGGCTGGTATGCGCGTCGAAGATATCGACGATGTCTTGCTCGTCGGCGGTATGACCCGTATGCCTGCTGTTGAGGAACGCGTCGAATCCATTTTTGGTAAAAAACCAAGTCATAATATCAATCCGGATGAAGCTGTCGCGATCGGTGCCGCTGTTCAGGCTGGCGTGTTGGACGGTGAAGTTAGTGAAGTCATTTTGCTCGACGTCACGCCGCTTAACCTCGGAATTAAAACTAAAGGTGATCGCGTCTCTACGATCATCGAACGTAATACCTCTATTCCGACAAAAGCTTCGAAAGTCTTTGCCACTACCCAAGATGATCAGACCTTCGTCGATATAACCATCGTTCAGGGCGATAGCGAAGATGCGAATCTCTGTACGCGACTCGGTGATGTCAAATTGACTGGTATTCCTCCCATGCCCGCTGGCAAAGCCCGTGTCGCCGTCGAATTCAGTATTGATGCAAACGGTGTCGTCGGTATCAGCGTTATCGATAAACAAACGGGTGCCCGTGAATCTAAGGTCATCGAAAACGCCATGGGGCTCTCGAACCGCGAAATTCAGGAAGCCGAAAAACGCCTGAAATAACCCCCGGTCCTGAGGTATGAATAAACTCAAATTCGTTGTATTCGCACTGCTTGGCCTGTTTGCAGCCACTTCATGTTCGGATAAGGAAGAGATCGAAGCAAAACAACGCGCTTTGGTCGAAGAAAACCGCGCATTACTTTCTAATACCTGCAAACAGGACAGCGATTGTATCATTACAGGTTGTCGCAATACGCTTTGCCGAACCATTGTCGAAGAAGATTATTGCGATCACCGGCTCGTGGTCGCTCTCGACCATAAAGAAGACCTCGGCGTTGTCGAAAAAGTCGTGAAACAGCGTTTGACTGTGCGTGAAGCTGAAACGCTTCGTATGGGCGGTTACGCCGCAGGACAGTGGACCATCTCGTTTCAGGCCTCGCAGGCACAGCGTGAACGCGTCGAACAGGTTCTCGAAAACCTGTCTTTGTCCGGACTTTCGGTCTTGCACGAGAACTCCGTTAGCGATTCACAAAAGCTATTCGATGCTTTTGATCACGACCCGGATGTAGCACTCAGATCCATGCGTGGTGCAGGGAATCTTGTTGAGAAACAGATTCGTTCCGGAGACTTGCTTAGTAAGGACGATATTCGCGACACATGGCAGGCAGTCAAGCCCAAGCTCGACCTGGTCTATGCGCCTGACGACATCGAACACCTTTGGGCTTACGACGTTGTGACCGGAAAAGTCAGTTATTTGCGCTTTTGGCCGTTGGATCGACGCATGAATATGTCGGTCAAAATGTGGGAATCTCTGAACATACGGCGCGAAGGCGAGGATCTGCACGTCGAAGGCTCGTTGGGCGACGACGACGCTTTGTTGTTTGAAGGTTGGACAGATGCCTCCAAACTTATCGTGCTCACGCTTGGGAACGAAGTACTCGCTTCAGCCTTGCCCAGTAAGTCGATCGATGATGGCAAGTTCGACTTGATCATTAAGTCGGCTGCAAATCACGAAGACTTGATGGATGCGTTGGAAGTGTTAAAAGCCATTTCAAAAATGAAAGGGAGCGTTCGACTCGACCAGGCTGCGACAAAGCTCGTGGAACACGATATTGAGTGCCACCGACAACATCCACGTGAATGCGGCTGCGTTAAAGAACGTTGTGCCTGGAAAACGAATCCAGACTACAATGCCTGTTTATACGAAAATTAAGAATTTAGAATTGAAGATTTAGAAAACTAAATTCGAATCATTTCGCGTATTTCGGCATAACATCGTGCAGTCAGGTGAATGTTTCACAAGTTCGTGGAGACATTCAGCCAGACTGCACGATGGGGCAAACGCATTTGTTGATCGTCCAGGAACGATACGTTCAATTTGTTCGTTGTCCAGCGCGATGCGTCCAGCATAAAGTCGCACGGCTTTATGCTAGACGCATGATGACATGAAACTAGTAAACTGGGCAGCTTTCGAGAATGATTTCGTCGGTGTTGTTGTCGCTGTTGCATTCAACCGTGGTGCGTCCACCTTCACCGTCGTCGTTCGAGACCATACGCACTAATGTACCTGGGACAATGTCGTCAAGCGTACAGGAAACTTCAAGACAACCGCCGACGGGGACGTTACTGGCTGTATGGGCTGTGCAGAACTTGCGACCGTTGCTGCCGTCTTCTAGCACTTCGTAGAATGATGCAGGCATAGCCGTGGCGACGCTCTTTGTACCACGGTTACACACGACACCTGTTAACGTGATGGCATTTTTCGCGTCTTGGCTGCTGGTGCGTTTGCACAGGTTGTCTTTGTTGAGCTTGCCGGTGATGTCCGGAGCAACGTTGCGACCGAGACGGCCTTGTGAATTTGCACGGAAGTTGTTGAAGGACGGTGACAGGAAGTTCTGGACCCAGTCGGTCAGCGTCGGAATCGAAAGATCGTTGTTGACGTTGGTAATCGAGTAGGCAAATTGGTTCCAGATGTTACGTGAGGAAGCCCAACGGTCGTAACGGTCGCGCATGACTCTAAGTCCCGTCGGCGGATTGCCGATTTTACGGTAAGCTCGACAAACGTTTTTGCTGTTAACCTCTTTGTCTGAAGCCAGCGGTGTCGTACATTTGTATTCAGATATAACGACGTCGTTTTCGTTTTTGCGCCAGTTGCACTGTGCATCGCTTTCACAACGGCAGAAGTTATTTTCACAAACGTTTGATTTGCAGTCGGCATCTTCGTGGCAACGAATGCCACGATGGATCGCATCGAGTTCGGAACATGAACGTTCCGGAAGGTTGGCCCCCATCAGGATCTCAGCTGAGTCATCGTTGTCAATATCGGCAATGATCGGCATTTCGTATGCGGTTCGGCTGCTTTGCTTGGATGAGAAGAGTACATCGCCTGTTTTGCCGTCGTAAATGCGGGTATAACATTCGTCGGCGTAGACGACTTCGATCTGGCCGTCTGCATCGAAGTCGAAGACGGATGAACCGGTCGTGTATGAGGAATCGTCCTGGTTCTTTTGACGCCAGAGATAATTCTCAGCGGAACACCCCTCTGGGAGATTTCCGTCTTTGTCTTTCTTGCAACGCGGGTCGATGACGGCATAGTAGTCGCCAAAAGCGATACCAACTTCGGGCATACCGTCATTATCAAAGTCACCGATGGTGGGGGCACCGCCGCCGTAAAGCTTGTCAATGTAGAGAATACGTTGTTGCCCTTTCTTGATGGTGCCGTCCTCGTTGACGGTTTGAGTGAGCGCGTGCATGGCGACCTGTGAGGCGCCTTTACCGGCGTCTATACCTCGCGTCGACACGATTTCGGCGATGCCATCCTTGGTGTTCCAGTCGAATTCTTCAGGTGTGGCACCCGGCGTGCCGAAGTCAGCATAGGCTTTGAGCGGATACCCCGTCGTGGTCGTGTCGTATTCGAGCACCCAGGTTTGGCTGGTAATGGCACCGGCCTCGTCGCGAGTGATCGTCCATTCATAGACTTTACCAGAACGGGCAATGAATTCGGCTTTGCCGTCGTTGTCGAGGTCGCCGATCGTGGCAAACATGGCATTATCAATGACTTGAGTACCATTCAGTTTTTCGCCTGTCTGTGCATTCAGCACTTCGCCATACGGATTGATCACTTCGGGAATATTGTCGCCATTGAGGTCGTGTACGGACAAACCGCCCCAACCATAGTTTTTTTGTTTTAAGCCGTTGATCTGACTCCACCTGGTCACATACTTGTTCTGTTCTTTGTCCCAGCCGAAGGCGACGATGCCGCCGGCTGTTGTGCCGTTGCTAGCCTGGTGGGGAGAGCGTTGAGCGAAGATTTCTACAAAACCGTCGCCGTCGACGTCTGCTATGGCCATGGTGGCGCCGGCAGAAACGTAGTTTTTCTTGTCGTATAAGTTTTCTATGACGTGGCAGTCTTCAGGATCGATGAAGCGGATCACGCCAAACTGGTAAGCTTCGTCACAAGGCTCCCAAATGCCATGTTGGTAGGTCGCAACGATCAGCGTGTTGCCAGAGGCCGTGTTATGCGGCGTTTTGGCGACAAAGGTCGGGGTGACGATGCTGTCCTGCTTGGGAAATGGGTCATCTTTTGCGGGTTTAGCCCATTCACACTGGATGTCTGCTTCAAAAAGGCCGGGTACGGTCTCATATTCACAAGCGTCGTTCGTGGTTTCACGCGGACCTTCGCCATAG
This sequence comes from Myxococcota bacterium, assembly GCA_045643185.1. Lineage (GTDB taxonomy): Bacteria > Myxococcota_A > Bradymonadia > UBA4248 > UBA4248 > RGIG464. The sequence goes on along the minus strand of JAZUKH010000279.1, from coordinate 39,167 downwards.
GGCAGGCACACATTTTTGACTTTACAGGCGTCCTCGGTGCAGCAGTACGTATCTGCTGAACAGTCGGATTCGCTGGCGCATTCATTCGATTCGATGCATTTGCCGTCATAACAGACTGCGGTGTTGCTGATACATACGTGCGAGGCGTCACAGTTTTCGTTGACGCGTGTGGCACAGACGCCTTTGACGCATGAATAAGGCATTTCACAGGTGTGTGTGTCGTCGCACGTTTCACCGATCGTGGCGCGTGTGGCGCAGCGGTTGGTCTGAGGGTGGCAAAGGAGGCCGTTTTCACAATAAGTGAAGCCATCCTGACAGGCTTCGCCCAAGCCAACGGCGTCTTCACAACGGTGTATGTTCGCTGAAAGGGCGATACATTGTAAGGGGGCAGGGCAGACGATGGTCGTGTCATTACATGTGTGGTGGAGCGAAGATTCTCGAACGCATTTGCCTTGCGCCGAACCTTCTGATTTCACGCATTCAGATTCGTCGCAGAGATTAAACTCGTCGCAGGCATCTCCAAGGTCGACATAGCGCCTGCAAAATCCCTGCATACACGAAAGATCGTCCAAGCAACGGACTTTGTCATGACAGATGCTGCCTAGTGAGCCATCTGATTTGGCCGGTGTTTCGGGCTCATCCGTTTTGGGGTCATCCGTTTTTGGGTTGTCGTTATTGGGATCTTCTTGAGAAGGCTCGTCCGAGCTATTAAGATTGGACAGCGTTTCTTCGGAACAGGCACACAACACGACAGATAAAGCGAAAACAGTCAAAAGAGAGCGTTTCATGAGCATGTCTCCTTGAAATATATAAAGATCACGTCCGTAAAAACAAAAAATGCGGCTGTAAAAACAGCCGCAGAGATTTTAGCGGATAGAATTAAAGAACGCGCGATTTTTCCGTACGATCGATGGCGTTTTCGATTTCGAGGATAAGTTTTTTGTCATCTTCGAGGTCTGCCAATTTTTTGGACTTATCGAAATATTCGAAAGCGAGGTCATGCACGCCGACCGAAGCGAGGGCCTGAGCAATTTCGAACATGACGAGGCGACGTTCGGCGTCTGCACCGGCTTTGCTGGACGATTCAGCTTCGGGGATGCCCATATAGAAGGGGCGATTGACGAGGTGGTCAAACACCGACTTAGCTTCTGAGAGCTGGTTGGTTTTTGCGAGCAAAATACCGCGGACGATCTCGACCGCGTGTTCGTCAAATTCGACGACGCGAATATCTTTTTTGGCTTCTTCCGTTTTGGCTTTTTTGGACTTTTTATTGTCTTCCGCAGTGGTGAAGGAAGCCATGAATTTGTCGGCATCGTCTTTGTATTTTGCGATGACTTCGAGCGCTTCGTCATTTTGGTTTTGACGCATCAGCGTATCGACGAGTTCGAGATAGATGTCGGCAAAACACAGACGTTCGTCATTTTTGACGCCTTTGAGGATATCGCGGGCGAGTTCCACGAATTTATCATTCAGACCGCGTTTTTTGCATGCGAGCGCCAAAGTCCATTTGTTGAACAAAGACGCGGTCGATTTCAATTTATAATTGTTAACTTCGTCCGTCGTCATCTCGATCAGCACGCGCTTCGCGTCATCCTCTTCTTTTTCGGGGAAGATCGAGCGATCCGTCCAATCGTAGTTCGAGTTGTAACCGATCTCTTCCTCAAACAGGAAGATTTTTTCGGCTTCTTCGCGATCGGCTTTTTCGAGCTTTGCAATGATCTGTTTGTCGTCTTCATCCTCGGCGAGGCTGTCTTCATTATCGGTCTCGTCGCGGTCTTCGTCTTCATCGACGGGATCTTCGGGGACAGAGGTCATCTCCTCTTCCTCGATGTCTAAAACTTCGTCATCTGTTATTTTTTTCTTTTTAGCCATAGTCATTACCTTATCGCGTGTCGTTCGTAACGCACAAAAAAAAGCGCTATCTTTTAGCCGAAAATCCAAAGTGAGGCAATGATTATCCGCTTTTTCTTTTATGGGAGGGGAATGCCTTCCCCTACGTCGCTATTGGCAATCTGGTCATTTAAGCAAGGGGGATGCAATACCGATATGACCAGATCGCCAATACGCGCCGACCCCTTCTCCTGGTTGTGTTGTGAATACGAAAAACGCGGCGCGTATTGACCGAGCGTAGAGACGCAAATTTTGCGTCTCCAGCGAGGGAGAAGCGACGCGGGCGCGGCGTATGAAATAGCCGCGCCTAAAACATAGGCCATGAGGCGTTTACGCTTACCTGGATTGTCCAAGATGAAAGACGTGACAAAACTCTTGTGTGATAGGGGCTTTTTTAGTTATCTTAGTAGATACATTTTTTAAGCCATGAATAAACGCGTGTTTTTTCGTGGCTAATTTTGTTAACCCTAAACCAAAATAAGAGAATCTTGTATGGCTAAAAAATCCGCGAATAATGGTTATAACTGGAAATTTTGCACCATTGGTGGTGTTACTCGCGTCAAAATTACTACGGGTGAGGACATCGCACATTTGCGTGAATTGGACCAGAAACTTTGGACCGTTTTGAGTTGTCCCGTCGTTGGTCTGGAATTCGACGAGAAGACGCTCAAACTCATGGATACCAACAACGATGGTAAGATCCGTGTCAATGAAGTCATGGACGCTGCCACTTGGTTGACTTCCGTCATCAAAGATCCGGATGCCCTGCTTAAACAGGAAGATTCGATCGCTTTGTCGGAGTTCAATCAGGATAATGAAGAGGGTAAGAAACTTTACAGCTCTGCCAAACAGATCCTGAGCAATCTGGGCCTCGAAAAAGATTCCATCTCGCTCGCCGAAGCCAGCGACAGCATCGCCATTTTTGCCAAAACAGCCTTGAATGGTGATGGCATCATTACGGAACAGTCGACCGATGACGACGTGCTTAAAGACACGATCAAATGCGCGATCGATACGGTTGGTGGCGTGGACGACAGAAGCGGCTTAAAAGGTATCAATGTCGATCTGCTCGACAAATTCTATGCTGCTTGCGCTGATTACAAAGCTTGGAAGGATGCCGGCACAAAAGACGTCTTCGCTTTTGGGGATGACACGGCGGCGGCTTTCGACGCCTGTAACGCCATCAAAGACAAAGTTGCCGACTACTTCATGCGTTGTAAACTCGCTGCTTTCAACACCGAAAGCACTGCAGCCCTCGATATTTCGGCGGCTCGTATCGGTGAGATCAGCGCCAAAGACCTTGTGGCCTGTAACGACGAGATCTCGGCTTACCCCATTGCCCGTGTGACCGGAAAATCAACGCTCTCACTCGATGTGAATAACATCAACCCCGCCTGGCAGGCCGCTTTTGCCAAAGTCAAATCCCTCGTCCTCGACAAAGAATTGGCCGGTGCCAACACCATGACCGAAGCTCAGTGGGCTGATATCCTCGCTAAATTCGGGGCCTATGCTGCTTGGAACGATGCCAAAAAAGGCAGCGAAGTTGAATCTCTGGGCCTTGAGAAGATTGAAAAGATACTTGCCGACGATCGCAAAGCTGATCTCAGCAAGATCATTGATGATGATAAAGCCCTCGAAGCTGAATCTGCTTCGATTGACGCGGTTGAAAAATTCCTTCGTTATTACAAAAATTTCTACAAACTTCTCAAAAACTTTGTCACGTTCAGCGATTTCTACTCGCGCGAGCCTGAAAACAAAGCCGTTTTCCAGGCTGGTATCCTCTACATCGATCAGCGCAGCACCGAGCTCTGTATCAAGGTTGCCGATATGGGCAAACAGGGTGAAGTTGCTGACCTGAGCGGCATGTACGTCGTGTATTGTGACTGCACGTCAAAAGTTAAAGGCACGACGATGACGATCGCCGCCGTTCTTACCGACGGTGATGTCGATAATCTGCGCGTCGGCAAAAACGCCGTCTTCTATGATCGCGATGGCCTCGACTGGGATGCAGTCATCACGAAGATCGTCGATAATCCGATCAGCGTTCGTCAGGCTTTCTGGGCGCCTTATAAGAAACTTGCTCGCCTCGTTTCTGACCGTATCAACAAAACGGCTAGTGATAAAAACGCCGCTGTGGATGCCAACATCACGGAAAAAGCCGGTAGTGAGCTGCCTACGACGAAAGAAGGCGCCGATGCTGCAAAAGGCGCTGGGGCAAGTATCGGTGGCTTTGATATCGCCAAGTTTGCTGGTATCTTTGCTGCCATTGGTATGGCCATCGGCTATATCGCGAGCGCCCTCGTCAGCCTCGCCAAAGGCATTACCGCTCAGTGGTATAACCTGCCACTCCTCATCATTGCCATCATCGTTTTGATCTCCGGTCCTTCGATGTTCCTCGCCTGGCAGAAACTTCGTAAACGTAACCTCACGCCAGTTCTCAACGCCAATGGCTGGGCCATCAACTCCCAGATTCTCATCAACATTCCGTTCGGTGCCACGTTCACCAATTTGGCGAAATATCCGAAAGTTAACCTCGAAGATCCGTATGCGCCTAAAGGTCCGTCGGTTGGTAAAATCATCCTTCTGACGCTCCTGGCCATCATTGTCATCGGTCTTGCGGTGCTCTATTTCACCGATAATATGCACCTCATCTCTGATTGGTTTAATAAGATCATCGACTCCCTTAACGAAACGGCCAATCCGCCTGCTGATGCAGCCGCCGAAGGGGCTGATGCCGCTGCTGCTGCCGATGCAGCCGCTGCAGCGCCTGCTGCTGAATAGTCACTGCGCGTTGAACGCATAAGTCATAACAAAAGGCCGATCTTATTGATCGGCCTTTGTTGTTTATACGCTGGCTTTAGCCAAAAATGAGGGGTGAAACTTGAGTTATTATAATTAGTTATTTCCTCATTTATGAATTGAAAAGCCGCGAACTTGCCTATGGCTTGGAGAAATCGCGCCCGCTCGCCCAATCTCAGCCTGCTTGCTTTCGGCTTCGCTACGGCTGAGATTTTTAATTTCTGATCAGACTATGCTTCTGTAACTGAGTTGTAACTTATTGTTGCCGCAACGATTTCTGTGATCAATCGCCATTGGCCATATTTTATGCTAGAATGAAGCATAACCGTGTTGCGACAAGCTTCGACGGTTGGTTGTGCGAAATGCCTGAGGGAGTGAACATGGGACTGTTTGTCAATCCTAGTGAAGCGTTGTTGAGAATGGGCGTTCGTTCGAGAATTTATGTCGATAAATCGATGTTGATTCATGAACTCAATCAGCTGTTGAATACCGAAGAACGCTTTGTGTGCGTGTCGCGTGCGCGCCGTTTTGGTAAGTCAATGGCTGGTGCTATGATCGCTGCCTATTATAGCAAACTCGCGAATTCACGTCCCATTTTTGAAAAGCTTAAGATCGCGAAAACCCCCGATTTTGAGACGTATCTCAATCAGTTCAATGTCATTCACATCGATGTCAACGCGTGCTATTCAAGCTCAACGCGTAATGAAGATATTGTGCCATTGTTCACTGCTAATGTAAGAGAAGAGCTTCAGGAACAGTATCCAAATTGTGGAATCAAAGATACAGACAACCTGGATAAATGTATTCAACGAATATATTCGAAAACTGGTGAACAATTCGTTTTGATTCTTGACGAATACGATGTTTTAGTGCGCGAAAAGGTGAATGCGACAATATTTAATTCGTATCTGGCTTTTCTCAATGCGATGTTTAAAAATGCAAACTTATCACCTGCGTTTGCGCTCGTCTATTTGACAGGAATTTTGCCGATCGTGCGCGACAAGAACCAGTCTAAACTCAATATATTTCGTGAATATACAATGGTCAATTCTAGGCAGTTGACCGAGTTCGTTGGATTTACCCAGGAAGAAACGGAAGCATTGTGTGATGCCTGTGATATGGATGTCGATGAATGCCGTCGCTGGTATGAAGGTTATCACATGGGTGAATACCATATATATAATCCAAATTCCGTCGTTCAAGCGATGAATGATCGCGAATATGGAGGGTATTGGACGCAGACCGGGTCTTATGATGCCCTTAAACAATATATCCTGATGAATTTTGATGGCATTCGGGACGACGTCATGAACATGATCGCCGGCGGTAAAGTCAAAGTTGATACGTCGGGGTATTTGAATACGATGACCGATTTTCGCCACAAAGACGACGTCTTTACATATCTCATTCATTTGGGCTATCTGGCTTATGATCGCAAAACGGAGTGTTGTTATATTCCAAATAGAGAAATTCGGCAGCAATGGATTTTGTCCATTCGGGATGAAGCGGATTATGCCAAGGCTTTTGCCATTGTAAAACATTCTGAAGATTTATTAGATCTCACGATTCAGGGGGATGAAAACGCCGTGGCTAAGGCTATCGACGACGCGCACACCGAACTTGTATCGAATTTACAATACAACAACGAAGGGTGTTTTCAGAGCGTGATTCGATTTGCCTATTTTTATGCAAATACGCGCTATACCGTAATTTCTGAGTTACCTGCGGGCAAGGGCTACGCCGATATTGCATTCATTCCGTATATTCCCAATACGCCGGCGATGATCGTCGAACTGAAGCGCAACAGCTCGACTGAAACCGCTTTGAGCCAAATCGAAAATAATAACTATTTCAAAGCCCTCGAACACTACCAGGGGGATCTGTTATTCGTCGGCGTGAATTATGATGAAAAAACAAAAGAACATACGTGTGAGATAAAACGGTTCGTGAAATCATAATATTGGATAATATGCGACGGGTTGAGGGGCGAGTGCCAAGAGCCGTGTCATTGCGTATCGACTGATTTTAATAGAAGGCCAAGGCGAAACCGGCGTATCGCATTTGCGATAGCCGGTTTTCAGAGCGCGTATGCCGTAGGCATAGCGCGACAAGCATGGCGTATCGCTTTGCGATAGCCATGCCACTCATCCCCAAGAACAAGGCTGGAGCGTGAACTAATTAGATATTTCCCGATTGTATTGTAACCAAAAAAAAGGCGCCTTGTGGGCGCCTTTATTGATTATGATTCGAAATTAGGCCTGTTTGTCGGCATTCGGATCATTTTCTAAATTTTTAGCATATTCGTCGATCTTTTCTTCGACTTTGCCTTTGAACGGGCTAGTCAAAAGACCAAGTTCGATCAGAATTTTGACGCTGGAATCGGTAATTTTGAAATTCCCCGTGAAGCCTTTACCTTTGACATCGGCGACGGTTTTGTCATCGTTCCATTTGATCTCGCTGATCAGGGAACCAAAGTTTGACTGAACTTTGTTTACGAGTTCTGCAGCAGCCGTTTTGGCAGCTTCGAGGGAGAGATGATGATTAATTTCACGTTCAATTTTGGCCATGGAATGACTCCTTTATGAATATCGGCATGGGCCGGTTAAATGTGCGTATATACGCACACATGGTCACATCATACAGCGATTATTGGCTAAGAATAAAGGCCGTATTTTCTTAATTTATTAAAGAATTTGGTTTTGTTCGTAGCGAGGGCTTCGACGGCGACTTCGGGATCATTGTGGTATCGGTTAAGGATACGCACGAGCATAGCTTTTTCGATCTCGTCGAACGTGCCGACTGTGAAGTCATCTTGGGGGGTATCCTGCGAGGATTCGAGCGTTTTGATGCGCTCATTCAGTCGATCGATCTGTGCAAGTTGTTTTTCATTTAATGTTTGTAATTGCTCGATCTGTTCGTAATAGATTTGGTCGAGCGAGGTATTTTTGGTGTCGGCGTTGATGAGCGAGGCAAAATCGGCGCCGAGGTCGTGAACAGTCAAGGCGTCGCCTTCTGCACGCATGACGGCGCGTTCGATCACTGAACGAAGTTCCGAGAAGTTGCCCGGCCAACGATAGGTGCTTAAAGCAGCCTGGGCATTCGTTTCGATGCTCATGATGTTCTTGTCGCTTCGCATGGACTGGCGCTGCATGAAGAACATCGCCGCATCCAGGATGTCTTCCTGTTCACGAAGTGGTTTGAGGAACACGGTTTCTGCGTCGCAGTGATCGATGATTTCACGACAGCGTTCTGGCAATAGGTTGGGGTGGCGGTCAAACTTGGAGGTGATCACTTCGTCATCCCGAATTGCGATCGTCATGTAAAGATCGATGGTGCCTTCAGCGGCAACCGCGTCGATGGCTTCCATGATGTCACTGATGATCGGTGTTGAGAGTTTGTCGACGTTTTTGATGAGCAACGAGCCGCCGACAGCGCTTTTGATCAGGCCGGGATGTTCAGAATCGCCAAACATGTCGAGCGCCAGGATCGTTTCAGGAATCTCACCTGCGTCGATCTGCAAGAACGGTCCTTCGCATCGTTCCTGATGGGCCGAAAGCGTCAAAATTGTTTTGCCGACGCCTCTTTCACCGATCAACACGATTGGGGTTTCGAGGGATCTGAGGTCTTCAAGGGCTGCTTTTTGATCTTCGGTGAACTCGATCTCCGCGAGGGCAAAGGCACGGATCTGTTGACTACACAAAGTGTGGACCTGACTGCGCAGCAGGTTGACTTCTTCCTGAAAGACTTTAGTGCTGTAGTCGTCTATATTTTGTTCTGGATCTTGTATCTCGACGACATCATCGTCAGCTTGTTGGACGTCATCTTCTTCGAGCAGGCCGTGTGGGATCTCCGTAGCGAGGAGTGGGATCGTTGGATTGTGCAAAGCACGCGGGAAAGAAGCCGTGTTGTGAATGCGATTTGCGATTTCGTCAAGGTCATCGCCGATGTATTCAAGGCTCATCTCGGTGGAGTGATAGACGAGTGCGAGTGCGTTTTCAGCGAGTTTTTCAGCAATTTTTGACAGAGCAGCGCGCTGTGAAACGCTGGGCGATGCGTTTTGTGGCGCGTTGGCGTCGGGCATTTCTCTTGTGCTGACCAAGAGCGTGATGCTGGTCAGCGAACCGCCGACTTTTTCTGCAATGGGTTGGGCGAAGACGATACCGAGTCGATTCGCGATGTCGCAGGCGGGAGAATCCCCCCCTTCGATCATGCCTTCGACGCGGTAAATATCGAGAAAATCGCGCCACGTATTTGACAGCACGTGTAAGGCGAGTCCGTTGACGTCCTCGTCTGTGTCATCCGACGCGGCGATGGCCACGACGTGACGAGGTTCTGGGCGATCAATGATGGCTTGTACGACCCACGCGTGATTCAAGATCGTTTCAGCTTCTTCGAGCGCTTCACGAATGGGATCCGCCGCGAAAATATCGTCATCGTAAGAGACATCTTTTTGGAGTGCACGCTTGGTAAAGCATTCCATAGCGTCACCCGTGGCCTGTGCGATCAGCGTCGCGACCAGAATAATACGTGCCGTCGCAAAGTCACTCCACATAATGACTAAACTAGTGAGTGCGAGGACAAATGCGATAAACAGTGCAAAGTCACGGGGCTGTAAACGGCGCCCGCTGTAAGCGCGATAGGCGCTGCGACCGGCATCGATCATGGTCATGCCAATGACCAATAAAACCGGAATAATGGAGAGCGCATCGAGTCTGATCTCGCTCAGGGCATCGTTCGAACCACCCCATATCATGGGGAGTTCTTTCAAACACATGACGATCGGTGCCAACAGACAAACAGCGGGAATCAGATACAGAACCGTTCTGAGGCAAAGATTGGGTTTTTGAAGCTTGTTTGTATCCCAGATGTGGTAATTCAGGTCAAAGGACTTGAGCATTCCCATGGCGATCATGCCAAATAGGAAGAGAATGGGCATACAAAGCAAGGTTGCGCCCAAAATCGTCCACATGGCAGCCAATACGGTCAAACCAAGCACCGTATTGATATAGACGCCTTTCATGACGTTTTGTCGCATTCTGAGTGCGACAAAGCCCATGACGATGATGAGGAGCAACGTTGCCGAAAGGATCAGTGTTCGTCCGATTGCGGGCTTAAAGTTAAGCAGGACATTGGTCTGTTCGGTGGGGCGCCTAAAGACGACGGAAGCATTTTCCGCCCGGTTTTCGATGAGCAGGTTATGAAGCTGACTGATCTCATAGCCTTCAAGTGTAGAGTAGTCGCCGCCGAAACTAATGGCAATGGGACGATCTTCGGGGGTGAGACCGACAGGGAGCGTGTCATTGGCAAGGGATGCAGCCGTGACGGGACGGACGAAACGTGCGCCGTTGCGTTTGATGGTCGCTTCGACTTGTTCGGGATGGCGCGCCAGTTGGTAGTAGAGTTCAGCACGGGTCGAGATCGTTTGACCGTCAATGGCTTCGATGATGTCGCCTTGGTGTATGACTTCGTCTTCAGGCGCGCGTTTGACGACGACATTGGTGCCGACAACAGCTGTGTCGAAGTTAATTTTGGGCACGATGTAGCTGACTGCCAGGCCTGCTAAACATAAAAGCAGAATGACCGCTATCCAAATCGCCTCAAATTGAAGCCACGCGCGGGGCGCTTTCTCCGATACCTGATATTTCAATGGAAGATCCCTATATTAAAACGCTCATGCCAAAAGTGACGCGACATTATACGCTTAACGTGACGTGGTGTGCAACGGTGCAAAGGTATTTCATGCGAGAAAAGGTTACATCTCAGCCTGCTTGCCTTCGGCTTCGCTACGGCTGAGATTTTGAATTTCTGACCAGACAATCAACAACCGGTTGAACTGTAGCGAGAAAAACGAAAAAAGCCCGCGATGAACGCGGGCTTTAAGTGCTTTCCAGCAGAGAGCGATTAGCAGCTCATGCCTTTTTTGACGGATTTCTGAACCGTAACGACGGAGCCGTTAGCACCAGGGATGGAACCACGGACGAGGATGAGGTTCTGATCAGCGTCAACGCTGAAGACTTTGAGGTTCTGGACGGTGACGCGAGCGTTGCCATCCTGACCAGCCATTTTGCGGTTTTTGAGAACACGACCTGGCGTAGAGGTCGTACCGATTGAGCCGCCGTGACGCATATATTCGTGGGCACCGTGTGAACGTTTGGCACCAGCGAAGTTGTGACGTTTCATGACACCCGTGAAACCGGAGCCTTTGCTCGTTCCCATGACGTCAACATATTCGTTGGCGACGAAGAGATCAGCGCGGAGTTCCTGACCGACTTCGTATTTGTCGATTTCAGCGCTGTCGAGGCGGATTTCGTGAACGGATTTCATGGGCTCAACACCGGCTTTCGTGAAAACGCCGAGTTCAGCTTTGTTCATTTTGTAAACGGTTTCGCCGTTTACTTCAGCACTACGGGCTTCTTCAAAGCCCACGACGAGTGCAGCATAGCCGTCTTTGCCATCCACAGTTTTTTTGCGGATAACTTTGCAGGGACCACATTTAACGACCGTCACAGGAACGCTTTCGCCATCCGCCGTGAAGATCTGTGTCATACCAATTTTGCGACCAAGAATTGCTTTCATCGTTTTTCCTCCAGGGACCGTAACATCAAGGCACCATTGCCTGTTGCCGCCATCCCACCCGGCCTTTTCCTGCCGGATTAAAATCAATCGCATTTGCACACCATGCGCAAAAGCGCGCCACTTTTAACGAGTTATCCACAGGCTTGCAAGCTATTTTTTTGATTTTTTATCGACACGTTCGATTGCACGAATCAGCTCTGTTGTGAAGGCTTTTGCGCCGGTTGTAGAAAGGTGTACCAGATCATTAAAATACGTCGGTTCGCTTTGGTCAAATGTCAGGTCGCTCGCCAAGATCAAATTTTCGCGCGGCAAATAGGTCAATGCTGCATCGATCATGGCTTGCAAATAGGTCTGATAGGTATGGTCGTTTTGGAGGCGCGTGTATTTGGGTGTTTCGACGAAGTAAACCTCGATGCCCAGCGATTTGGCCTCTTCGGTCAGGCGTTGCAGGGCTGTCAACTGAATGCTTTGAAGCCCGTCGCGCTGTCCAAAAAGCGGTTTGGTATTCAACTGGTCAGTCGTCGAACCTGGCATGGGAACCCGTGATGCGCCTCGATACGTTTTTTCTCGATTCATCCAACGGTAGAGCGGCCAAAACAGGATCAGTACGTTGTTTGAGGTGACGAATGTTTCGTGAAACGTCGTGGCGTCACAGGCATCCGCTTCGCACAGGCGTCGCCATAAAGACCATTTGAAGGCTGTGTCGGTCTCAACCAGAAGACGCGCGTCACTCAGTTTGGGGTTGGCGGCCACAAGGTAGGGGTAAAAATCCACGTACAGGCGTTTGGGACGCACACCATGTGACCACAATTCGGACAAGGCCATCTGCATCGTGAAGGGTTGATTGCCATTGTAGGCCACTAAAAACGCCCCGTTTCGTCCGGCCTGGTCGAATTGCGTCATGTCCAGACCGCGTTTGAATGTCGAGGATCCCATGAATAGAGCATCTAGCTGGTTGGATGCCGATTCCCTTTCAACGGCAGGCAGTCCGGTGTCGTAGCCGGGTAAATGTCGAGCAAACTCGTTTTTGACCAGGCTAAGCAGAACGACGAGAACGAAGGCGACTGCGATGAGGATGAGATATCGTTTAAGGAGATTCATGGCAGGGCGTTAGTAGTTGGCATACATAAAACTGGATTGACCGAAGGCACCAAACATGAGGATGGCCACAAGCATCATGGTAAAAACAGGCATGGACAGCACCGGCTTGTCATCGTTCTGTATTGAATGACGCGCATAAGTTTGTCGACATTCATAGATGAAGAGGAAAAGAATGAAGCCCATCGACGCCAAAAAATGTATGAGACATGTGTTATCGCCGGTAAAGGGCAAAATGGCGAGTGCCAATGCCTGTGGTGTGAGCGAAAAAGCCGTGAACATACGGGCAAAATAGTCGCATGCGGCACCTAAACTGGGTGATCGAAAGAAGATCCAGGCAGCCGTCACACCAGCAAAGGTTAACAAAGTCTGACAGATCAAAACCAGGGTGGACGTAAAACGGCGTGTGGTGGTAGCTGGTTGTGTTGTCTGATTGGAAGCTGGCGTGTTTGTTGTGGCTCGTTTGGTTTTGGGCGTCAGCATGTTCCAGACGCCATGAATGAGTCCCCAACACACGAAAGTCCAGTTGGCACCGTGCCAAAGACCGCTCACAAAAAATGTGATGAGAATGTTCAGACGGTGTCGCCAGGCGCCTACGCGGTTGCCGCCCAACGGAATATAAATGTAGTCACGCAGCCAGGTCGAAAGAGAAATATGCCAGCGGTTCCAGAAGTCGCGGTTATTGCGAGCCAAATACGGGCAATTGAAGTTATTGGGACAATCAAGGCCGAACATCTGACTCATGCCGACGGCGATGTCTGAATAGCCAGAGAAATCACAATAAATTCGTACGGAATACAAAAAAGCAGCAGTCCAAAGGGCGAGCCCTGGAAATTGTTGAGGTGCAGCAAAGACTTTGTCGACATACAAAATTAGGCTGTTTGCGATGACGACTTTTTTGAACAGACCGAGGATGATGCGTTGAATGCCTATGGCGAAACGTGTCTGGTCAAAAACTGGTCCAGCGTGAAGTTGAGAAAGAAACGTGGTGGAACGCTCAATGGGACCACACAGGATCTGTGGAAAATAGAGTGTGTAGGTTGCAAAATAGCCCAGATGGCATTCTGCTTCACGTTTTGTGCGGTAGAGATCGACGAGGTAGCTGATGAGCTTGAACGAGTAGTATGAGAGGCCGAGTGGCAGCACGAGCTGGAGCGTGAGCGGGTCGGCGGCAAGTCCAAATTGGTTGAGCAGTTCGGCGATGGAAGTGCTAAAAAAGTTGAAGTATTTGAAGACGCCAAGCACGAGTACGATGGGCAGGATGCCTGCGACGAGCCAGGATTTGCGCGAAGCGCCTTGTGAAGCGGCTGTGAGTTTGAGGCCGACAAACCAGGTCCATGTGACGGTTGCGACGACGAGCCAAAGCAGGTATGGATGTGCTGATGCGTAAAAAATCACGCTTGCCGTAAGCAGAACCATCCACCTTCTGGAGGCAGGCACGACATAAAACACACCGAGCGTGACTGCCAAAAAGAGCAAGGTCAACAAAAGATTGGTTGTGAACATGAAAAGAGGTTGGTCAGACTATTTTTGCTCGTCTTCGAGGATCGGAATGATGTTCATACCAAATTTTCCTCTTGGCGTGGCGCAATAGTCAAAGAGGACGCGTTGCCCCGGTCGGAGCGTGCGAATGTGTGGCACTTGAATGCCACTTTTGTGGAAGAAGATGTCTTCGCCTGAACCGTCATCTGAACGCAAAAAACCGTAGCACAGGGCAGTATCGTACCAGCGTACGCGTCCCAACATACGTTTTCTGGTCTGTACAGAGATGGTCTGTACTTCTGTTCTGGAAAGTTTAATCTCCACGTTCCATGTCCCTTTGCGCGGTTTTTTGTTTTAGCGATTCGCGCTTGTCGTAGTTTTTCTTGCCTTTGCCCAGGCCGAGCTCAATTTTGATGCGTCCGTTTTTGAGATAGACGGCGAGGGGAATGAGCGTAAGTCCTTGTCGTTCGAGCGCTTGCGAAATTTTTGCAAGTTCACGTTTGTGCATGAGCAGTTTTCGTGGTCTGAGCGGGTCGTGGTTATTTCGATTTGCCCAGGCGTATTCTGCAATATGCGCGTTGATCATGTAGAGTTCTGGATTTCGGTCGTCTGAAAACTTGGCGAACGCATCCCCGAGCGAGATATGACCGGCGCGAATGCTCTTTACTTCGCTGCCGACGAGCGAAATACCAGCCTCAAATTTGTCTTCGATGATGTAATCGAAGTAGGCTTTTTTATTTTTGGCGATAATTTTTACGCCTTCGAGCGATGGTTTCATGATGAATATATGTGTGAAATGAGTGGATATGGTATCGGCAAGTTTCGCCCTTTTGGGCTAGAAAATCAATGCTTTCAAAGTGCCGTGGTCAAAAATGACGTTATAGCGGACAAATCGCGTTCTGCCAAGCGGCGGTTTATTTGACAGTGACTAGCCAGGCTTTGAGATAACGTGCTTCTGGGAAATTTGCGATGTGGTCGGCGGGTAGCCCTGTGTAGTCGATGGCACTGATCGTTCTGTGTTTGAGTGCCTTTTCGACGATGTCTGCAAACTTTTCGGCGCCGATGTGCGAGGAGCAGGAGCAGCAGAGGAGCTGACCATGTGGTGATAGCAGCTGAGCCGCCTGTGAGAACAGCCGAATGTAGGATTTTTCGGCATTGGGTATCTGCGCCTGAGAAGAGGCAAAACTGGGTGGATCGGCGACGATCAGGTCGAAGCGCGTCGTGCGTTGGCGAGCCCGGTCGAGCCATTCAAACATATTTGCACGCACTGGCACGTGTTCGCAATTCGCAATGCCTGCGTTGTTGGCATTCAATTCGTAATGCTGTTGAACGAGTTCGAGGGCGCGGCGATCCATGTCAAGGCTCCAAACGCCTGTGGCACCGCCAAGGGCAGCGTTGATCGAAAATCCGCCTGTGTAGCAACAAAGATCGAGAACTTTTTTGCCAGCTGAAAGACTGCGTATCAACGTGCGGTGATTGCGGTGGTCAAGAAAGAATCCCGTTTTTTGACCATGAAAGACTTGGGCGCGGAACGTGGCACCATTCTCGAGAAAATCTGCGTAAGGTTGCTGGTCATTGCCGATCACGACGGACGACTCGCCAAAGCCGGCCTTTTGGAAGTGATCGATAATGTCGTGTCCAAAACGCAGGACCAGGCGCGTCGGCTGATGGGTATAGGCTCCGGGCACCGGAAATTTGTCAGTGAAACAAAGTGATCGAATGACGTCGATCAGATCGTGAAGGTACGGCACCCAAACAGCCGTGTAGACTTTTAGGACCCAGGTCTGATCATAAGCATCCAGGACGAGTCCCGGCAGGCCCTCACTTTCGCCGCTCAACAGGCGCAGTCCCGTTGTTTGGCGAGTGGCGATCTCGGCGTCGGCGCGTCGTTCCAATGCCTGGGTCAGGCAATCGGCAAAATATTCGCATGAAAAATTAGCGTTTTTTGCCAACATCCTTACCGAGATCGGGCTGTACGCATCGTAGAGTCCCATGCCGATCAGGCAGTTGCGTTTGTTGTAAATCGCGACGAGGTCGCCGTTGTTCGGTGTCTCTTTGCCAAAATCTGCGAATTTGTTGAAGATCCATGGCGCTTCGCGGCGAATGCGGAATTCGGTGCGCTCATCAATGTGTAATTTGACGATATTGGGTTTTTGCATGATCGGGTCTCTGCAGGTTGAAAGACGTGGATCTGCCGCAACTTAATTTTTGGTTGCGGCAAAGAGTCCCATTTTGACGGGAAACGTGATCTCTTCACCCTGAAAATAGTGATGAAAAGCGCGTAAAGTGAGCATGAGGAGCTGACGCGTGTCGGCGTATTCCAAAGGAAACGTGATGCAGTAGCTAAGAAAGCACGTTTCGACGAAGGTTGAGAACAGGAGTTGTTCTATGGTTTGGAATTTGAGTTCAAACGTCGTGACGTCGCAACCATCGAGATGCAATTTGGAGCGCTCGAGCACACTTTTGACGTGTTCGACAGTCATTTTTTTTTGAATTTCGAGCGGTTTGGCATCTCTGGGCGATAGCTTAAGAAGACTTTCGTTCAGAATATCAAAAAAAGCTGGGAACGTTCCCACGAGTGGGACTCCCAGGACCATACGGCCATCTTTTCTTAAAACGCGGCTGTATTCGGGCAAGATCGTCTCAAAGGAAGCTAGCGTGGGCAGACTGATCTCACTGATGACGTTGTTGAACACATCGTCCGTGTAGTTGAGGGCGTTCAAATTCTGGGCAGAATAATAGAGACTTGGGCCAGTTTCGGTAAAAATGTTTCGAAATTGCTCGAAGCGTGTGTTGGCCGAGTCGACGATCATCATCTTGCCGACTTTTGGAAAGATCTCAAGCACCATGCGCATGAGCGACACGTAGCGCATTTCGGGCAACAAAACGATGGGCGTTTGCGATATCGGCATCATCATACTCATTTCCATGAGTGGAATGTCGACGTTTTTTGACCAATACGGGTCAACGAATTTTGCGTTGATCGCCTGTTGTCTCGCGGTGCGTTCGGCTTGTTGCGTTTGTTTGTCTTTCATCATCGTCGTTTGACCTGTTTAACCAGAAAAATGCTTGAAACTTTGGTCTTTTAGGCGAATCTGCATTTTATTCTGTCGCCATATAAGTTCCTTTGAATCGGTGATCACACCGATGAGGGTCATGGGAACGTTGTTAGAATACGCCAATTTGCGGGCCCAATCAACTTTGTTTGGCGGGAGAGTGGCGAGCAGACCGTAGTCTTCGCCGCCGAAGATCTGTGAAAGATCCTGATTGGGCGCGTTGACATCGAGTTGTTTGAGGGCGTCTTGAATGGCGTCATCGTTTTGAAACGCGTCGATGTCGACGATCGCGCCGACGTGACTTTGCGCGATGAGACGTGGCAGATCGGTGTAGACGCCGTCCGAAGTGTCCATCATGGCAGAGACGAGGCCAGCCTGGGCAAGCGCGGGGCCGAGTTGGGTGAGCGCCCTGGGGTGTAAAAAGGCCTGTGTTGTTGGCAAATCGAGGCATTGTGCCCGGTTGGTCGTCATGAGGCATTTGAGTCCGACAGCGGCGCGGCCAGGCCAGCCAAAGACAGCGATATTGTCACCCACTTTGGCGCCTGACCGGGTGATGCATGACCAAGTTTTTTCGTTTGCCCGGCATTCGCCCCATGCGGTGATGGAAAAAATCGCGTTTGGTGCGCAAACAACGTCGCCGCCAACGAGCCACGCGTCTGGCAGCTGGTGGTCAAGCAGGCATTGTTTAAGCGCGTGTATCGCGTCGACGATGTCTTTAAAGTCGAAGCTTGGTTTTAGGCCGAGTGCGAGCGTCCAGCCAGTGGTGTAAGCCCCCATGGCGGCGATGTCACTCAGGTTTGAAGCGAGGCATCGGTAAGCGGCTTCGGCGAGCGAGACGTAAGCCAGGTCGAAATGGACGCCTTCGACGCTTGCGTCGGTCGTCACGAGGGCGCCGGGGTGGGCGAGTTGGGCACAGTCGTCGCCGATACCGAGCGGCGTGATCTCAGGGCGCGTTGGAAAAAGCTCGTGAATGGTTTGAATGACTTGCGATTCTGTAAACATGGTGTGTATCGCGAATGGCTTGTGACGGGGATAAAAAAAGCGCCGTTTTGAGACGGCGCTTCGAAATGCGTCCTATAGACGCATGAATTGACGTGTTTTGGGCCCTGTCAGGCGAGGGGGTAGACGCGTATTGGCGAGCGATTTCGCCGCCAATAGCGGCGTAGGGGGAGACTTCCCCCGCCCAAAATAAAGCGTGCACTAAAGAATTTTATCGAGGCAGCGTTTGAAGAAGCTCTCTTTTTTGACGACCTGCTCGACTTTGAAGGCTTTGGAATGCGAGACGAGCGAAGGCGCAGTTTTGAGTCTTACGCACTGGCTGTTGAGCGGTTTTCTTGGGTAGTGTGAGGACTGGCTTGAACGGGCGCGTTTGACGACGCGGACTTCGCCAGAAGGCGTATTTTGTGTGGGTCGGATGGCCATGTTGGTGGGCTGGCTTTCGACGACGGCTTCGGCGATGGCTGCCGTGCGGGGATCGGCTTCGCTGGGTGGCGTGGAGCGACGGATGTTCCAGACGTCGGTGGTTTCGCGTTTACGGCATTCAATGGGATCGAGGAAGGCTTCGAGCGCAGCGGCGAGTTCGTTGACGTTCTGGTAGCGTGCCGAGGCTTTCTTTTCGACGCATTTCATGATGATGCCGCGCAGCTGGGCGGGAATGCTTTCGCTCATCTGTGGGAAGGGTTGATTGATGTGCATCATGGCGACGTCGAGGGCTTTTTTGCCACGGAAAGGCGCGTCGCCTTCGAGCATGGCGTACATCACGCAGCCGAGTGCGTAAACGTCGCTTCGGCCGTCGAGTTTTTCACCTTTTGCCTGTTCGGGGCTCATGTATTCCGGGGTGCCGCAGACGACGCCACCGCGGGTGATCTGTTCACCGCTTTCGGGGCCGCTCACGACCTTGGCGAGGCCGAAATCCACGACTTTGATGCGAAGATGCGGGCCGGGGTTGTGCATGATAAAGATGTTTTCGGGCTTGAGATCGCGGTGAATGATGCCTTTCATGTGAGCTTCAGAAAGGCTCCAGGCAACCTGAAGCGCGACGCGGGTCGCCGTGATGGCTGAAAGACGGCGCTTGATGCGCATGATCTCACGCAGATCCTTGCCATGAAGCCATTCCATGACGAGGAACATGAAGCCTTCTTCGGTGACACCGTAGTCGATCAATTCGATGGTGTTGGGGTGCATCAGTCTGCGAATGGTGCGGACTTCGCGTTTAAAACGCTCAATGGCGACGGGGTCGCGCTGGAGCGAGGTTCTCATGATCTTGAGGGCGACCGGCTGTTGTTGTTCAAGATCGGTAGCCATATAAACAAAGCCCATGCCGCCTGCGGCAATGAGTTTTTCTACTCTGAAACGATCACCAAAAATGTGACCGGTTTTGAAATCCGATGCGGGATCGTGTTCTTCCAAATGCTTCGCTGCAACCATAATTTCACCTCATGTGAATGAAAGAGCCACAAAACGCGAACGTTTTCGCACGAGGTGAAGTAATCAGCAAATTTTGGAGGTTCACCGGGGCTTTTGCCCCGGGAACGGAACGTGAGTTTAGTAAATGGCGCAGGTCAGCGCGTAGAATGCCGTATTGTTGTCGTTTCGGCATTCTGTGGGTGCAGTCTCATCAAAGGTGAGTTCGAGGTAGAGCGGATTAGACTTGATTTGTTCTTGTTTGATGGTGAAGGCGAGGTCTTCGCTTTCGCTTGCGCGCAGCATACGTGTGGTCGAGATAGAACCGAGCTTCTCGTAGGAACCGTTTGCACTCGCGCTTGAGAAGATATTTATCTGAATGCCGGGCAGAGCGGTTGCCCAACCGACGTTTTGGACGGTGAAGTAGAGCGGGAGGTTATCAGAGCAGGTCATACTCGACGAAACGTTTTTGATCGACAGGTCGGGCAGGTAGTTTGCGCCCGGCTGAACGTTAAGACGAAAGTTGTTGAGGTTGTCGATCTCCCAGTTCTTTTTGGGGTGTCTTGGGATGGTTCCATCATCAGAAACGTTGGTGATGCTATAGGCGTGTTGGTTATAAATTTTGCGCGTATTGACCCAGTCGCGGTCGGGGCTCGAGAAGACACGAACGCCGCGGATGCCTGCTCGGTCAGCTGCGTTGGGGGATTTCATGATGCTGTCAACGCATTCGTCCCATCCGTCGTTCACGGACAGTGAAGTTGGACAGCTTGTCATGTTGCATGTGGTGTTGCCTGCCACGACGATCTCAGCGTGGTCATCGTTATTGACGTCAGCGATAACGGGGTATTCCCAGTGAGTACCTGACGTGTTGCATTTACAGAACTTGGTGTTGCCTGTTTGGCCGTCGTAAACGCGGAGGAAATACTCGTCAGCATAGACAACGTCGGCTCTGCCATCGCCGTCGAAATCGAAAACGGAGGAGCCTGTTTTGCCAGAGGTCTGGTCGTGGGTGAAGCGTGACCACAAGAGCTCGCCTTTGGCGTTGTATGCCATGTATTTGTATTTACCCGCAAATGTGATCTCGGGTTCCGGCGTATTGTCAAGGTTGGCGATCGTAGCAGGTCCGCCGAGGCCAATGCTGGAGGTATCAATCGGTTTGTCCCAGAAATTGGAGCCGTCTTTGCCATGAATCGCCATGAGTGAACTGTTGCCATTCGGTTGAACGATCACGACTTCAGGATGCCCATCGTTGTCAAGGTCACCGATCGCCGGGTAGCCATCCGAGAGATCATCTCTGAAGTAAATGGGCTCGAGCTTTCCGGCGACGTTATGTTCTTTGTCAGGGAATATGACTTTGTAGGCGACATTGCCGCCGACGAGTTCGAGCGTGCCATCTTCGTTGATATCCGCCGCGACGGGGTATTCGTTATAGGCGTGTTGTACGTTGTTTTCACCGCACGTGGCACAGCTTTCTCTGGCGATGAGTTCCCCGGTTTGTCCGTTAAAGACGTTGTATCGGCTATAAACTTCTGGTAATCCGTCGCCATTAAAGTCAGCGATCCCCGGGCCGCCCTGTCCACATTCGTGGTACTCGCCTTCTGTATGCTGCCAAATGAGTTTTGCCTTATTGTCAAACACGGCGAGTTTATAATAGGTGGCACCATTGATCGTGACTGCAGTGCTTGTGACGATTTCGAGTCCCGGATTACTGGGGATGATGTCGCCAACGGCGGTTTGGCTTCCGCCATCCGTGTATGGATTGCCGTTACTGAAGGCCTTCATTTTTCCTGTTTTGCCATCGAGGATGCGAAGAATGCCGTTACCATTCCAGCTGCCGTTGAAGGAGTTGAAGATGACTTCTGCGTCACCATCCCCGTCCACGTCGGCGACCATTGGTGAAGACATGACGTCACGGTGATTGGGGAATTCCGACGCGCTTGGAGCGAGGTTTCCGCTTCCCCAATACCAAAGCTGTGTCGGAATGACGGCGCCGCCTTTCGGAGTGGCCATGCAGGCTTCCGTTTGGGGCTTGGGCAGACAGGTGTTCGTGGCGGTGTCGCAATATTCGCTGTTATCGCACATATACGAGTCGATGCATGACGTCTGCGGTTTGAAACACTGGTTAGAAACGCAAATCTCGCCGGCGTCGCAGCAGATTTCAGACCCGTCAAGTTGTTCACAGCGGTCATGTTCGCAGATTCTGTGGCACATTTCGTTGACGCATTGTTCGCCGTCCTGGCAGCAATCCTGTCCGCAGGCATTTTCGTAGGAGCAGCAATGGCTTCGGTCGCCGCAGAATTCTTTTTCCGTACAACAGTTATCGCCACAACGCGTCAGAAACTTTTCATCGATGACACATTGGGGGCCGTTGGCGCAGACGCCATCGACACAGACTTGGCCAGGGGCGCAATAGATGTCGTTACAGAGCTCTTTGTTTTGGCAGTGGCCGTTGGCACAGAACTGGGTGTCCTTGCAAAGCGCGCCGCCGCACGGGCCTTGGGGCAGACATTCGTCGAAGTTACAGACTTCGTCTGAAAAACACTTGAAACCGCCACAAGTTCCGTACTGTCGACAGACATTCTTTTCACAGACTTCGTTTGAGTTACAGGTGAGTCCACCGCAATCGCCGGGATCGTGGCAGATGCCGTTCAAACAGAGTTGGCCTTCATTACAGGCATGGCCGTCGCAGTTACCGCGTTTGAGGCATTCTTTATCTTTGTAGCAGATCTCGTCTTCGGCGCAGATGGTGTCGGGGCAGACTCGATCTTCGTTGATGCACGTGGCATTGTTGCAGATCTCGTCTTCCGCACACGTTTTGCCACCGCATTCGCCGCCGTTCTCTTTGTCTTTGGCGACACATTTGCCGTTCTTGCAGACCTGGTTGGTGTCGCATTTTTTGTTGGCACACAAATCAGACGGAGGAATCTCCTCTGACTTCACACAGACCTGGCTTTCTTCATCGCAGGTGAGACCGTCTTCGCAATCATTTAAGGTACAGTCTTCACCTTCACCCGCCAAAGTCGCGTTGAGTTTGATAGAATCGTCGTCGCAGGCTGACATCAGCAAAGCTGACATCATGCCCGCAAAAAAAATGAGCTTTTGTTTCATTCTGTTCTCCTTTGATAAGCTACAACATTAAAATACTTATCCTGATCACTTATTAGCGCATGTTTGTTCTGCTTAAAAGAGAAAATTATTTTTCTTTTCTAATAATTTGGCACGATTGTTGATTTATTTCCCGTCATTGTTTCTGAGAAAACGATTGGCCATCGTCGCGATGACCGGTCGCTTTCCCAAAAGCAGTTTATTCTGTTGTTCGTTAGTTACGCTTTGCGTATACTCAATCTATATTGATGAATGATTTGATCATTCAGATTTGATCTAGGAGATTCCGCTATGAAGAAAATCGCATTATCCCTTTTGACGCTTTGTTTTGCCGCATTTGGTCTGAATGGTTGCATCATCGTTGAAGATGGTTGTGATTATGACTACGAATGTGGTTATGATGAGTACTGTGCGGTAGATCACCACTGTTATTCACGTTGCCACTATCACACGGATTGCGGTTGGAATGAATACTGCGCTGCCGATGGTCTTTGCTATGGTGGTTGCGTCGATGGCTCCAGCTGCACGACCTCTGAGATCTGTGCTTCTGACGGTAACTGCCGTCCGTATTGCACGGGCGATTACAACTGCGATACAAGATATGAGTATTGTGCAGTGGACTACGCCTGCTGGCCGCGTTAATATGAGTTGATCGCACTGCAACGTTTGGGGTGCAGTGTGACACAAAGGTGTCGACTTGGCGCAACTTCGGTTGCGCCTTTTTTTTGTGCCGTTCGAGTCACTTCGGCATTTGGATTGACTTCGGCATTTGGATTTGTAGGGGAAAGCCTTCCCCTACGCGGCTATTGGCTTTGCCAATACGCCGCTACCCCTTCGCCTGGCAGGGGCCTTCAACGATCGTGTTGCGTTATGACGCGGTTGATTGAGCCATTAGCGTTGTGTGGCTCGTCTTAACCGTGTGTCGGTTTTTCGTCAGCGTCAAAGCGAATGACTGGGTTTAGTCGTTTGCCCGCGTTGAAGTAGGCATACCAGGCGAGTTTTTTGGAACGTTGGAGTTCATAGGCGAGCCCTGTGAAGGGCTTGCCGCCACAAACTTCGAAATCGTCCAGGACCAGTGATTGGTCGGCATTATACGACAGAAGGTCGAAGTTTGTGCCGCGCTGTAAAACCTGGTTGTGTGAAAGGATGCCGTCTTGATCAGACATGTTTGAGCCTTTTTTGAGACAAACGTGTCAATTGAGACACGGTGTTAAATGCCGCTTGATCCGAAGCCATTGGTGCCGCGCGTCGTTTGGTCGAGGGCATCGACGGGTTTCCAGGTGACGTCATAGCGGCGCATGAGGAGTGCCTGCGCAATTCGGTCGCCCGCGTGGATCTCAAAATCCGTGTCGCTTGTGTTGAGCATGAGGACCATGATCTCGCCACGGTAATCGGCATCGACCGTCGCGGGCGTGTTGAGCAGGGTGATGCCGTGTTTGAGCGCCAACCCGGAGCGCGGGCGAATGTCGAGGAAGAAATTGCGTGGGATCTTCAAAAACAGGCCTGTATGGACGAGGGCACGTTGATGGGCGCGCAGCGTCAGGTTTTCGTTGCTTCGAATGTCGGAACCTGCAGACAGACTCGTGGCACACATGGGGGCTGCGACCGTCTCGTTTGCGCGTTTATACTCGATGGTCTGGGCTGTTTTGAGCGACTTGAGGAATTCAATGAGTTCGGTGAACATGGCTGATCTCGTTGGTTGAGCGCAGGCGCGCGTATTGGCTTGCCAATAGCGCGCCGACGGGGCGTATGCGCAACGCGCATAGCCCCGTCTACACAATAAAAGAATTAAAATGGGAAGGTGAGCAGGACGGGGTAGTAGGCCTCTTTTTTGTTACGGGTGTGCGAGACTTCGGTGGCGACGGCCGAGGTGATGATGGGCAGGATCATGACGAGGAAGGCCGAAAACGTGGGGTATTTGTCGACGAGAAAATAGGCTGTGACATCGGCGACGATGGCACCGGCGTAGGCGCCGACAAACGGTGCCCAGTAATTTGAATAGGAATCGGTCAAATAGCCGCCCAGGATCATGCCGCTTGCTACGCCTGCGGGATAGAGGACTGCGGCGATAGACAGCGGTGCTGCCAGGTGAAATGGATCGGTGAAAACGCCCGTGAGGATCGGTGCGCCGGCGGCCGCTGCGCCAAAAAGAGCCCCAAAGGCGATCTCGGAAAAGCCGCGCAAATAGGGACTGGATGGATCCTCGACGACGCCTGACGTGATGGTTGGCTCGGCTTGGGCTTCATGAACTGCGAAGGGCGCCGTGAGTGTTGCCAAAAAGAGACTAAAAATGATGAGAAGTTTTTTCATAGGATAGAGATCGATGCGTTACTCGACGGTGACGGATTTGGCCAGATTTCTTGGGTGATCGACGTCGTGACCGAGCAGATCGGCAAGGTGATAGGCGAGCAGTTGGAGATAGAGAACGGAGTAGAGCGGCTGAACGAATTCGTCGCAATCCGGGATGGTGAAGGCGGCTTCAGAGAGTTTTGAGATCTGTTCGTCGCCTTCTGAAACGATGCTGATAATGCGACCACCGCGTGCGCGCACTTCCTGAAGGTTGGACAGGGTCTTTTCGTAAGTAGAGTTTTTGGGGGCGATGACGATGACGGGGAGTCGATCGTCGATGAGCGCGATGGGACCGTGTTTCATCTCGCCGCTTGGATAGGCTTCCGCGTGGATGTAGGTGATCTCTTTGAGTTTGAGCGCGCCTTCGAGGGCGATGGGGTAGTGGACGTGTCGTCCGAGATAGAGGAACGAGTTGGCTCGAAGGAGTTTTTGCGCGGTTTTTCGGACGCGTTCGGACTGTTCGAGCATTTTTTCCATTTCTTTTGGGGCGCGACGGATGGCTTCGAGGCATTCATGGGCGCGTTCGACCGACAAGGTGCCGCGTTTTCGACCGAGGTGAATGGCGAGCAACATGAGCGAGGCTACCTGGGTCGTGAAGGCTTTGGTCGAGGCCACGCCGATCTCGGGGTCGGCACGCGTGTAGAACGTGGCGTTGGACGCGCGTGCAATGCTGGAATCCATGACGTTGCAGATCGACAGGATCCTGGCATGGGCCGCGCGCGCCATTTTGACACACGCATAAGTGTCGGCGGTTTCGCCGCTTTGACTGATGGCAATAAATCCGTCACGGCCGCACAAGATGGGGTCGCGGTAACGGTATTCGCTTGCGACATCGACTTCGACGGGGACACGGGCCATTTTTTCGATCATGTATTTGCCGATAAGGCCTGCGTGATAACTGGTTCCGCACGCGACGATCTGGATGCGTTCGGCTTTTTCGAGTTCCAGGGCGCAGATGTCGGCGTCGAGGTTAACGGATGCGGACTCGCTCATGATGCGGCCGCGGAAGGTATCGGTGATCTTGGCCGGCTGCTCGAAGATCTCTTTGAGCATGTAGTGGGCGTAGCCTTGTTTTTCAGCGGCGTGCACGTCCCATTCGATCGTTTTGGGTTCGCGTTTGAGCGTTTCGCCATTGGCATTAAAAAACGTGACCTGGTCGTGTGTCAGACGGGCGAAGTCGCCGTCTTCCATAAAGACGAAGCGACGTGTGTAGGCGAGTACCGCAGAAATGTCACTCGTCGCAAAATTCATTTCGTCACCGAGACCGATCAGAAGTGGACTTTGCATGCGTGCGGCAATGAGTTCGTCTGGGCAGTCAGCGCAAATGGCGACGATGGCGTATGCGCCGCGCACCTGAGCCAGACCTTCACGCACGGCACGCGGAAAGTCACCGCTCGCTTCGTAAGCATCTGAAATCAGGTGCGCGACGATCTCGGTGTCGGTCTCGGACGAAAAAATGTGGCCTTGTGCTTCGAGGTCACTGCGAAGCGTTAAAAAGTTTTCGATGATGCCGTTATGAACGATGGCGATCTTGCCATAACATTGTGGATGGGCATTTGACTCGCTCGGACGTCCGTGTGTTGCCCAACGCGTGTGCCCAATGCCGGTCTTACCTTCAATGGGGAGTTTTTCCAGCAATAACTTCAGGTTTTCGAGTTTTCCGTGTTCACGTCGAAGAAGAATTTTACCATTATCACAAACCGCTACGCCTGCTGAATCATAACCACGATAGGCGAGTCGGCCTAATGCTTCGATCATCATCGGAACGCAGTTCGTCGTTCCGGCACATCCTGTAATTCCGCACATATCAAAATCCTTTTTTCATGCGTCGCCGCATCATGCAGCGCGCGCATGGTAGCATAACGGCGCGAAAACAGGGAATAAATCGTCATGCTAGACAAGCTGGCGTTGAGCCATCGTTGGTAGAGACGCGAAAAATGCGTCTCTACGTTTGGTCGCGTTAGCGGATCGACATAATGATGGCGTTCATGATCTTGGCCGCGCGACTTTGTTGACCGCGCGGGCCTCGATGACCGCCGGGACCGCCCGGTCCCATGTCGTGACCGGTCGAAAGGCCGCCTGTGACGGGTTCACTTTCGCCGCCCGAGACTTTGGCATTGCCGTTCAGAATGACGTCGCCATACCAGGTCGCGTCGGACGCAGCCTGGAGGTCTGGGCCGATGTGGAGCGTATAGACCGTGTCTTTGACGAAGGCGTCGTTGAGGACGAGGATTCCGGAGCCGCCTTCGTAGCTGTCGGGCACACGTACTGCGGCAATGACGTCGTCAGAATCGACGGCTGTGACGGCGATGTATTTGCCGGCCAGTTTGACCTGTTCGCCGCCGGGTCCGCCCATGCCACCTGGTGGCGGCATCATGTCACCGGGTCGTCCGCCGGGTCCGCCCATGCCATCCTGTGGCGGCATCATCTCGCCTGGTCCGCCATGTCTGCCGGGACCGCCATGTCCGCCGGGTCCACCATGTCCGCCATTGGATTTTTGAACGAACGAGCCGGGCGCGGTGACCGTGCCGGGCGCGTTGTTATCGCCTCCCATGGCGAAGAGCCAGCCGCCGCTGTATGAGACATTTTTGGAAGAATCCGCGTCCAGCCCGGTTTCAGGCGCCCCAGAGCCGAAGATCGCCCAGGTGCCGCCGTCGATGGCTATGACGCCGTTGCTGTCGACTGCGTCGTTGCCCGGAGACATGACGATGCCGGTGCCGCCGGCCAACGTGACTTTTTCGGCGGCCTGAATGCCGTCATCGGTCGTGCGAATAAGAAATTCGCCACCTGTGATCGTGAGGTGGTGCTTGGCTTCGATGCCTTCGGGACTAAGGTCTGGTGTCGCGTTGGGGTCGACTTCCTTTTTCTGACCGGGGAATCCCATTGACTCGATCGGCGTGCTAAACGTCGTGATCCTGAAGCGACCGCCGGAGATCATGACGTCGGGTATCGGGTCGTCCGACGTGGTCGGCGTTTCAGCGTCTTCGCTTACTTTCCAACCGGCGGACATGCCCTTGCCATCGGTTTGAATGACGACATCGCCGTTGGAGATCTTGATAAAGCCTTTACCGGCGCCATAGTCAGATTCACTGCCGTCGACTTTGATGCCTCGCGTCTGGTAGCCGTCGTCGATCTTGGTGTCGTGTCCATTGATGACGAGTGCGCCACCGACCATTTCAAAGCTGTTCGTGGCTTTGATGCCGAAGCCTTTTTCGATTTCGACTTGGTCGGAGTCATCTTTGGCAGCCCAAACGGTGTTTTCTGTGCGATCGACGGTAATACGCGTCGTGCCGTTGTAGATCTTGAGTGCGTCGCCGACGTCAATGCCAGTTTTATAGTGGGCAATGACGTTCAAACTGCCCGTGCCGGTGATGTCGAGGCTCGGTTCACATTCAATGATTTTGTTAGATTTTTTTGTGTAGCCGCCTTCGATGGTGTTTTGACCGACCAAATGCAGGTTATAGCGGACACCAGCGTCTTTTCTGGAGCTTTTGAGTTTGAGAAAAGCGGGAGCGCCGTCTTTGGCGGTCAGCTTGACGTTGTCCAAAATGACGTTGGCGTTGTAACTGTTTGGATTTTTGAAAACGACGCTGCCGTTCCAGGCACCGACGAGTTTGATGCAGGCGTTGTCAACGGCGAGTTTGATCTCGATCTGGGTCGGATCATCTTTGTCGTTTTTGACGATCACGAGGTTGTCGTTGGGGGATTTGGCATGGGCGAGGTCGATGGCAATACACTGAGAGGCATCGAAGGTGGGTTCGGCTTCAAGCGGGGGCATGACGTTCACTTCTGGAACGGGAATAAATTCACCGGTCTTGCCGGTCAGGTCGCCGTGCATCATCGGTGGCGGTGGCGGCATGCCTGGTCCGCCGTGTCCGCCGGGTGGCGGCATCATGCCCGGTCCGCCTGGGCCAACATTCGCATTGCTGCCCGTCATGATGGCAGATATGGTCAAAACCAGTAACAGGTTTACTAAATTGAGCATAAGTCATCTCCATATCGTTGTGTGATTGCCGGCACAACTGCCGAATGGGCAAGCAGTGTATCGACAAATTTTGTTAATTCAACGGTTGAAATGATACGTCTTGTAACTGACACAATTTGAAGAATGTACTGTCGCTGAGGGCGCTCGGTTCTGTTTGTAAGCCATGATTTGTAATAAAGTTTGAATGGAATCTGGATTGAATGTAAAAGGGCGTGCTTTTGGGGCCGCAATGCGTCATGTGGCGCACTGAACGAACTGAATAGCCCCACGCTACGCTTTATATGTCATTGAATGCTGACCAACGCGGTCGGTGTTTAGACAGATATACTGAAAACTATCATGGCTAGATCTAAAAAAACTCAAATTTTGATGTACCCGGTTGCCCGTAAGGCAGCCAATCTATATTTGCCCAACCTTGTGAATTTGCTTTCCAAGGCATACGATGTTGTTGGCGCTGACGAATTGCTCTCGCATTATTTGTTGCCGCTGTTTACGTGTGACACGGTGCATTTTAACTGGATAGAGCGCGTTAAAGGCAAAAACGACTTTGAGCGCATGATCTCTTGTCGGGCGCGTCAGGCGTTTGTGTATTATTTCGCTTTGACGGGCAAAAACATCGTTTGGACGCTGCACAATAAGGTTGCGCATGACAAGGCGACCGATGTGTATTCTAAAAAAGTCATGGAGACGGTTGCCAAACATGCTTCGCGCATTCATTTGTTGTGTCGTGAATCCCTGGATTTGCCGATCGTAGCGCCGTATCGTGACAAATGTGTCGTCGTGCCTCATGGGGATTACTTTAATAACTACGGTCGCACGGGGGCTGATCTTAAGAAAAAGTTTAATATTCCGGAAGATCACAAGGTTTTGCTATTTTCGGGCAGTATCGCGCCCTATAAAAATATCGAGATCCTGCTGGAAGGCTTCGAAAAAGCTGTGGAAGAGACGGGCAAACGTGATGTCACGCTTTTGATCGTTGGAAAATGCAGCTCCAAACAATACATTGATGAGCTCAACCACGCTTTTGAAAAAACGTCGGATCTCGTTCGTTTTCACATCGACTATGTGGCCAATGAAGAATTGGGTGATTATTTAGATCTGGCTGAAGCGCTCGTTGCGCCTTATGACCAGCGCAGTTCGCTCAATTCCGGAACGTTCTGGATGGCTTGTTCGTATCACAAGCCGATGATCATGCCGCTCATTGGCAGTATCAAAGATAATCCAAATTACGACGAGGTCGGATGGTTTTACAACTACGACTCGCCCGAAGAACATGTGAAAGCACTTACAAACGCCATCGTTCACTTCTTTAATGATCTTTCTGCAGGCGAACCACTCACACAAAAGGCCGATAAGGCATTGGCCTGGATAACCGAGAATTCCTGGGAAAATAACCGCGAGAAGTGGGAACAACTCTTCGATTTTAGTGGGTCAAAGCAATAAATTAGAAGAAATGTTGGTTGTTTGAGCGCAGCCTAGGGCTGTGTTGTGCTTTTTGTATGGGCTGATTTGGTAAATTCATGTTTGGTATTCTTAAATTTCGCAATGATAATATTATGAGTCCGCAAAGAACGCCGTGGGGCGGTAAGCGCATTCCGCGCGTGTACCGCGCAGGCGAACGCTGGGCTCAGTTTGATAAACCTGTGGGCGAATCGTGGGATTTTTCAGTTTTCAAAGAATTTCCGTCCCGTGAACTTGAGACGGATCGTCCGCTATATGACATTTTGGATACTGAATCCGCTTCGTGGTTGAGCGCGGGTCACATTTCGCACTGGGGCAAGAGCACGCCGATGCTGATCAAAACGATCGACGCGGCGATGGACTTGTCGGTTCAAATTCATCCGCCTGTCGAAGCCGAGATCGCTGAACAAGGCATGTCGGGCAAGTGGGAAGCCTGGTACGTGCTTCACGCCGAACCGAATGCCGGTATCTATCTTGGTTTTCAACCGCATGTGACGTTAGACAGGCTTCGTGAGACGCTTTACTCGCACGGTGATCTGCGCGATGACTTGCGTTTTGTGCCGGTTCATGCCCACGAAATGGTGATGATACCACCAGGTGTCGTGCACGCCCTGGGGAAGGGCGTGTCGGTCGTCGAACCGCAGGTCATGAAGCCGGGTAAGAATGGTCTGACGCTACGCTTGTATGACTGGAATCGACGCTATAATGCCGAGGGCTCGTTGGATGAAAACGGTGCGTATCGGCCGCTTCACGTTGAGGCCGGGCTGAACTGGGTGAATCTTGAGCGCAACGTCATGGCGGCAGACGACTTTGTGCTGCCGGCTGTGTCGGTCGTTGAGACGCCGTCGTTCTGTGTTCGCAAAATTACAATACGCAACGAGCTCGTGTTTTTCGTGCTTCAGGGAACGGGGCGCGCGACTTTGTCGTTGCCCTCTGAGCTCAAGAGCCTGATTACGTTGGAAGGCCGTTGTACCTGTCGTAGCGCGGAATCGTCAATGGCGTTTGCGACGGGTGAGTCTGGCATGATCTCGGCGCAGTTCAGCGAGATCGAGTTTGATTGTGCGTCGGCACTTTGTTTTGTGACGTGTATGCTGCCGCACGCCTAGGTGAGTGCGCCGACGTGTGTCGGCGCCAAAACTCATCTATTTTAATTGAGTTTATTTGAGCGTGACGCGAATGGTTTTGAGGTCGGTGCCAACGCCGAGCGGACCACACGCGTCATCGTTGATGAACGCTTCAAAGGCTGCCGTGCGTTTTTGACAGGCGTTGAGTGCTTTTTCGAAAGCCTGTTTGAAGCGCGACAAGCGGATCTTTCGGTGATTGATGCAGAACAGGATCGTGGCGCCGGGGGCAGCAACACGGACACAGCCCATCACGAGGTCTTCCAGCGCGTCGTCGAGCGAAAACACGACTTTGCCCGAACGCCCAAAGCTGGGTGGATCACAAATGATCGTGTCGAACTGGGTGCCATTTTTGGCGCATCGATCGAGGTATTTCTGGGCATCTTCGACGATAAAACGATGCCCGTCGAGCGAAAGACCGTTTTCTTCAAAGTTTGTTCGTCCGCGATTGAGCGCGGCTTTTGCCGCGTCGATGCTGACCGTGCCCGTCGTAGCCTGGGCTTTCGCGGCACAAAGTGAGAACGCACACGTATAGGCAAACAGATTCAGCACGTTGCCGTGGGCATTTTTGATGACCCAGTCACGGTTTTCACGCTGATCGAGATAGAGGCCCACGGCATTGCCCGTCAGGTCAAACGTGTATTTTTGACCCAGTTCTGTCGCCGTGAATGGTTCAGGCGTTTGGTCAAACGCCCGCTCGAAGGCGCGACAGGCTTTCGACTTTTCGGGCGATTCGTGCACGCGATAGGCATTCTGGCTGCATTTAAACACTCGGTCAGCCACGCGCATGAGCGCTTCGAGCGACGCAGCCGTCCACAACGAGGTTTTGGCCGGTTCCAGGTGGCGCACGAGCAATGTGTTGGCAAGTTTTTCGACGAGGATCTCAGGCACCCCGGAGTGCTGCGGCACCGCAACGCGGATCGCTTCGGTCGCAGGCATGGCGCCAAGTCGTCCGGCAATCGACTTAAAAATAAAGTTGAACAGCTTCTCTGGACTTGGTTTGACCATGATGTCAGGCAGTGGCGCGACAAAGTGCGGCAGATTTTTTTCGCTCATCAAAATGAGTTTGTGCGCATGCAGGCACAGGCGCGGCGCTTGATCGCCGCCGCCGTACAGCGCGTCGCCCAGAATCGGCATGCCTTCAAGGGCGCATTGCACGCGCAGTTGGTGCGTCATGCCCGTCAGAAGCTGCAGCTCAAGCAGCGTGAAGGGGGCGCACGTGGTCACAACGCGGTATTTGCATTTCGCAACCTTCCCCTTCTCGTCTTCAAACGTCACGCCGTTTTGATGTGTCAGCTTGTGACACCACTCGCCCGCGTCTTTGGCCGGTTTGCCGCACACGATCGCGTAGTAATACTTGCGAACGTCTTTGAGTTCGAAGGCTTTTGTGAGCATTTCAGCACCCAGTCTTGATTTCGAAAACGCGAGCGTGCCGCTCGTGCCTTCATCCAGTCGACTGTGCACGCCGAGTTTTATGCCGCGTTCGTCCTGCAGCAGCTCGACGACGCCTTTTTTTTCGTCATTCGGGGCGTGCGTGGGAATGCCCGTGGGTTTGTTCACAACAAGGATGTCATCGTTTTCAAAAATTACGTCGATCATGGCACAAAAAGATAAATCGGTGCGGCATACAATGGTCGCGACCAGGTTATGGCACTTTAAGATCAGAAGTATCCGGGGGCCGACTCCCCCTGCGCGGCTATTTGCAAAGCAAATACGCCGCTACCCCCCGTGCGGGGCTCGCGCCCCGCAACGCCTGCCAGTTTGCAGGCATCGTCAAGCGTGTTTGAGACAAAAAAGCGGCAGGCGGTTAAGCCTGCCGTTGATGATGCTAAAAATCTTCGAAGTTTTCGCCGATGTTCATACCAGCTTCTTCAGCGCGGTCAAGGTCGCTGCTGTCGAGTGCGCTCATATCGCAAGGTTTCCAGGGTGACAGATGTTCATCCAGATCTTTTTCGCGATATTGGATGGGACGATAACCACGGTGGATCAGTTGCTGCAAAAAACGCGTGAAAAGTGATTCGACGCTGACTTCGTCAAATACTTTGAAGTGGATGAGCGGTTGATAGACCGTACGGACAAATGCTTCACCCAGAAGTTTGCGTTTGCCTCGGGCGCCGCGGACGATCGTCAGCATGAGGGTGATGCGTTCCATGCCTGTTGAAATGTGGGGAGCCACGTATTCAACTTCGATTTCTTTTAGGTCAAGTTCAAGATAAGCCATTTATAATCTCCAAAAATTGAACGGAAAGGCTGATTAACCTGTTGGAAGCGCCGCAGGCAGAAGGGGTAGCGGCGTATTGGCGTCGCCAATAGCCGCGTAGGGGAAGGCTTTCCCCTCTTCCTTATACATAATCAGAGTTTTCCTATGAATTCAAGCATTGATTTGAAAGTCTAGCGTGCATGTCCCGTTTTGCGTTGGATGGCTTCTCGATAGAGCTCAATGTACTGGTTTGCACTGCCTTCCCACGAAAAGACTTTGTTCATGCCGTTTTCGCGGAGTTTTTCGATGCAATCGGGGCGATGATACCAAGTGCTGAGTGCCCAGCCGATGGTGTTGTAGAGGGCGTCTGCGGTTTGATCCTGGTATTTGAAGCCGGTGCCGCAGTTCCAGTATTCGTCGAAGTTTTCGACGGTGTCGTTGAGGCCACCGACGGCGTGTACGATGGGGATGGCGCCGTAACGCAGGCTGTAGAGTTGATTGAGGCCGCAGGGCTCGAAGACGCTGGGCATGAGGAAGAAATCGGCGCCCGCTTCGATCTGGTGGGCAAGGGATTCGTCGTAGCCAAGATAAAGCCCGAATTTTCCGGGATAGCGCGCGGCCATCTGGTTGAGGAAGCCGTGTGCCCAGGCTTCGCCGCTGCCAAGAAGCGCGATCTGAAGGTCGAGTTGCATGAGACGTTCAAAGATCTGCGCGAGCAGACGAATGCCTTTTTGGTCGACTAGTCGGCAGACCACACCGAAAAGCGGGCGATCTTCGCGACATTCCAGGCCAAGACGCACCTGAAGGGCGCCTTTGCAGACCGATTTGCCGGACATATTGCCCCAGTCGTAGTTGGCTGGAATCAGCGTGTCAATGGACGGATTCCAGACGGTGTAGTCGATGCCGTTGACGATGCCGCGGAGCGCATCGGCGCGGTCGCGAACGACGCCGTCAAGACCATGGCCAAACTGCGGCGTTTTGATCTCTTCGGCATATCCGTGGCTCACGGCGTTGAAAAGCGTTGCGTGGTAGAGACCGCCTTTCAGAAGGTTACAGCAGTTGTGCCACTCCAGTTCGAGGTGGTTGAAGTGTTCCCAGCCAATGTCGAGCACTTTCATGAGGTCGGCATAGTAGCGTCCCTGGTATTCCATGTTGTGGATCGTCAGGATCGAGGCTGTGTTGGCAAACATCGGGTCATCTTTGTAGGCCGTGTTGAGGAAAATCGGCACCGCAGCTGTATGCCAGTCGTTTGCGTGCACGACGTCGGGCGAAAAACCGACTTTTTTGCAGACCTGAAGCGCCGCACGCGATAAAAATACAAAGCGGTTGTCGTTGTCCTGAAAGCCTTCGCCGTTTGCTTCGTTATACAGGCTTGGACGGGCAAAAAAGCGATCGTACGAGATAAAATAGATCGGAACTTCGCTATCGGGCAACGTGGATTCAAAAATTTCACACCAAAACTCGCCAAAGACGCCCATCCACACGCCTAATGCGCCGGGGATCGGCTTGAGGCCGTATTTTTGCTTGTCGATCTTGCTGTAACACGGCATCACGACGCGAACGTCGTGACCAAGTTGTTTGAGGAATTTCGGCAGGACACCAGCGACATCAGCAAGACCACCCGTTTTGGCAAACGGAACAGCTTCAGAGGCAACCATTAAGATGTTCATGCAATCGCTCCTTCTGTTTTGACGTTGTGAATCCATGCACATAAAAATGCTTGCGCAGTATACACGATTTCAGTTCAGTTCGGCGTGAAATTTCGTTTTTTGAGGCGTTGGATCGTTTCAACTTAGATGGGGATTATCATTTTTTTAGTTTGTTTGTTTATTCTTGAATATTTTGTTTTTGAGCAGGCCTGGGCCTGCAGTGTGCAGGCGTACAAAAAAAGCGGCTCGAAAGCCGCTTTTGAGTGAATTT
Organism: Myxococcota bacterium; assembly: GCA_045643185.1. Taxonomy (GTDB): domain Bacteria; phylum Myxococcota_A; class Bradymonadia; order UBA4248; family UBA4248; genus RGIG464. The sequence goes on along the minus strand of JAZUKH010000279.1, from coordinate 3,722 downwards.
AGAATGAATTAGAAGTTGATGACGACGTCGTCTTCAGTATTTTCGAGGCTATCCGGACCCATTGAATAGATCTTGATCTTGGTGCCATTCTTCTCGAAGATGTAGTCGTTATCCCAAGGATCTTTCTGAACTTCTTCGGCGTCAAGGATCGGGTTGTTATCGGGCGTTTTGATCAAGTCTTCGAGGCTATTCGGATATTTTTTGTAGAACGTTCTGTATTGGTTGCAGGCGCCTTTGAAGGAGTTGAGATCCATTTCGGCCATTTTGACGTAACCACGGTCAGCGGTGCCGATGACGTTGTAACCGATAACGGTCATTAAGGCAGCCATGAGCGTGATAACGATCATGATTTCGATAAGGGTCATACCAGCGCGGTTAAAGCGATCCGCAGAGGATTTGTGTTCGCGCAGGGCTTTGAGAAATTCATTCATAACGTGACTCCAAAGTAGGAATGTGAAAACAGGTAGCAGCGACAATAGGCTGCATTTTGATTGAAAACGTCAAAAAATCGGGTTTTATGCCCCAAAAAAACGAGGGGTGTTATAGCTGTGCGTGCTCCGATTGACAAGAGCATGAATGTGTCGAATTGTTAGCCGAAACCATCCGAGAGCTGCATGATCGGTAGCATGATGGCGATAACGACGAAGCCGATGGTGCCACCCATGACGACGATCATGAGCGGTTCGAGGAGCGAGGTCAGGGCTTCGACGCTGGTATTGACCTGTGACTCGTATTCGTCAGCGACGTTGTTGAGCATGGCTTCGAGCTCACCGGCTTTTTCACCACTGGCGATCATGTTGGTCATGAGGAGCGGGAATTCGCCCGAGCGTTTGAGCGGAGTCGAGAGTGACTCACCTTCTCGAATGCTTTCATGGGCGGTGTCCACGACCTTGGCGAGTATTTCGTTGCCAAGGATCGAGCGCACGATCTTTAGGGCATCGAGCAAGGGCACGCCAGAGGCCAATAAGGTTGCAAGCGTTTTGGCAAAACGGGAGAGGGCTGTTAAACGCGTCACTTTGCCAACGATCGGGGCTTTGAGCTTAAATCGGTCCCAAGTTTTGTGTCCGCTGTCGGTCGCTACCCACTTTTTGAAGGCGAAGTACAAGCCAACAAAAATCATGATGAGCAACCACCAGAAGTTTTGGAAGACGTAAGCGACGTTGAGCAACAACTGGGTGATGCCAGGCAGCTCCTTGGATTGCTGATCGAACATCTTGGTGAGACGGGGCACGACGAAGATGAAGATGATCGACAGAAGGACGACGCCGATGACGATCATGATGATCGGGTAGACCATGGCGCCGATGATCTTGGAGCGCAAACGGAGCTGGCTATCCAAAAAGTCCACTAAACGCTGTAGGACGACGTCGAGGCTACCCGACGATTCACCCGCGCGAATCATGCTGACATAGAGCGTATCAAAGACTTTGGGATGGTCCGCCATGGCTGCCGCCAAACTTGTGCCTTCACAGACCTTCGTTTTGATGTCGGCAAGGACTGTGCGGAACGCCTCGTTCTCCATCTGATCGGTGAGCGAGGTGAGGCATTCGACGAGTGGGATCGATGCGTGCTGCAATGTCGAGAACTGACTCGTGAAGTTTTTGATATCCTGTTTGCTGATACCGGTGCCGATCTGCAGTTTGATCTTGGAAGCAGCCGCTTTTTCTTTGGCGATCTGGTTTTTTTCTTTCGCCTCGGAAAGAGCGATGCCCTGTTTGAGAAGGAGTTCGCGAAGAGCTTGCTTGTTGGGTGCTTCCTTCGTGCCTGTCATTTCACGACCGGCGTTTTTGCCGCTCGTGCCGTAGCCTTTGTATTGGTATAGCGCCATAGCTTAATCCTGATTTTATGTTGTGTAGGGCAAGTTTGGCTAGTCGATGGAGTCCTGTGTGACGCGCAGAACTTCTGAAATGCTTGAAATTCCTGATAGGACTTTGTCGATGCCGTCTTCACGGAGTGAGGTCATACCATTTTTTTCGGCGGAGCGCTTGATGGTAGCCGCGTCGGAGCGTTTGTTGACGAGGTTTTGAATTTCACTGGTGATCTCGAGCATTTCGTAAATGGCGGTACGACCTGCGTAGCCGGATCGGTTGCATTCCTTGCAGCCGACGGGCTTGTAGAGGACGCCGCCTGCAGCTTCGAGCTGGGCGCGTGTGATGCCGATCTGGTCGAGTTCTGCCTGATCGGGCACGTACGGCTGTTTGCACTGAGGGCAGAGGCGACGAATGAGTCGCTGGGCCATCGAAAGTGAGAGAGAAGAGCTGATGAGGAAGGGCTCGATGCCCATATCAATGAGTCGAGTGAAGGCACCTGCAGCGTCGTTGGTGTGGAGCGTTGAAAAGACCAAGTGACCGGTCAGAGCGGATTCGATTGCGATCTGAGCCGTTTCGTGGTCACGAATTTCACCGACCATGATGACGTCAGGGTCGTGACGAAGGTAGCTTCTTAGACCTGCTGCGAAGGTGAGGTCGATATTGGGGTTGACCTGCATCTGGCTGATGCCGGCGAGCTGATATTCGACAGGGTCTTCGACCGTGAGTATGTTTTTGTCGGGCGTGTTGATCTTGTTCAAACAGGCGTACAGCGTCGTTGTTTTACCAGACCCCGTCGGGCCGGTAACCAGGATGATGCCGTGCGGCTGACTAATGGCGTGCGTGATGACGCGGAAATGACGTTCCGAGAAACCGAGGTCGGATAGGTCGTGCAAGATCGAACGTCGGTCGAGCAAACGCATGGTGATGCGTTCGCCGTGGGCAGCCGGGGCGGTTGCGACACGAACGTCGATGTCGCGACCAGCGATCTTGAAACGAATACGACCGTCCTGAGGCAGACGCTTTTCAGCGATATTCAGCTTGGACATGATCTTGACACGGCTGATGATGGAGCTGTGGAAGCGTTTTTCAGCGCTCATGACTTTTTTGAGGACGCCGTCGACTCGGAAACGGACGAGGACTTCTTCTTCAGCGGCTTCTATGTGAATATCGGATGCGTGTTCACGAACGGCCTGTTGAAAGATCATGTTGATGAGCTGAATGATGGGGCCTTCGTCGTCCGTGGCCGCATGGTTCAAAATATCTTCAATGGTCTCGGAGTCTTCATCATCCTCTTTCTTTTTCTTGTCACCGAGTTGATCAGCCATGTTGGCGAGGTTGCCACGTTTATCGTAGATGCCAGCGATCAGAGCTTTGATGCTTTCGGGGGTTGAAATAATGACGATGGGTTCGAGTCCGGTCATGACTCGGATGAAGTCGATGCCGTCGATGTCGAGCGGATCGGCAACCGCGGTGTAGACGTATTGCTCGGTTTTCTGGAATGGCATGATGACCGAGCTCATGGCGGTATTGTAGTTATAGTCCTGTGAAACAGAGACATCGACGTTTTCGAGATCGAACTGTTCCCAGACTTCGTATCCGAAAATGAGTCCGAGGGCGCGGGCGAGGTCGAGAGAGGTGATTGCCTTCATCTCGATGAGAATTTCGCCGAGTCGTTTGGGTGGATCTGCGATCTGTTGTTCTTCGAGGGCCTGGTTGAGGGTGTCTTGATTGATCTTTCCCTGAGCCAATAAAACTTCACCGATACGACGACGTCCAAACATATTTATACCTTTGAGGAGAATGAGCGATTGAGTTTGCCAATACAGAAAAGCGGCGGAACTGTAGAGTACCGCCGCACGAGGTATGCCGACGGACTGCCGGCACGGATTGTATTAAGATTTTCCGCCACGG
>JAZUKH010000278.1:0-2560 GCA_045643185.1 Myxococcota bacterium | reverse complement strand
CCGTTCATCGTCATGTTCACGATCCCGCTCGCCGTTATCGGTGTCGTCGGCATCTTTGCCCTCACGGGTCGAACCATTGATATGTCCGGTTTGATCGGTTTGATCATGCTCGCCGGTATCGTCGTTAATAACGGTATCGTTTTGGTCGACGCGGCCAACCAGAACCGCGACCGCGGTATGGATAAAGAAACTGCTATCGTTAACGCCGGTCGTACGCGTATGCGCCCAGTCATGATGACCGCTCTGACCACGATCCTCTCCATGGTTCCGCTCGCGCTTCAACTGGGTGAAGGTTCCGAAACCTGGTCCGGTATGGGTACTTCCGTTATTGGTGGTCTGACGCTCTCGACCTTCTTCACCCTCTTCTTCGTCCCCGTCATGTATATGTTCTTCGCCAGTGATAAGCGTGAAGTCGTTGAAATGGAAGACGAAGACAATCGACCGCTGGCTATTCAGGCTGCTGAAGCTGCGAAGGCTGCGGCTCAACCCACTCAAAATGCCTAAACCAGGATGTTTTCTGTTATAATGTCGCGCCTCGCCTCGTGAGGCCGACATTTTTTGAAACAGCCTTGAATCTCAAAACGGAGTTCAAGAAAAATGAAATTAAATACCAGTAAGATCCTGATTTCTTCAGCGATGTGCGCAGCCCTGGCTTTCGGTTCCAACGCGATGGCTCAGGACCGTACCAACAATACGCCGGCACCCGTTCCGGCAAACGATCAAGCTGCTCAGAATAATGCAGTCGTTGTCAATCAGACGTCGCTCGACGACATGGTCAATGATGACGGAAGTTTTTACGATCCGTCCGTCATTGATCCCAGCATCAGCGAACGCACCAACAAAAATACCCAAGCTGCACGTAGCGTGCTCGAAGCGACGCACGATTCGCCCATGCCGCGCGCGCCTGAAAGCATGCGTCACCAACAGGCACTTCCGGGCGAGGATTTTTTGAACGACCAGATCGATCAGATCTCCGAGTTGAATGAGATCAAACCGGGGCCGGCGATCACGCTCAAAGACGCTTTGTTGTTGGCCGATGAACAGAATATCGACCTGCAAGTCGCGCAAACCAAGATCGACGCCGCACGGGCTCAGCTCAAACAAGCCTGGGCGCTGCTTTTGCCGAATATCTCCGCTTCGTTGAGCTGGGCACACATGGGTTATCCTTCCGACTCGTTGGCCAGCACCAAAAAAACGTTCGGTATGATCGGCGAAGGACTTGCCGATGTGCCCGCACTCTCTTCGTTCGCACCGATGCTCGAAGGCCTCATGGATGGCATCCCTTCTGTTTATGCCAAAGACGCACTTGCCGTGAACCTCACCGTTGGCCTCTCGATCATCAATGTGGCTGGCTGGTTCCAGCTCCGTATGGCCGATGAAGCTGTCGAGATCACCAAGCTCGGCATCGAAGATGGCCGTCAGCAGCTGCTTTCCGGCGTCGCACAGTGTTACCTCGCGGCACTCCTCACCGGTGAAGTCGTCAAGGTTCAGCGCGTACAGCTCAAGTCGGCACTCGATCAGCTCTCGCTCGCTCAGGGGCGTTACGACCGTGGCGCTGATGTCAAGCTTTCCGTTATCCAGGCTCAGTTTGGCGTCGAAAAACAGCGTCAAGCCCTCATCGATGCTATTTGGTCATACGAAACTGCACGCGACGCACTCGCCAATCTCATCAATACAGATGGCTTGCCCGTGCCGCAGCCCACGCACATCAAAAACGTACAGATCACGTCCGATGAGGAACTCGAAAAGGAAGCGATCGAACAAAATCGTACGCTCAAGATGAACCGCGCCACGCAGCATATCAACGAACTCAACCTTAACGCTGCCATCGCGAGTTTCGCGCCCACGCTCAGCGGCTTCTGGAAGTTCGATTACACCTATGCTGCCATGGAAACTCGTACATCCAAGAAGGATGATGCCGGTGAAGTCATCAAAACGTTAGATCATTCCTGGGCTGGTACTTATGATTGGACGCTCGGTCTTTCGCTTAGCATCCCGCTCTTCGATTACAGCAAATTTGGTGTGCTCGATGAACGTCAGGCCGCGATCCGCGAGACGCAGCTTTCGATCGAATCGACCCAGAATGCGACGCGCACCGCTGTCCGCAAAGCCAAACGCGAATACTACTCCGCGCTCTTTAGCGTCGACAACGCCAAACGTCAGGTCGAACTGGCCCGTGAAGCTTTGCAACTCACCGAAGCCGCTTACCAAAACGGCGCCTCGACTTTCATTGACGTCAGTGACGCCCGTAACAACGTTGCCGCTGCGTCGATCGCCTACATCACCGCAGGCATTCAGGCTGAGCTCTCCATGGTCTCATTGATCTCGACGCTTGGTCGCGATCTCATGGAAGTTGTCTATTAGTCGCGTCTAGCTTCGCTACGACGCGACAAGCCGCCTATTCGCAAAGCGAATACGGCGGCTTTTTTCGTTCTTGCGTTCGGCTTGAACCGCTTCGCGTTTCTACGCCTCTCGCGTCGCCTATTCGCAAAGCGAATACGGCGACGAATAAACAAAGTTGTTTATTGTTTCGGTCATTGTTAATGTGAATATTCAATCG
>JAZUKH010000277.1:0-14397 GCA_045643185.1 Myxococcota bacterium | reverse complement strand
GGATCTTTCGGCATTCTATCAATCGATCTGGGATAAAAATGCCGACTTTATAAAACAATTTATTAATAATATATTATCCGTCATGGTAAGTTATTACGATACGCAGGAAATGTTCTACCATGGCATGATGCTCGGTATTTTGTCGAATTTATATCAATATGAAATCAAATCGAACCGCGAAGACGGTAACGGGCGTACTGATATCGTCTTACGCGATGATAATGTAAGACGAGCCGTCGTCTTTGAATTCAAATGGTGCAATGATATGGATGACATTGAAACGCTTCCCGAAATTGCACTACAACAGGTTCGCGACAATAAATATGCTGAAGCGATTCACAAAGAAGGCTACAAAACGGTTTATGCCGTCGGCGTGGGATTCTGTAAAAAGACGTGTGATGTCGTGATTGAGGAAATGTAAAGGCGGCGCGTATTGAGCGAGGATAGAGGCGTGTCGTGACACGTCTCATCCGAGCGAGAAGCGCCGCCGGCGTGCCGTATGGTCTGCAGAAACGTGCCGTGGCACGTCTCACAGACCATAGGCGCGCCTAAAAAAAGAGAAACGCCGCGTATTCATAGTTTTCCAGTCGTTTCGTCCACACGTTTCAACAATACTTCGTAAAAATGCGCCCACGTGTGCTAAGATGTAGCGCGTAAGTCGCATTTCTGTGTGCATCACAGCGGCTGCTTGAGGAGAAGTGACGATGGCTGAGAAAAAATTAAGACCGGGCGGATTGATTGAGTTCTACAACGAATTCAAGGAAAACCACGCGTATTACGTCGATAAAACGATGTTTATCGCGCAGGTGTTGACAAATACGAGTAAAGTTCAGCTATACACGCGTCCGCGTCGCTTTGGCAAAACGCTTTCGCTTACGACGCTTCACACGTTCCTCTCTTTTCACGATTATCTGGGCAGGCCATTTGATCCAAAGCCCTATTTTGAAGGCAGAAATGTCATGGACTGCGACGACGAAGTCTTGTCGCACATGGGTAAACATCCCGTCATCTTTATGTCGCTCAAAGAGTGCTGCAAGCCGACGTTTGAAGAAAGCCTGGCTCATTATCGCTATGTCATTAAAAATGTGATTCGAACGCATTACAATAGCCTCAAACAAGCCACTCTCTCTGAGTTTGACCAGGCGGATCTTGGGGAAATGGCCAGTCAAAATTGTTCCCGAATTGTTTGTGAGAATTCTTTGGCATTGTTATCGCGTTGGATAGAACAGGCAGCTGGCGTCAAACCTTATATTCTCATCGACGAATACGACGTTCCATTACAGTCCGCATATCATTACGGTTATTACGATGAAATGGTGTCGTTCATACGCTCGCTGTTCAGCAATGGCCTTAAAACCAATTCCAGCTTTGAAAAAGCCGTGTTAACAGGTTGCATGCGCGTTTCTAAAGAATCGATATTTACGGGATTTAACAATTTGCGCGTTTATTCAATCGATTCAGAGATGGATAATGAATACTTTGGCTTCACACCGGAGGAAGTCAAAGAAATGCTCGCATATTATAGCCTGTCTGAGCATTATGATGCGATTCAGGATTGGTATGACAGTTATCAATTTGGCACCAGACATGTTTATAATCCGTTCAGCCTGGTTCAATGTGTCGATAATCTTACCCTCAATGACCCTCGCGCGATTCGTTGTTATTGGACCAATTCGAGCAGCAACGACGTGATTCGCGATATGGTCGTGGACCATCCTGAGTGCCGCGATGATATCGAGAAATTTTTAAAAGGCGAGTCGATATATAAACCGATCCATGAATCGATGACGTATCGGGACATGAACTCGTATGCAGAAAATATTTGGACGTTGCTCTATTTTACGGGATACGTCAAAAGTCTTTCGCGCCGCCAAATCGGGGATAAATGGATTCACGAGCTCAAACTTGTTAATAAAGAAATTCACGCAATATTCCCGCAGTTTATTGATATCCTATTCTACGAGTCGGTAAAAAAGCAGGATCTTTCGGCGTTTTATCAATCGATTTGGGATAAAAATGCTGATTGTATAAAACAATTTATTAATAATATATTAGCCGTCATGGTGAGTTATTACGACACGCAGGAAATGTTCTACCATGGCATGATGCTCGGTATTTTGTCGAATTTGTATCAATATGAGATCAAGTCGAACCGCGAAGATGGCGACGGGCGCACCGATATTGTCCTGCGTGATGATAATGCTCGGCGTGCCGTCGTCTTTGAGTTTAAATGGTGCAATGATATGGATGAAATTGAAACGCTTCCTGCAGCAGCACTACAACAGGTTCGCGACAACAAATATGCCGAAGCGATTCACAAAGAGGGCTACAAAACAGTTTATGCCGTCGGCGTGGGGTTCTGCAAAAAAACGTGTGACGTCGCGATCGAAGAAATGTAAAAACGCCCGCGTATTTTTCATGGGATGCCGTAGAGACGCAAAATTTTGCGTCTCGTATACGGCGTTTCATGGAAAATAGCGGGCGTTGCGAAGGCGTATCGCGAAGCGATAGCCGGAGCGCGTGCCGCGTATTGCCGAACGGCAATAGCGGCGGTATCGCGAAAAAATTGAATGATATTTATTATTTATGATTATTTCATGATGGGAGGCAAACACTGCTCGTCAATGCATGCCGCGCCCATTGGGCAGATATCGCCGCCGCACGTGCATGTAGCCTCTCCGCACACCCAGGCTTTCGTTTCTGTTTTACCGTCGACGGGGAAGGGCTTGCAATAATATCCAGCTTCTGCAGAAGGCACTTTAAGCGGCTCATTATTGGTTCCGTGGCACCAACGCGTACCGCCAACACATTTTTTTGTATCGAAAATAGGATAATAACCGATTCCATCAAAACTTTCTTCATTGGAAGCCCAATACAAAGCGACATTGTACATCGAGTCTTCTGCTTCAATTGTGGTGCCGGGTTCTCCGACGCGAGCCTCGTCTTCATCAAGATCTATGTATGCGCCAAAGATGCTATCGTTGACGCGGAGGCCCGCATTGCATTTTCCATCTTTAAGTGGAACGACGCAGTCGCCATCCATGCAGAGGGTTTCTTTCGTTGTATCTGTGTCGCCATCAACGTGATACATGCAATGATGAGTGTCGTCTACCTCAGCTTCTACCTCAGCTACGAGTGCGTCGGTTCGGTTAGATAAACCGTAATCTTCCTCAGCCTCAACGTTTCCAATAGTATTGGCGGCGGTAGACCAATGCAGACCGTCACGTTGACAACCATCTGCTTTAAGACAAACGTAACCGTACCATCGACCAGTTATAACATCGCGACCACCGAATTCGCCAATATAAGCAGAGTTTTCGGTGTAAATACAAGTGAAGTCGGTCATATTATTTCTTGTATTTTGGCCGCAAGTACATTGATTCTTAATACATTTTGCGCCAAAACCACAAGTCTTATCGCCGCATTTTTCTTGCGTTGTCACATCTGGGGCTTGTGTAGGAATATTAAAATCTCGTTCTGTATAAGTCCGGGATGACTTTACCGGTTTAATATTATTGTTGGGTTCATTCTGATCAATGCGTGGAGCAGTAATCCATTTACCCGACGCATCATCGTAAGTCATTGTACGGGGTGTGAATTTTTTGAATTCATAGCGTGCATACTGGCTACTCTCGGCGACTCGCTTGCCTTCCAAACACTCTGAACCTGCGTGAATATATGCGTCACCACATCGGCATACATTTTCACAAACGCCTTCGACGGATTTCTCATCTTTTAATGATTCAGGGTTCCAGGCATTGAAATATTTAACAGAATCCGGATTTTTTAGATATTTAATAAATTCTGGCGATCTAAGTTCACCGGGCGGCGTGCATTTTTCATCAATGCAAACAGCACCGGCCGGGCAAAGTTCACCACCACAAACACAGTCTGATTCATCCGTACATTTCCATGCATTAATGAGCTTACCGATGCCGTCATTACGCGCATAGTCACAGACAATCGCAGAGTCTCTGACACCGACAATCTCGATTAAATAGTAGGGTATTTCTGTACATTCATACCCCTTGGTAATATCGGGCGACTTGAGTGGAATATTGTCTTTTCCTGCACAAAAGCGCGGCCCAGTTTGTGTTTGATCAATATCAAATTTTGTCGTTTGAATTTTGAGAAATGGGCGTTCTTCAAGAATTTCGTCGCTTCCCATAACACTCACTTGATCGGGAGAGGCGCCAACAGGATGGTACGCATCGCATGATTCAGCCGAATTGGGCAGGATATAGCCATTGACATTAAACGCTATCGTGTTCGGTAAAGCTGAATTTATATAATCAGCGTGAATATGATAAATGGATTCTCCCATTTCACGCCCGGATTTGGGATCAGGAAGCAAGCTGGCAAAAGCGTAATGGATGTCATATCCAGCTTTGTGTTCGATGCAGCCAGCTGGATTCATACAAATGGTGCATCCCTCGACAACTTCTGCGCCGCACGCGCATTCCTGGAAGCTGTCGTTATCGTATTTATCATGGTATTGGATACACTGCGTTCCCGTAGGACACTGGTTGTTATCTTTACATTGATATTTTTTATCAATTTCTGTTTTATTCAATTTCGTATCGATGCATTCACCCGTTTTGAGCGTTTGACCGTACTGACAGACGAGGCCATCGCCGAGGTTGCAGCCGAAGTCTTGCAGGCAAAGATATTGATCGTCTTTGAATGAAAACCAGGGGATGGGCGTGGCTACTTTTTGACCATTGTAGGCTGGGACGTCATCAATGCAGGCGACGCCACTGGGAATGGGAATATCGCCGCAGATACAGGCAAGATCTTCATCCCACGCATATTTACCTTTATCGCACACCCATTGACCATCTTTACATACATAAGTGTCGATCTGACCTGGTTTCGTAGCACCGAGGCATCCTTTGTCCTGCTTTTCGTATAATACTGTTTTCCATTTTGAAGTCGATTTATCATAAACCATATAATACGCATGATTTACGTTATCGGCATAAACGTCCATTGTCGTACAGCAGTCAGTCCCTTTATTTAGAATGAGTTCGCCGCATTTACAATGCTCATCCTGACATGGTTCGCAAAACTCGGGCGCGCGATTGGAATCGGTTGGCTCAGAAAGGGCGGCATAATTGTCGTACATCGGTTTGTCGCCAACAAGATAAACATTTTGCGCGTAAAGTTTGCCGCCAAATGTACAACCTTTATCGGATTTGCAGGTCCAATGCTTGCTTGCGTTGTTACAAGTCCAATCCTTCTTTTCTTCCTCCGTCAGCGAATTATTTTCGCAAGACTCGACAGGCAGCATTTCTGCTGAAGCTGTTTTTATGCGCTCTCGATAAAGCGTGCGACGTTTATTGATATCATCGGCTAATTGTTGCTTTTTAGCCAGTTCATCACGTTGTGCTGCAATTCGCTCAGACACGATTTTCTGAGCGAATTTGTTATTTTGCGCATCAGAATCGATTTTAATTTCGTTTTGCGTACTATCCTGTAATTGTTCGCCATCTTTCGGCTCGATTTTTGAATTATCTTCTGTTATTTTGTCAACAACCTGCGTCGTTTTGGGAGAACAACCACATGATAAAACTAGCATGGCGCACATGATCTTGAGCGTTGTGTTGCCCAACGATCTCTGGGTTAATAGATGATAGTGTATATTTTTCATTGCCCCAATGACCCTTAACGAAAGTATGACATTAACGAGATAGCCGGAGCGCGTGTCGCGTATTGCCGAACGGCAATAGCGACCGCTCCATCTTCCATGAATCCCTAGCGAACAGAACATACAAAAAAGGCGCATCAAAAAGGATGCGCCTTTGAGTATTCAGAGAACGATTAGACTTTGTAATAAGTATCGATGATACCTTGCTTCGCGACTTCGAGGAACTCGATAAGTGCGCTCAACGGAACAACTTCAACTTTATCGATCAGCTGACCGTGACAATTGATCGGAAGACTTTTCATCTTGAGATCTTCGCGGCTCTTAAGGAATTCATTGATTTTGTCGCAAAGATCGGATGTCACGCCTTTGCTCGGGTGAGGTTGCGCATAAAGCTTAACTTCACCTTCAGTATTAACGTCCATGATGGCATAACCAATCGAGCCATAACGGAAGTTGATGCCACCAGCAATACCGCCGCCGGCCTGAACCAGACAACCGAGATTACGAGCATAGATCATCAATTTTTCGATTCTTTCACGGCGTTCTTTGCCGCCTTTCTGCTCTGCCAATTTAAGGACTTGAAGTTTATCCACTTTTTTCTCCTAAAAAGAAATGTGCGCGCGCAAATCCGACTCTGCAGGCGCCAGAATAGTTCAATTTTTTTACCCCTTTTAGCAACGCTTGTCGAGCAATAATTGATTTTTACTCATGTTTTAGCGAAAGAGGCCCAACAATCCAAGCACACGCGCCGGCACATAGGCGCGCAAATACGACAGATCATCGGGGCTCCGGCGCTCGAGGGCTTCACGAATAGCCGTGCTGCTCACCTCTGGCAGCGCCGGCATGGGCAGACAAGCCGCGTCATAGCCGACACGCGGCAAAACCAAAAAGTCGCAAAGACCAGTGAGCGTCTCATACTCGTGCCATTGCGGCAGTGTATCAACGATGTCCGCACCGACCGCCACCAACACGCGTGACTCGGGACGAGCCGAACGCAACGCGCGTACCACGTCGATCGTGTAACTCGTCGTCCTGTGCAGGTCGCGTTCGATCGTCGAGACCTCGACGCCGGGAATGCCACCCAGTACCGCGTCGAGCATAGCCAAACGCTGCTCGTACGGCATCAGCGACTTATTGAACGCGTGGCTGTAAGTCGGCGCCACGATCAGACGCGCATTGGGAATCAACGCGCGAAGCGTCATCACAAACAGCACGTGCGAAATATGCAGCGGGTTAAACGAACCACCATACAAAATCGTCACGTCCGTCGACGGAATGTCTTCAAACCTCGTGATCAACATTAGTTAAACGCCTTCATCGCTTCTTCGAGTTCACTTTGGGCCAGCATCCAGGCTTCCATGACCTCGTCCAACTCGTTTTGCGCCGCAGCTTTCTGAGTCGTCAGCGCTTTGATCTTGTCCGGGCTTTTATACGTTTCGGGATCGCTCAGCCCCTCGTCGCTGTCCGAGATCAGCTTTTCGAGCGTCTCAATGCGGGCTTCCAAAGACTTGATCTGTTTGTCGATATGCTGCGTCGCCTTTTTGATCGCCTGACGCTGCTGGGCATTCTCAATGCGCTTCGCTTTCTGCGAGTTCGCCGACACCTGGCTCGTCGCAGCCTCTTCTGAGGCTGCCTGGCGAGTGGCCATAAACGCCTCGTGTTCCGAATAAGTGCCCTCAAAAATGTCAATCTTGCCCTTATCCAGGGTCGCAATCTTGTTGCAGACCTTGTCGATAAACCAACGGTCGTGCGAAATGACCACGAGCGAGCCCGGATAGTTGATCAAGGCTTCTTCAAGCGCTTCGCGCGAATCGAGGTCAAGGTGGTTCGTCGGTTCGTCGAGCAAAAGCAGATTGGGCGCATGCAAAAGCAACTTCGCCAGAGCCAGTTTGTTCTTTTCACCACCCGACAATATCGATACGGTCTTGTCGATGTCTTCATTCGTGAACAAAAACGCGCCAAGTGACGCACGGATCTGGGTCAGCGTGATCTCAAACGGCAGATCCGCCGACGCTTCCTCCAGAAGCGTCTTGTTAAAATCCAACGCATCGATCTGGTGCTGCGCAAAATGAGCGAGCTTGACACGGTCACTCAAAATACGCTCGCCCTCAAACTCCGTGATGTTCGCCAGGATCTTAATGAGCGTCGATTTGCCCGCGCCATTGGGTGCCACCAGCGCAAGTTTGTCGCCACGATAGATGCGAAAATCCAGGTTTTGATAAACGACGTTGTCGCCATACGCCTTGGAAACGCCTTTAAGCTCCAGCAAAATCTGTGGCACGCGTTCCGGCGTCGGAAAATGAAAATGGATCTTCTTGCGGTTTTGAAGCAGTTGGACCGTCTCGATCTTTTCAAGCTGTTTAACGCGGCTCTGAACCTGCTTCGCCTTGGTCGCCTTGTAGCGGAATTTCTCGATAAATGCCTGTTTCTCGGCGATCGCCTGACGCTGATGTTCCGCCGTCTTCTCAAGCTGCTCCTCAAGGGCTTCACGCATCTCAAGATAGTGATCATAGTTGCCCGGGAACAGAAGCAGCCCGTTGTCATCCAAAGCGGCGACACCATCCACGACTTTGTTCAAAAACGCGCGGTCATGGCTGACGATCAGCAAAGTGCCGGGATAGCCGGCGAGGAACGATTCCAACCAGGACAACGACTCCATATCAAGGTGGTTCGTCGGTTCGTCGAGCAAAAGAAGGTCGGGCTTGGCGAGCAAAAGGCGAGCAAGCAAAATGCGCATCTGCCAACCGCCCGAAAACTCCGTCGTGATCTTCTCAAATTCTTCGGCCTTAAACCCGAGAGAAGCCATGATCGACTGCGCATCCGAACGCAAAGAATATCCCCCTCGCGTCTCAAATTCATGCTGCTTCTCGCCCAGCGCAACGATATTCGCTTCGGTCGGATTCGTCTCAACCAGCGCATGCAGCCGTTCGATCTCTACCTCGAGATCTAAAACGTCCTGTTTGCCCGAGATCACCAGGTCAATCGCCGGTTTGCGGTCCATCGACGTAATCTCCTGCGGCAGATAGCCAACGCGAACGTTCTTCGGAATGATGACCTGCCCGCCATCCGGCTCCAAAACGCCCGCAATGATGCGCAAAATCGTCGATTTGCCCGCACCGTTGTGCCCAACGAGCGCCGTTCGCCGAAATCGGTCGATCTGCCATGTGATGTCGTCAAAAAGTCGTTGCGAACCAAAATATTTCGTAAGCCCGGAAATCTGAATCATAGCCTGTACTGCTTTAAAATTGCCTGCCGCTGCGCCAAAATCGACACAATTCGCTTGAACGCCAACAGACATCTTGAACGTGTATGAATATTTTAATGTTGGAAGGGGGAAGTCTCCCCCTACGCGGCTATTTTTTCACGATGCGCCGCATCGCGAAAAAATACGCCGCTACCCCTTCGCCTGGCGGGGCCCAAAAAAGCGCGGCGTATTCTACCACAAAACCACGAAATTTTGCATTTCAACCCACTGGCATTAAACTATTCACTCAGTCTATGGATGGGGTCACGCGCTGCGATTCGCTCGCCCCCCACAAAAAATGCCTTCAAATCGTCACACTTTGTGACATTCAAAGCGTTTCTGTCGAGATTACGTGTCAAACGTCGTTGCATAGAGTGTAAAAATAGGTATAAAATAAAGATTACTGGTCAAGAGACCATCGTTTATTTTAACGGAGACAATGTAGGATGAAAAAAGCGATTTTTACTGTAGTAGCGTCGTTGTGTACGCTTTTTGCGGCTGAAGCCATGGCTCAGGATTCCGTTGCTGTTATGAAACTTGATGTCTCCAACGCTTCTGTTGAATCCCAGTCAGCACTCGTTCTCGACGCCCTTCATTCCGAAGTGACCAACTCAGACCTCACCCTTGATGCCAACGGCAGCGATATCACCTATACCGAAATGCAGATGCTCACCGGTTGCGACCGCGACGCCAGCATCGCATGCTACGAAGCCGCTTGCGAAACCCTCGGCTCACACGCCATTATCTTCGGTAACGTCGCTGAAGATGGAAACACCAACCTCGTTTGGTACGTCTCCGGTAAAGGTATTTTCCGTGAAGTCAGCGGCGTCGTCACCGATAAAGACTCAGCAGATAAACTTGCTCAACGTATGGTCGTCGGTGAAATGGGAACACTCGTCGTCACCTCAAATATCCCCGGCGCAGACGTCTTCATCGATGGAAAACGCGTGGGTATGAGCGCTGAATTCATTGAAAATGCTCAGCCCCTTACACTCCTCGCGGGTAACTACATCGTCTCCGTGCGTAAAGAAGGTTACGAACGCGAAGACGCCGTCAAAGTCGAAGTTAAGGGCGGCGAACAAGCCCATATCAATATCGACCTCACCGTCGCGATCGATACAGATAAAATGCAGGATACCCTCAAATACGCCGGTTGGGCCACCTTCGGCGTCGGCGTCGCCGGACTCATCGCTGGCGGTGCACTCGGCATTGTCACCAAAACAAAAAATGATGAAATGAACGACAAGATCTCAAAAGGGGAATCTTCCGGCATCTCAGACCTCAATGACAAAGGTGATAAATACGCTCTCTCCACCAACATCCTCCTCGGTGTCGGTGGCGTCGCCACCGTCGCTGGTATCGCACTCATCTGCGTCGGTTACCTCTATAACTTCGAATCCGATGAAGCACTCGCCGCTGGCATCCCATCCGTCAACGTCGCGGCTTCACCTGAATACTCCGGGCTCCAACTCGGCTGGAAATTCTAATCCTTAATTCATATATTCATAAGGGGTTCGCCATGAACCCCTTAATTTTTGTTACAACTCAACCAGAAATCAAAAAACTCACGCCCGACATACAACCAAACCGTAAGCCAGGCTAAGCGTTCTTTGATCAGGTGCTTTTTGACATCGCTTGGGCAGTAACAAGCTTTTTTTGACACACATACTCGCTGACGGGGCGGCCCTCTTGGACCTGAGAATGACCCGTTGAACCTGTACGGATAATGCCGGCGTAGGGATTCAGCTTCAACTTCCGATGGTTGGTTTTGAATGACGCCGGAAGTTGATCACTATGAAAAAATATTTCGCTCTTAAATCACTCACGCTCGTCATCGCCCTGTGCTGTGTGATGATCAACGCGCCTGAACGCGCGCTTGCCTTCGACGAATTCGACACCACACACGCCCCTGCCCGCTTTTCCATCGAAGCCCAAGACCTGGCACTCGACATCAAAGGCCGTATGCGCATCGGCTTGCACGACCTCGAAGGCAAAGGCGGACCAAATTACGACAGCCCCACCGACACGGCGACCATCGGCACTCGCTCGCCTTTCGTCGAACTCGATAGCTTCGAACTCTCATTTCGCGGACACTGGAAAGATATTCTCTGGCTCAACGCCAACGTCCAGTTCATGACCGATGAGTCCTACCTTTCCGCCATCTATTTTGAATACAAACAAACGATGAACGACTTATTCAGTCAAGGCGTAGAACTCGGTTACCAAAACTCCATCGCCGCCATCGACCGACATACGGTTCGTTACCCGTTCATTGCCACCAATTACTGGCGAAATCCCGATTACCACATCGCCTACGCCGCCAAATTCAGCTTTACCCCTTCGACCGCACTCTCGTTATACGCGTCACTCGGTCTTATGCGACCACTCAAGGCTGAGCCCATCCATGGCTCGTCAGAATACAAAGGCACGTTCAGCACACTCGCTTATGGTTCAGCCGAAGCCTTTTCGGGCAACGGGCCCACGGGCACCGCGCTCATTCGCTTGAATACACACGGATTTGGCATCGACGCCTTCGGTTTCATCGGCCAGTTGACCACAAAAAATGGCATTCACACACTCATTTCGGACCTGCCCTACTACCGCTACCTGCCAAAATTCAACCCCGACGAGACTGAAGCCCTCGCTTACTGGTACGGCGGACGCATTTATTACGATGACATGGGCTTTCACTTCCTCGCCGAAGCCATCGCGTCTCACGAACAGCTGCTTGACCGCGTCGGCATGTACGTCCAAGCAGGCTACAATTTCACGAGACCAGACGCCTTCTGGGTCAATTCGATCGAATTTGTGACACGCTACGAACAGACCTGGTTGCTCGACGCCACCCAGTTGCTCGACGAAAGCCATGCCCTGCGCTCACCCGAGACTAATAATGCCATCACCTGGGATTACCGAGCCCTCACGCTGGCGCTCAAAACCAATATTGCAGCCGACTTCGTCGCGCTGCGCCTCGAATACACCTTCTTTTGGGAAGAAAACGGCGTTCCGGCACTCAACACGCCTTCACAAAGTGCCAAAAACAACGAACTCTTGCTTCAGATCGAAGCGAAATACTAACAAAAAGGCTCATTCATGAAACACACGCTCCTATTTTGCGCCCTCGCCATGTTGGCGTGGGGCTGCAGCGATGACGAATCGCCCAATACCACCCCATCCAGGGTCGCAACCATGCTCAACCTGACGAGTGCCGACACCTGGATCACAGGCGCCAATGACAATGCCGAGATCATCCGTGCGGTTCCCAATTCCAACCAAGCGATCCTGATCGCCTCGAAGGCGAAGAAGATCACGAAGTTGACGCACAACAACGATGGAAGCATCAGCGCGACGAAGGTATCCAACCCAGTGTCCGCTCAAAACGACGACGACGAGCTCACGAGCGGCAACCTCATCGACGACAAAACCATGCTCGTGACCCACACGATGCTCGTCAAAACCGGTGACAAGATCACAGCCTGTCGTGGCGAAGTCGTGGCTCTGAGTCTCGAAGACGCAACGTTTGGCAACGTGGTCGGGCGCGTCGACGTCGGCCCCATGCCTGACGCCGTCGCGATCTCGCCCAACAAACACTGGGCGATCAGTGCTGACGAACACGATAGTGCCGAAGCTTGGGGCAAATGCCCCATCGAAGACGTGTCACCCAGTGTCACGCTTATCGACCTCAGCGACGGCGCAGCTAACATGAAACCCGTTGCACGCATCACATTTACGCGAAACGCCCTGGGGCCACGCGAGCCAGAATACGTCGCCATCGCCAGTGATAACGACACCGTCCAGGTCACGTTACAGGATTCCCACGAAGTGGCCGTCTTCAAGATCAGTGACGTGCTGTCTCATGCCAAGTCCGACAACGCGTTGATCGAACTCACTGAGCAAGACATCAAAATCGTGGCGCTTCCTCAAAATGACAAGGGCGAAAACGCCTGGCCTGACGGCATTATCACGTTTGACATAGCTCAAAAGCCCTATTTCGTGATTGCGGGCGAGTGGAATGACACGATCATCACGCTCGACCAGACTGGTGAACTCGTTTCGAATGTAAAAATTCGCGAAACTGAGGTGCCGTCGAACTATCCGTGTGCCATCGACGTTCAGACGCCGCTTTACAGCCCGGATTCGCTCACCATGTTCGTGCACGACCAACACAGTTACGTCGCCGCAACGTTACGTCACGCCGGCGCCGTGATCGTTTACAACTTTGATGACCCAACGCGTCCAGCGTTTGCCGGCATCGCCAAGGTCGGTTCAAAAGACAACACGTCATGCGACAAAGCCGGGTCGATCGTGCGCCCGGAAGGCATTTCAGCCACGTCTGACGGCATTTGGACCGCGAACGAAGGCGAAAGCTCAGTCAGCCTGATCCAATTGTAGCAACCGTGTCGCGGCGTTGCATGCTACGCCGCCACGGTGGGCGCGAAAAGCCGAAGAGCGGCGGCGTATTGACCGAGTCGAGACGCCAAATTGGCGTCTCGTCCGAGGGAGAAGCCGCCGCGCGTCCGCCGTATTGCGAAGCATAGGCGGCGCTACGCGAAAATTATAATAATTTATTTCACAAACCGTTTAATCTCGCACGTGTGTTTTTTCGTCTTTTCGTCATAATTGACGGCAACAAATAATAGATCGCCCTGATAATGTTCTAACGCATTAAAATATTGTTTATTTTCAATCTGCGTTAAAGCGGTTTCGGTGGTGCTATTGCGCTTGAGTTCGACGATCATCGCCGGCGTATTGGGTATATACGGAATAAACGCAATATCGGCGTAGCCCTTAGCTCGGAAATCACGGTGTAGCGAGTATTTTCGTAGAAATAAGCGAAGCGGATCACGCTTTGGAAGCAGCCTTCGTTATTATATTGCAAATTCGAGACGAGTTCTTCGTGCGCATCGTTCATCACGAGTGCAGCGGCGTTTTCATCGCCGTTGATCGTGAGCTCTAATAATTCTTCGGAATGTTTTACAATTGCGATGGCTTTGGCATAGTCATCTTCGTCTCGAATTGACAAGATCCACAAATCTCGCCGCACACTTGCCGTAAACAGCGGCACAATATCTTCGTCGCCTTTGGAATTGGAATAGAACGCGTTAACATCAAGGTAGATGACGTTAAATTGATTAAGATACGTTTCAAAATCGGGGGACTGCGCGATCTTGAGTTTTTCAAACGCAAACCATAGAGGTTTTAGCATAAAACCAAAGCCATGGCGAGAGTATGGGAGCACACCGATCCGCTTGAAATACGCCCTCCTCGCTTCGGATTTGCCGATACGCGCTTTTCGATAGACCCGCGCATCGGATTTAAAAATAAGTATGATCTCTACGGCATCAATATATTAAATGATATGAAAGCGGTTTTACATTTCTTCGATCGTAACTTCACAGGTCTTTTTGCAAAAGCCCACGCCGACCGCATAAACCGTTTTGTAGCCTTCTTTGTGAATCGCTGCGGCGTATTGTTTATCCCGAACTTGTTGTAATGCAACTTCGGG
>JAZUKH010000276.1:0-7821 GCA_045643185.1 Myxococcota bacterium | reverse complement strand
CGTTGTTGTCAGCATCTACGGCGGTGCCGCAGGCTTCACAGATTTTGGCGTCATCATTCATTTCGGCGCCGCAGGCTTTGCATGTAGACATCATTCATTCTCCTAAGTCATGCGAGGATTTTTTTCAAAAAAGACCTCGTCAGGGTCATTAACGAGGCGGCTAATTATAAAGAAAATGGACTGCGTTTCAAATTAAATCGCATGGGAAAATAGTGTAGCGTGGTTTCACTTCGGTTTCGGCTTCGAACAAGTGGATACATGCGGAGTGCACGTCTCTACTTACGAAAACTCCAAAGTGCCATCTCGTTTAATGTCGTTGACGCATGCAATTTCAAAAGCTTTTGTTGTCGTGACCAGCGTGACTGAAATTTTGGCTCGTGTGATGCCCGTGTAGAGCACTTTTTTGGTGAGTAACGGGTGACTTTCGTTCGTGGGGAGCACGACCATGATGTGGTCGTATTCCGAGCCCTGGGCTTTGTGGATGGTGATGGCGTAGGCGGTTTCAAGCGCTGACGCATCGAGCGTCGACATCGGATAAAAGGCGAATTGACGATGATTGCGCTCGTCACTTTTTTTGAGCATCACATAGAGACGGCCTGAGGCACTTTTGACGATCACGCCGTTGTCACCGTTATAAACGCCAAGATTGTGTTGATTGCGCGTAATCAGGACTAACTGGCCAACGAAATATTGGTTGAAACTTTCGTTCGTGGCATCTTCGTCGTATGTGTTTGTTGCTTCGTGAAGGATGAGATGTCGCTGCATGGCATCGATGGCTTGATTGAAAACTTCGATGCTCGTTTTGCCGTGTCGTTCTGCACACAAAATGCGGGATCGTGTGACAGCGTTCCAACAGTTTTGGCAGATGTCATTCGTGGAGCTTTCGTCATCTTCCGGATCGATGGCCTTCGCTTTGTTGCGAATTTCCGCGTAGTACTTATCGAACCAGGTTTTTGAGATTTTTTCGATCTCAGCTTTTTCTGCTTTTCGAGTATCGTTCATGGGAAGATTGGTAAATGGTGTGATGACCGTTACCTTGGTGGCTATGGTAGCCAAACCGCTCGAAAAGTCAGTCAGTTGTGGCGTGTTCGACGCGTCTCGTGCTTCAAGAATGCCTTGAGCAAGCTTGCCGATGCGGGAATCTTGGCCAAAACGCTTGGACTCATTGAGGGTAATTACGTGAGTTTTGAGTTTTGGTGCATGAACGAGCTCGGCAAAAATGGCACCGGCACCGACCGAAGGCAACTGGTTGGCATCTCCTAAGACGATGACGCGCGCTTCTGGCGGAATGGAAGAAAGCAGTTCTGCGAATAAATGTACGTCAATCATGCTCGCTTCGTCGATCACGAAAATTGAATCGGGATCAAACGGATTGGATTTGCTGTATTTGAAATGGTTGGTTGAGGGTTGATACGTTAACAAACGGTGGATCGTTTGACCTTCGAGATGACATAATTTGTAATAGGCTTCAGTCGATTTGGCGGAAGCGCTGAAGTCGTTTAGGTTGTTTTTGAGACTTTCTGACAGGCGTTCAGCGGCTTTACCGCTTGGCGCTGTCAAATATATATCGGCATTGAGCAGTTCTGGGTGTTGAATAAGCAAATTCCATAGCACATACAGCATGACCGTGGTCTTGCCCGTGCCTGGGCCTCCGGTGACGATCAGGAATGGATTGGACAACCCCGTTCGGATAGCTAGTTTTTGTGCGTCATTTAATACGAAGTCTGGCCTTTCGTTGGGATTATCAATTTTATCGTTGGTGTTGACCGCCGTTGTAGATTGGGCTTTCACGCGTTCTGTGAGCCAGTTTTCGATGTCACACTTCGCGTTAAACAGATTCTTCGTGTACAAATAGCCATTCTCGAGCATAAACAACGCGTTTTCGTCTTTGTTGCGGCCTAACAAGGGCGGTTTTAGGCCTTGTAGCTCGCTTGGCGCTGATTGAATGGCGTTTTGAATCGTTTGGGCGAGTTTGCCTGGGTCGCATGCATTGTCTGACGAGGAATTAACGTCGAGTTCAGCATGGGTGATCGGCGACTTTTCGATTTGACGCCATTGCTTGGTGAGGCGTTCCATTTCGGTCGGCATGCGAATATAGCCGTGGCGTCTGAACGCTTCGTAGAGCAGAAAAATGCATTGGAGCGTATCCGACAGGACAAACTGCTGTGCGAGTTGCTCAACGGTCTGACGTGCAACCTCGTCGAGCATTTGGCACGCGTTGAGCGCAGTGTACATTTCAACTGGGGAATAGATATCAGAGACGGACATATCGAGATTCCTTTTATGCATTCGCTCTCGTCATGAGCGTTTTGACATTTTCGTAACTTGTTTTGAGTTCATCGAATGAAGTCCAAGTTTGGGCATAGACGCCATTTGGCGTACCCGCTTGGGTGTATTTGACAAAGACGTAGTAGATGCCGCCAAAGTGTTGTTCAAAAATCGAGCGCTCATCAAGGTTCGGATAGAACTGTTTGAGCCATTGAATGAGGGTGTAGGCATAGAGGACTCGTTGTACGGAGTATTCGTCGTCGACTTTATCTTTGAGTTGGTCAACGGTGCCGTGTTCTGTAAGTTTGTCCGTTTTCCAGTCGAGGATCGAATAAACGTCGTTTCGGCAAATCACGAGATCGATAAAGCCCTTCATGAGGTTTCTCATGCCCTGTGCGTCTGCGTTCATAAGAAATGCGACTTCTGCGCGATGCTCGTTTTGGGCGAGTTCACTAAGTTGAAAGCTATGTTGAACGTCGATTTGCGCGCCGTTTATGACGGGAAGCTTGGCATTGAGTGTGTTTTTGACAATGAGCGGCGTTTTTTCGCGCCAAATATTGTGTTTGGAGACGGGCAGGGCGAATTTTCTGAACTTGTCCTCAATGATGTGGTCGAGTTCTTTGGTGTCGTAGCCTTGGAAATCGATTTCTGCGAAGACTTCGTGTACGGCGTTGCCTGGGCGGTTGCCAGCCGGGTATCCTTGATAATTTTCGTCGTTTGTGGTTGGGGCATAGTTAATGTCGGCAGCCACGGCGTTTTGGTCGATCTCAGTCATGGTCAGTCTGGATGGTTGTTCGTCGTCTTCGATGCCATCGCGGTCGATCGCATCAACTTCGTCGTTGCGATCGAGTTTGCCTGCCAGTGACGAGTAGGAGTGTTGCATCAAAGCCTGGGGCTTGACGGCTTTTTGGCGATCGGTCAAGGCCTGGTCGTTCAAGGCGTCTTGGTTAGACAGACTTGTGTCTTGGTCCGCGTGGACATTGCTTAGAATGGCCTGCGTTCTGGATCTAAGTGTGGCGAGTTGAGACTTCCACGCGTATTGATCAATGGGGCTGAGTATTTTGTGCTCCGAATTGGCATTTTCACAAGCGTTGGTTAGTTCAGATAGGCTATGGAAGTCTTGGCTATGTGACCAGGTTGAAAATTTTGGCAGGATCATGAGCGAGGTTGCCCGCGTAAAAGCCACGTAATAGAGTCGTTTCCACTCTTCCAGGGTTTCACGTTTATAGTGTTCTTTCGATTCTGAGTCGTAACCGAGGCATTTTTGACCGTCAAGCCGATAGGAGGCTGGGCCGGATTTCTGGTCATTGAACCTTTTGGAACCGATCACGCTGATGACGACGGGAAATTCGAGGCCTTTAGCAGCGTAGACGGTCAGGACTTGGACAGCATTGACATCGGTGATTTTGCCGATAACGTTTGCCTTTTCTTCTTGGTCTGACGCTTCGAGGCGTTTGTTGAGGGCGCGCAGATGTCGAATGGTTTCTTCTAGCGACACTCTATTTCGATAGAGATAGTCAAAGAGATATTCACCGATCTGTTTAAGTTTTGTGTAGTCGGCGAGTCTTGTTGTGACGCAGAGTCTTGCCTCAATTTGGGTGTCTGCATAGATTTTTTCGAGCAATTCGGCCCAGTGGTATCCGCGGGCGAGTTCTTTCCAGGCATGGAATTTTTTAATTTCTGGGTTGGACATCAAGTCGTAGTTTGCAGACTCTAGTTTTGAAAGGTTTCGACCAGGTCGATCATCGAAGAAATCGGTGCAGAGCGCTTGGTTAAGAAGTTTTCTGTTTTTACCCATAAAATTGGGTGTGTCGATGGCCTGGAGGAGTGCGATCCACTCGGCGCATTCGCGTCCTGTGAACAGGCTTTGTTCGTTGTAACGATTGAACGGGATGCCGAGCTTGGTCATGGCTCGCTCGATCGGTGCCAGTTCCGAGCGCGTGCGCGTCAAAATGGCAAAGTCACTCAATTTGACGTTGCGTAAAGCTTTGGTGGTCTTGTCGAAGACCTGTAGACGTGTTTTTCCGTTAGTTTGTAGTTCGCAACATTCGACGATCAGTTTGGCTGTTGCACGGGCGTAATCTTCTGGATCCATGCTTGTATCAGACGGCGTGTCGCTTTTTGACTCGTTTGGGTTGTCTACGAGGGCCTTGGCAATAAATATCGGGCATTTGAGCGCTTCGTTGTTCAGCGTCGCATTGACTTTGTTTTTCGGACTTTCTGAGCGATAAAACGCAATAGTTTCTCCAAAATACTGATTGACCGATTCGTGACTGAACATGGCGTTAACGGCGTCGATCATGGCGTCGGTGGCGCGGTAGTTGGTGTTGAGCGTTTGAATGTGGTCAATTTCTTTCACGGCGCTCGTATAGACGCTCAAATCGGTGCCTTGAAATGAAAAGATCGATTGTTTGGGATCACCGACCACGAAGACTGCGTGGTCGGGATTGGTATGGAAGACTGTTTTGAAAATATCCCATTGAAGTTGATTGGTGTCCTGAAATTCATCGATGATCGCGTAGCTATACGTCTCGCGCAGACGGGCGCGTAAAATGCTGTTGTTGGACATGACCGCGTCATGCACGCGTTGAATCATGTCGTTGTAGGACTGCATATTGTGCGACGTTTTGTAGGTTTGCCAGGTCTCGTACAAGGGTGGGAGCTGTTGCGTTAGAAAAATGCCTTTGAACAAGGAATTCTTTTGGACTTTTGCTTTTAATTCTTTAAGTTTTTTGAAAAAGATGAAGGCTTCTTCGTATATTTTATACCAACTTCCACGTACGGAGTATTTTGTGCCATTGAAGCAGCCATTCGTCGTTTGTAATTCCTTGGGAAAGGCTTGGATCTTATTCAGTTCTTTTATTCTGTCATCATCTTTTTTGGTTCGTTTGGGTTTTGCATTAATATCGTCGATTTCTTTTTGTAGGTCATTCTCTTCTAATGATCGAATGATTGAGCTGTAATAATTGTGGATAGAATCGATTTTTTGTTGTTCTTCAAAAGACGGAGCCTCCAAATAATCCATACATAAATTATAGTCATTTTGATTAAGTGGTTCGTCCTGAGTCTTTTTACATAAAAGTCTTGTTAATTCATTCAACAAAACGAATGGGTCTTGTGGCAGCAATTTCACGGAAGGATGATAACGTCCAATGCCTTGTTTCAACGGTTCTATGACGCTCTTTGTGAAATCGACTGCAGTATCGTGATTTCTAAGCATGGCTCTGAAAACTTGGTCATAGACATATTCATCACGGAGTTTTTGCTGGATGAGCGATTCGACTTTGTCGTCGGGAATCAGGGTTTGTTTAAAGGCGAGTTTTGCTTCGAAACCGAACTGAGCGAGCATGTTTTTGCAGAATGCGTGGATCGTAAAAATAGGGGCGTTGTCGACTTCACGAAGTGCTTCAATGTACTTTTGGTCTGGGGATTTATGAATTTGCTCGGTCAGGGCTTTTCGAATGCGGTCACGGAGTTCCTGGGTGGCTTTTTCGGTGTAGGTGACGCAAAGGATCTTGTTGATCGGGATACCGTCGTCGATGAGCTTTTTGACGATTTCAGTAATGGTGTATGTTTTGCCTGTGCCAGCCGATGCTTCAATAGCGAGGCTTCGTGATTTGTCAAAATGTTGAATATCAAAAGGAATCAGGTTGCAATCGGTCATGGTATGTCTCCAGGGGCTTTCTTGGGTTGACGTGAGCGTGGCGGCTATTTCTCAAATCGGCGTCTTTAAAGCGTTTGTTGTGCTGCTATGTGATTTATTTAGGAACGTCATTTGGTTTGAGCTTTGTGAACAGATGGCTTGTGATCATGTGATATTATGAATCTTGAGATTGGCTTTTGTCTTCGAAAATGCGTTTTAATTCTGGCATGTATTGCTCAACGTGATTATGACATGCGTTTGACCACTCGCCCGACAAGAAATCTTCTTCGTTAAAGCCGCAAACGTCACGATAATTAAACAGGTCTTTGTATTTGAAGTATTGGAGGTCGCCATGTTCACCTGTGACTTTTTCAAGATAGTCATCTTTCGAAGAATAAGCCTTGAAAAGGTGGTCAAAGGCCAAAATTCGTTGCTCTTTTTGAGTGTACATCGCCTTTAGAATATTCGTGAGGCGTTCTCTGGCTTCGTTGGGCGTCAGTGTCATTGTAATCTGGGGTACAGGACCTTTGGGGTTGTTGCATATTAAAACTGAGTTCACGCTCTTAATGTTATTATCATTCGTTTCGTCGGAAGCCAGTTTGATAAGGGCTGTTACGTAGCCTTTCAAATAATGATGAGGCTTGGGAGCGTTAACGTTTTTTAGGGAGAAAATATTGTCATCATTGGCGAAATCAATGGTGCCCTTGATCATCCAATTTGAAGTTTCATCTGATAATGACAAAGTATGGTCTTCTGAGCGTGTTCCACTTGGAATTTGAATGGCTAATGTCTGCAAGTTTTTAAGATATGGACAAAATAGTTGATCGGGGATGCTTTGCTGCTTTTTGAGATCGGCGAAATATTCATTCATATTGTCAATGTCATTGGAATATTGATCATACAATTTTCCGTCGACGGGCATGCCGAGATGGATTTTGGCCAGGTTTTTGAGGATGGTGCTATGTTTAATGGCATTGAGTTCAATGGGTTCGAAATCGCTCGTTTTGGCTTCATCATCGTCTTCTGCTTCGTTTTTTCCGAAAACTCGGTTGACTTGAAATTCAAACGGGTTTTTTAGAAAACACTCGATGTCGTAAAGCGAGACGACCTGTATTGGCAAACGGTTGTTGTTCTTTGGCACTTGATCTTGTGTATCGACGTCGACCGTGGGCGAGTTGCTTTCCACAGCGTTGTGGTTGCCAAAAGCTTGTTTGAGTCGCTTAGCGCGCATTTCGGCGTTGGTATAGAGTTCAGACGTTTCACGCGTTTCGTCGAGTGAGACGTTTTGTGTGTTTTGAAGCAGCGTGTGATCGAAGACTAGGTCGAGATCGGTCAACAACGACGACGGGTATTGTTTGGCGTCGCGTTTGATGTCGTTAGCGAGGTAGCTCAGATATAGCGAGTCGCTCGTGTTGAGCAGTTGTCTTAAGAAGGCATTTCTATTCTGTGCAACGGGGCTCTCTGATTCACTTCGTTGGCGCAGATCGAGCGATGACTGCGTGGCTCGCCCAGGGTAGGTTTGGGCGTTTAGACCAATGAAATACGCATGTTTGATGGGCAACTGGCGCGTCGGGCTAAAATTCATGAAGGTGACGCCATTTACGAACAGGTTGCCGTTGCTGAATTCGGTGCCTTCGGCGGCGGTCAACAAGCGTTTTCGCAGCCCAAACACGTGCAATTCGAGATTTGTTGTATGCATCAAGTTTTGCAGTTCGACCACGACAGAGCGATAAATGATGGTTTCGGAGACGTAGCCTTTGGGCGGGTTTGCAAGGAACAACCAGTCCTCACACGTTTGTGCAAACGCTTCCATGGCTTTGAGCTGATACACGTTGTGCGTGCCCATCACGAGGTTTTCCAACGACTGAATGGCTGAATAAAACTTGGCGAGTGATTTGTCGTCGGCCGTG
>JAZUKH010000275.1:0-24499 GCA_045643185.1 Myxococcota bacterium | reverse complement strand
TCTCTGACAGGTACATCAGACAGGTCTGTGAAGAGATTAACCGGAGACCTCGAAAAGTGCTTGGTTGGAAGACACCGGAAATGGTTTACTCAAATATGCATTTGGATTGACAATTTTCCGTCTCCCCCTACGCGGCTATTTCTTACGAAATACGCCGCTACCCCTTCGCCTGGCAGGGCCCCACACGAGGCTGGTCATTCCAACCTACCCTTCAAACGGGTGCCCTTTGCCCATTTCAATGAGTTTCAACTTCGTGAGTGCCGCGAGACGTCGGGCGAGTGTGAATGTGGAATACTTGTCGTAAGAACCGGTCACAACGGCATGCGGCGTACCGTCCTGTTCCGCCAGATAAACGGCGTAGGCGTCTATACTGACGCCGGGACGACCGGGCATGGGCACTTCAATGATGCCAAAAACGACGTGGGTAAATCGATCAACTTCAAACCGTTCCCACGCATCCGCTTTCGCCTTGTCGCAACCATCACGTGGAAGCAGAACCGTCCGCTGAAAACCGATGGTCTGACCAACCTCGTCATACACGGGAACAGCCGGTGGAACCACAAAAACGGCTTCACGCATCGTCGCACACTTCGAGGACTGCCTAAAAAAGAAAATGGCTGCAAAAGCCGCAAAGAAAAGGCCGACATATTCAGCGGCGCTAATGCTCAGCCAATTGTAATGAGAAATGCGAAACACCTCAAAAAGCGTGATGAACGTGGCGAGCCACGCAGCCATGCGCCAACGCTCGCCTTCACGTTTTTTGATTTCAATGACGCCGATCCATTCGCTCGTCGATTTATTTTTTGTCAGCAGACAGCGATCTATGAGCATCGTTCCCCTCCCATCCGCTGCGATCGGCGGCGTTAAGGCTTGATCAACGGAGCAAAAATGTCCGGGCGATCTAACACCCACTGGTCATTTTCGAGAATGAACACGATTTCGTGTGCATTGCCATTGGCGTCCACCGCGTAATAAACGTGACGCGTTGCATTTTCGACGTCCTTGCGACCTTCCAGTTCATCACGGATGTCAGCCAGACCAGTAATAAACACATCACCAACCGGGTCAAAGGCTGTTTTTTCGCCTTCGTATGTCAACACACCGTTCTCAAACACGGCGATCGCACCGGCACCCTCAGAAGCGGTTTCAAATGCCGAAACTGTCGCTTCACTCATAAGACCGAGAGCTTTGTCCCAATTCTTCGAGGCAAGCGCCGCGTAACACTGGATCGCGGCTCGCTTGGCATTAATGGCTCGCTGGGCCACATCTTCAGGATTCTCGACTTTTTCTTCGGCTGCCACCCATTCCTCTTTCGGCGGCGGGTCCGGTAACGTGTACATTTGCGTACAACCAATAAGGCATCCGGCAAGAACGCTCATCGCGCAGATTTTATCCAGTTTCAACGTAAACTCCCTTAATTCTGGCGTAACAAGTCACGCGTGCGCCTTTTAATCCAAAGACGCGCTCATGCGCAATCAATACATGTTGTCGTTTTTCTCAAATTTGACTTGACAGACTTTCTTGAGTGCAAACATTGATGTGCCGTTCGGAATATTTGCTCCGAATTCATGGTTCACAAATATGTCAGTACGCGTCACACATGTATTCTAACGACATGGCTGTACACGTCTATTCTGCAAAAAGAGGTCTTATGCCAAAACAAACGATTCGTCCCAAAACGCTATCACCGTTACAGCATTTATACAGACTGCTCGGATTGTTCTTTTTGTTGTTACTGACTACCTTTGTGAATGGTATCAGCAACCTCGATCCACGTCTGTCACAAGCTCTGGCTGAACGAAACAGCCAAAATGCCCTGCCCGAAAACAAAAGCGATACCACGCAGACCGATCGCGCCAACTGGCTCGGTCAAAAAGCCGTACAAATTTCGATGTTGCTTAAAAATGCCGGGATCGAACACGCAACGGTCTATCACCGTGTCAAAACACAGGAAAGCGCCGCTGAAAAAGTTCGTCGAAAAGGGTTCACGAGCGTCGATCAGCTCAATGATCTCTACGGCATGCGCATCGTCGTCAACAACGAACTGGACGTCTATCGATCACTCAACGTCGTTTGTGATCAATACCAGATCGTCGCTGGTACGCTCAAAAATTACATCGAAGCACCCAAAGCCTCTGGTTATCAAAGCGTACACGTGGTGAATACGCTGGACGGACGACGCGTCGAATTCCAGATCCGAACGCAGGCCATGCACGAACAGGCCGAAGCCGAACACCAGGCTTATAAAGACCGCGTTCGCGTCGCATCATAAACGTGCCTTCGTGCGCCTAACGCTCACAAACTTCCCGGATTTGTGTTATTATTAATTTGTTTTGCCTAGCTTTTTTGCTCATGTCCCGGGAGTTAATATGAGCCAAATACCAGATAAAGTCCGTTTTCATTACGCACGTCAGGCGCCGTCCGCATGGAACTGGTACACACAGGCCGATTTTAAAGGCTGTGCTCTGAAATGGACACAGCCTGCAGAAACGGTAACGAGTTACATTATCTTCAGAACCAACGAGAGTTTACCCAACAACTGCTGTGAAGACCTACTCAATGGCATGTACGACGATGTCGCCGACCGCATTGACGTTTTTAAACAACTGACCAGCATCATCGACGACGAGATACACGACAGAAACCGATATCTCGTACTGGCCAGACTGGAGAACGACGACCTGATCTGGGTTGAAGACGTCGAAAGTTATCGGTTTACCAACCAAAATTCGGGCGAAGCACTGACTTACTGGTCCAACCCCTATGGCGAAACACCAAAATTCAAAGACCCGTGCCGACTTGATTATTTGAACGTCCGAGTGGGGACTTTCTGCGGTTTCACATGGGACTATCCCGATGAATACCCTGATTTCGTGGGCTATGACCTCATCGTCAGTGACGTCCCCGTCAGCCCCCATACAGGCGCTGACTCCGATATCGAAGCCTTTAAATCCGTACTCAATGGAGAAACTGGAACGATCTACAAACTGGATCGGTTCATCAACGCCGTCGTCGACAACGAATCTTTCGCAAATCGCTACTGGTACTATGCCCTGCTGATCCGACTCCCAGAATCCGGGCGTATTCAAATTCCAATGCGCCAGACTGATACGCCGTTTGAAAAAGGAAAACCCTATCAGTATCTAAAAGCAAGACAAGGCTGGGGCGAAGGACGAGATCGAATGATGGCGGCTTATGCCGCATGGAAAAGTAATCTCGGAAAAAAAGCCTCGCAAGCCAACGATACCACAGAAGAAGCGCCCTCTGGACTTAAACTCGCCTTCTTTAGACACTCGCCCGATCTCTCGATCGATGCCTATGTCAATAACCCAAATATGATCGGTATCCAATTCAGTTTGAAGATACCGATGAATCTGCGCGTCGTCGCTATCCGAACGAGGGCTTCGCTCACGCCGGAACAGACGCTGAAGATCGCAAAAGCGGCAATCGAAAATACCATCTATGCCGACGACGAACTTGAGACCGAAGCCTATGCGTTTGCCCCGATCTCTAATTTCATGCAGCTCATTGACGCCGATTGTCACAACCACCCAAATTACGCTTTCGCCACTTACGATCCAGACACGGATACCTTCGAAGAGATCGATCACGTCACCGACGTGACCGTCGATTACATCGCGAATGAAAAAACCACAGTCTTTTGGGGCAATCCAGACTTTCAAGCGACCAACAGAATGGTCCACAGCCACGCTTCTGAGGCCTTCTACAAGAAAAATGCTCTCTCCATTGAGTTCGGCGTCTTCGACGAAAATGCCGTCCAGTCTATCGAAGTCTACTATATGGATGAGGCACTCACCTGGGACGAAGAAGACTACAGAAAACTTAACGAGTTTCACGATTTCCAACGCACAGGCGTAAGCCGACTTGGACTACGCTATACACTGGATCACTGGGTCCCAGGATTCGTCGATGACAAGACTGAGCCCATGACCACGGTGCATTGTGCCGCCATCGTCGTCGACAAACACAATAACCGATCACCGTTGCGCGTTTTCAGCATCGGAAATGTTGAACAGGACGGTTTTCCGCGTCTCTCCGAATTTCAAACGACCTCCGCCATTCGTTCAATCAAAACGAATGAAATACTCACTAAAGAGCCTGAAAAATCGTCCAATTCAAATCAACTCAATTGGCGAGATGAAGATACAGAAGACCGATCTAATTCTTCGTCAGGCGTTTCAAACGTCGTAAGACCATCCTCAACATCGTCCCAACGCTACAAATGGGCTGACGTGCGAGAAAAACTCATCGAAGACGTGCCGGATATCATTGAGAACCTGCCTAGTGAAATCCTCCCCACGCTGTCAGAGACGGATTTCAACGACGACAATCAAGACGAGCCTGCACCAAGACGATCATTATGCGCGACACGTTGCTCTTCCTCGGAAAACAGATATAACTGGGGCCAAAACGACCAAGATCAGCAAGAAGTCCCGGATGCCGCGCCAAAACGATCATCCATCTCAAATCGGGCGGCTTCGTCTGACGGACGTTTCAAATGGGGAAACGATGACCAGAATGACGAAATCAACGCTGAGCCTGCACCAAAACGATCATCCATCGCAAATCGAGCGGCTTCGTCTGACGGACGTTTCAAATGGGGAAACGATGACCAGGATGACGAAATTAACGCTGAGTCTGCACCAAAACGATCATCCATTGCCAACAGAGCGGCTTCGTCCGACGGACGCTTTAAATGGGGAAACGATGACCAGGATGCTGAAATCAACGCTGAACCAGCACCAAAACGATCATCCATCGCCAATCGAGCGGCTTCGTCTGACAGCCATTTCAAATGGGGCAATGATGACCAGGATGCTGAAATCAACGCTGAACCAGCACCAAAACGATCATCCATCGCAAACAGAGCGGCTTCATCTGACAGCCATTTCAAATGGGGAAATGACGACCTAAGTGCCGATAATAACGCTGAACCAGCACCAAAACGATCATCCAGCGCAAACAGAGCGGCTTCATCTGACAGTCGTTTCAAATGGGGAGACGACCCAAATGACAAAGCAGACTCACAGGATGCCGCACCAAGACGCGCTTCGACGACCAACCTGGCCGCCCCACAAAACGCCGATACTGACGAACGACCGAGCCGTATGGAACGCCGCTTCTCGTGGGACGAAGCCCCTGCAGTCCCCAGAACAGGCTCATCCACAGACCAGTCCAGTATCATTGACAATTCACGCGTTTCCGCATCACGACGCCGTTTTGCCTGGGACGAAGCAACCGATAAAGCCCCGGTCGCTCCACAAACCAACGAACCCGAAAACCGTGATGACGTGATTGCCACACAGGATGCCTCGACGCCCACCGCCAACAGCGTCGAAGTGCAGATACACGATGACGTCGCAAACGACAGCGTCGAAGCGCAGATACACGATGATGTCGCAAACGCCATCGTTGAGGCACAGGATCATGACGACGTCGCAAACGCCGTCGTCATGCTGGACGAGGCACCCATTGCCGACTTGATCGCTCAAAACGGACCGGTTGACGATGCCGTGATCATGACAGAACCTGTCACGGACAACCCCGCGCCGTCGGCCGAACCAACGCCCGACGAATTCGTGCTTCAAACGCTAGCGACGTGTCGCGCACTGCAAAGCGACGGCAAACTAGCCATCGCGCGCGACATTCTACACGACGCCATGTCGAAATATCCCGACGACTTGCGCCTCGAAGCTTTCGCCGAAAACCTAGACGAAGACGAACTACCTGTCGAAAAAACAGAACCTGTCGAAAAAACAGAACCTGTCGAAAAGACAGAACCCGTCGAAAAAACAGAACCTGTCGAAAAGACAGAACCTGTCGAAAAGACAGAACCTGTCGAGAAAACAGAACCCGTCGAAAAGACAGAACCCGTCGAAAAGACAGAACCCGTCGAAAAAACAGAACCTGTCGAGAAGACAGAACCCGTCGAAAAGACAGAACCCGTCGAAAAAACAGAACCTGTCGAAAAGACTGAGTTATCGCCAGATGAAGACGTGTTACAAACACTCACTCAATGCCGTGCACTCAAAAACGCGAAAAAGATCCGCAAAGCCTGGTCAATTCTGACCGTTGCGCGCGAAAAATACCCGGATGATCTACGTCTCGAAGCGTTTGCGGATGACATCGAAGAAATGCTCGAAGACGCGCCAGACGAAGTCGATGAGGACGAAGCAAACAACACGCCTGACATCGTCGAGCCAGCCTCCGTGACGCCTGAAGCCACGACATCTGACGAACCGCCCGAGATCGATCCAGCTCTGCCGACGGAAGAATACATTCTCAAAACGCTCGCCCAGTGCCGCAACCTCAAAAATGCTGGCAAGACCGAGCTCTGTCTGGCCCGCATCCAACGAGCACGCGAGAAATACCCGGACGATCTGCGCCTCGAAGCATTCGAAGAAGACCTCGAAGACGAATAATACAAACTTTTTTGCGAAATAAGGACCTAAACCATGAATCAATTTGGCATCATTGGCTTTGGCAAAATGGGCCACGCCTTGTTAAAAGGCATGACCAGTGTCATCGATTGCCCCGTCATGCTATGCGATACCGACCCAAACGCGTTCAAAGACGCAGACAAGCTCGGTCTTAAATCCTACAGCACCACCTCATCCGTCGAGGACGTGGCGAGTCACTGCGACGTCATTTTGCTCGCCGTCAAGCCAATACACGCGCAACACGTGATCGAAAAGATTCTAAACAGCAATAAGCCCATAACGGTGCTTTCGATCGTTGCCGGACTAAAACTCGACCGCATCGCGCGCGACAACATCAACGCCGTTCGCATCATGCCAAACACCCCAGCGCTCGTCGGCGCGGCTTCCTGCGTCGTCGTTGACCAGGGACTCACACCCCAAACGCGCGAACTCGTCTCGACATTGTTGGGAACGTGCGGCGACGTGCACTTCGTCGCAAACGAAAACCTGCTCGATGCCGTCACGGGGTTGAGCGGCAGCGGCCCCGCGCTCTTCGCAGTCATCGCGGAAGCACTCGCTGATGCCGCGGTCGCAGAAGGATTGCCACGATCCCTCGCAAACGCACTCGCACGCGAAACCATGCTCGGAACCGCAAAACTCATGCAAGTCGAACATCCAGATATTCTCAAAGAAAATGTTATGAGCCCCGGCGGTACCACCGCTGCAGGATTGATCGCTGCTGAAAAGGCCGGCATCAGGCCTGCCTGCCAGGCCTTCGTTTGCGCCGCTACGAACAAATCAAGAAATCTATAAAAGAGACAAACTATTGCCACGACTATCATTTCGTGACAGTATTAAACAGGTTGCTTAAGGCAACGATCCCATCTCCATCCCTTTTTGGAGGAAACCTATGGCAGTTCAGGAACAGCAAGACCGTCGTTTCCAGCTTGTCAACACACTTGGCAAGGGCGGCATGGCTGAAGTGTATCTCGGCTGGATGAACTCCATCGGCGGTATTCGCCGAAAAGTCGCCATCAAAAGAATTCTACCGGAACTCGTGCACAAACAAGGCAACAGGTTCCAAAAAATGTTCGTCGACGAAGCAAGACTCGCTTTCCAACTCGAACATGACAACATCGTCCGCGTGTATGACGTCGGTAAAACTCAGGAAACCTTCTACATCGCCATGGAATATGTAGAAGGCTTCGACCTCAAACACCTCGAAGAACTCCTGATCGAAAAAAACGCACTCTTCCCACTCGGCGTCGCGATCTACATCATTATGCAGGTCTGCGCTGGACTCGGCTATGCCCACGCCCTCACCGACAACGATGGAAAACCGCTCGGACTCATTCACAACGACATTTCACCCCCAAATATCCTTATCGGACGACATGGTGAAGTCAAAGTCGCTGACTTCGGTCTCGCAGATGCCCAGTCCAACGTCGAAAAAACGCCGGACGGCATGATCAAAGGCAAATTCGCCTACATCTCACCAGAAAGTACACGAAATCCGCCTAAAATTACGTCAAAAAGCGATATCTTCTCGATCGGTATCGTCTTTTGGGAAATGCTCGCGGGAAGAAAACTCTTCCAGAGAAAAACAGACCTCGAAACGTTCAAAGCCGTGCGTGCCGCGCAGATCCCCGATATCCGAAGACTCCGCGACGACATCCCTGATCCACTCGTCAGGATCATTCACAAATCCCTCGCGGCTGACCCTGAAAAACGTTATCAGACCTGCGAAGAGCTCTACCACGATCTCTCGGCCATTGCCATCGACATGCGTTTGCCCGTCAATCGCTACGACCTCGAATGGCTCGTCAATGACCTCGCCGATAACAAGTGGAAGGAATTCAACGGCGAAAAGATCTCAGAAGATGTCCTCAAAAAACTCGAAAACGAACTCGATGGACTACTAAACCCCGAAGAAGCTGAAAACCTCAAAGGCGTCGTCACCGGCATGTCCATCAACAACGACGTCATGAAGGTCGAAAACGTCTCCGAGGACGATCGAGACTGGATGAACGGACTATACGACGATATCTTTGACGAAGACGAGATCAACGCCAAACCGGGAAGCGAAGAAAAAAGTGCTCAGGAAGAACCGCCGCACACATCGCCAGATTCAAAACGAACGCCGATCAAAGATCTGCCAAGCGAAGTCAGACGATCCAAGCAAAACAGCGCGGTCGTAACAAGACATGACATGAGCGGCTTGTTGCCGTCCGCCGTCCATACCATTCCAAAACCACCCACGCCTTCAACAGACATGGCAAAAGTGGCTCCGCCAAAGAGCGATAAGGCAAAACTCTTCGGCATCGCGCTCATCAGTTTCGTACTCGGTCTCATCGCCGCACTCGCCATCGTTATGACGCAGTACGGAAATATCATCTCGTTACCGTAACGACTTTGCTCTAAATCGCGCGCTCCAAAATGCGCGCGATTGCCCAACGACGGCTCATGGAATGAAAACAACTTACGAATAATTTGTTTGTCAACAAAAAACTTTTCCTGTATAATCAAAAATTGGTTCTCGGCTGAAGTGGGAGAAGCGATTTCCTACCGATCAACAATTTCCCTCCTTTTAAGCCTCACATTTTACCCTACCTTACCATCCTCATTAATTCGTCCTCATGTAACTTCTCCCACTTGAGCCTGGAACCGATAAAGGCGAGACAGTTTGAACCTGTTCTCGCTTTTTTTGTGCTTAAAACAAGGATTTAACCGAAAACCAACCCATCGGGCGTTTTCACGAACTACTCTGGAGTAACTTTTAACATGGCTGATGAAGAATACCTCGCCCTGTACAGACGATATCTGTGGGAAAACAAAAACATCATCTTTGTGTACACCAACGCGATCTCAAAAATCACACGCGCTCGTGAAAACTACAACGCTGTCCACAACATTGCGCGCGGTGAAGCACCCGTCATCACAAAAACGCTTAATGACATGATGATCGCCGCATCCCTGGCCGCTGAATCACAAATGACCCGCGAAATGTGGGGATGGACGATTCGACTCCCCTTCAAAAAATGGGGAATCTTCTGCGGCATTGAACCAAACGGAAGCATCTGCTGTCGAACTCGAAAACTCAGTGCCGATGCTGAAAAAGACGTCATCGGCGCACTCGCGATCCAACGCGTCGACGACAATGCCCCTGTTCGACAATCCATGCTCATTCCTCGAGACACACAGGTCCATCTCCTCGTCGAACAATACTTCGATGAGTCCGAACAACTGCCGGCACGCGTCGCCATCTCAAAAGACGAAGCACTCCTCGCCCTCAGCATGCCAAATGCCGCATGGAGCGAAGTCGAAAAACTCTCTGAAGCCGATCTCATCAAAAAATTCCATGAACTCCTCCAAGACGGAAACGTCGAAGAAGTCAAAGAGATCGAAGAAGAAGCAAAACAAGACGAACGACTCGCAAAAGTCCGCGCGCAGTACGCCAAACTCCATTCCGGAGACGCTCTCTCACATGGCGAACTCAAATGCACACACGAAGCCGTTTTCTACTACGATTGCCGCTGTGACTCTCAACAAATGCACAAGGTCATCGAACGACTCCCGGAAAGCGAACAAAAAGAAGTCTGGAAAGGCACAGATCACCTCGAGATCGAATGCCCACGTTGCGGACGAAAACACACGATCTTCAAAAAAGACGCGTCAAACGCATAAATTCATATCCGTTTAGGAGGGGAAAGCCTTCCCCTACGCGGCTATTGGCGAATTTCATCGCCAATACGCCGCTACCCCTTCGCCTGGCGGGGCCCCGACCCATAGGTTAGACGCTCTCACCACGTTTTCTGCTCAAGGATGAGGATCATGAAACCGATCATTGTTCAAAAATACGGTGGCAGCTCTGTGGCCACCCTCGAAAAGCTGGAGGCGATCGCAAAACGCGTGGTCGCCAAACAATCGGAAGGATACGACGTCGTGGTCGTCGTCAGTGCCATGGGCAACTCGACCGACGAATTGCTCAAACAGGCTCGTCAAATCACAGCACAGGCTCCCGCTCGTGAACTGGATATGCTGCTCAGCACGGGCGAGCGAACGACCATGGCTTTGCTCTCCATCGCGATTCAAAAATACGGCGCACAGGCCATCAGCTTTACGGGTAGCCAGTCGGGCATCATCACAAACGACTCACACGCGCATGCACGCATCATCGCTGTGCGGCCATTTAGGATCCAGGACGAGCTTGAAAAGGGCAAGATCGTCATCGTAGCCGGTTTCCAAGGCACGAGTTATCGCAACGAGATCACGACCCTGGGCCGCGGTGGTTCTGATATGACCGCTGTCGCACTCGCCGGCGCACTCTCGGCCGAAGCCTGTGAGATCTACAGCGATGTCGACGGCGTTTACTCAGCGGATCCCAAAATCGTACTCGATGCACAAAAACTCGACGACATGTCGAGCACCGACATGATGGCGATGGCTCAACACGGCGCCAAAGTCCTACACGATGAGGCCGTCGCTTACGCGCGTCGACATCAGATCGCTTTACACGCTAAAAAATCCCATGCCGACGGATTGACCGGCACGATCGTCCGCGTCGACGGCTGGCCAGACGACGCCATTAAAAACTCACAGATTCGTCCCACAGCCGTCGTTTCCGCAAAACGCGTGATGTTCATGGAACTCGTCGGCATCACGCCGCTCGAATGGCTCAAACGCGTTCAGGCCGCCGACGGCGCGCGGATCTTCGACTACACGACTTCAGGCGACCGCGTTCAGGCACTGCTCGACGTATGGAACTGTCGTGACCTCGAACAGATTCAAAAAGACTTTTTGGACGGATGCCAAACCACGTCTCACTGCGACCTCGACATCATAAACGTCACACTCGTCGGAGAAGACATCGGACGCGACCTCACCCTGGTCACGCGCGCACACGAAGCCATACACAAACTGAACATCACACCAAAAGCAGTTTTCTGCCAGGCCAATGCCATCACCTTTGTCGTCAACACCAACCAGGTTACGCAGGCTTCGTCTGCCCTTCATGAACTCATTTCATTAAACTAGATAAAAAATGCCCAAATACCGCACCGAAAACCTGATTTTTTCGCTTGAAGATGCAGTCGACATGAAACGCGCCCTGGCAAGACGGCTCGGTCTCGCGACCGAAACCATCACGGCTTGGCAATGGGTGCGAAAAAGCCTCGACGTGCGTCACAAAAATCCTCGTTTTCAGGGCGTGATCGACTTGGATCTCACTGTCACGCACCCAAAATTGACGCCCGCGCCAGATATGGTCTTGCCAGAGATCCCAAGGTTGAGCTCAGCCAAGCCACACGTCGCTGTCATCGGCGCTGGACCAGCCGGACTCTTTGCAGCGCTCGCCCTGGTTCAGGCTGGCGTCTCGGTCGACCTCTACGAACGCGGAAAATCCGTCGATATGCGTTCACG
The DNA here is from genome assembly GCA_045643185.1 of Myxococcota bacterium. GTDB lineage: Bacteria > Myxococcota_A > Bradymonadia > UBA4248 > UBA4248 > RGIG464. The sequence goes on along the minus strand of JAZUKH010000275.1, from coordinate 12,641 downwards.
CGACGTCGCAGCGCTCATGCGATCAGGCACAGTCAACCCTGAAAGCAACATTTGTTTTGGCGAAGGCGGCGCTGGCGCATACTCGGACGGAAAACTCATGACCAGAACCAAGTCAGAGTATATTCCATACATCCTGAATCAGTTCATTCTACACGGTGCCATTCCTGACATCGCTTACGAAGCCCATCCACACATCGGCACCGACAAACTCAGCCCAATTCTGCGTAACATCCGCGTTGGCCTTGAAGAACGCGGCGCACACTACTACTTTGATACGCGCATCGAAGACCTGTGGATCGAAAACGGCGTCTGTCTCGGTATCTTGGTTAACGGCGAGCTTTTACGATACGACGCAGTCTTTTTGTGCGTCGGACATAGCGCCGACGACCTATACGTCAAACTGAATGAACGACTTGTTATGGAAGCAAAACCGCTTGCGATCGGTTTTCGCGTCGAACACCCCCAAGCCCTCATCAACACCATTCAATATGGTCAGTTTGCCAATCACCCGCTTTTACCGCCTGCAGAATATGCCGTGCGCTATAACCAGGACGATGGCCCCAGTGCCTTTTCGTTCTGCATGTGCCCAGGCGGACGAATCGTGGCGTCCAATACGACGGCAGACACGCGTGTCGTTAACGGCATGAGCGGCAGCGCACGTAATGGCAAATATGCCAACGCGGCCATCGTAGCACAGGTCGGACTCGAAGACTTCATGCCAGGACCACTGGGCGGGCTCAAATGGATACGAACCATCGAACGCCGTGCCGCACAAGGCTTGCCCCAAGGCTACGCACCGGCTCAAAAACTCAGCGATTTCCTCGCGAACAAACCGTCTTCGATCACACCAAAAGTCACTTATGAACCCGGCGTCATCGCCACAAACATGAATGACCTGTTGCCAAACAACGTCGCCACGGCACTTCGAAACGCATTTCGTACCTTCGATCGGCAAATGCATGGCTTCATCACCAACGAAGCCAATATCGTCGGCGTCGAAACAAGGACAAGTTCACCGATCCGAATCGTGCGCGACAACGAGTCACTCGAATCCGTCTCAGCACAAAATCTCTTCCCACTCGGTGAAGGTGCTGGTTACGCCGGCGGTATCACGAGCTGCGCACTCGACGGACTCAAAGGCGCATTAGCCTTCCTCAAACGCTTTTAATCAAGACATCGGTCAATTACGGCACTTTACATTACGCCCCAAAAAGGAATAAAAAGACGCCCCATTTTGGGGCGCCTCGCACCACACATTGTGTGATGCAAAGCTTTATTATTGGCTTTTGTGCATATAAGGGCATGTTCAATGCTTCTTCATCTTCTAAAATCCAAAATTCATCGTGCAACCGTTACGTCGGCTGATCTCAACTATCAAGGCTCTATTTCCATCGATCCAGAACTTTGTAAACGCGCCAACATCTGTGCTTGGGAAGCCGTCGACATCTATAATGTGACCAACGGCGAACGCTTCAGCACCTACGTCATTCTCGGAAAACCCGGCGAAATTACCCTCAACGGCGCTGCAGCTCGAAAAGTTCAGGTCGGTGACAAGGTCATCATCGCCACGTTCGGCATGTATGACCAAAACGAGGCCAAAACGCACAAACCGACCGTCGTACTCGTTGACGACAAAAACCAACCCATAGACTAAGCCACCCAAGCGTCTCAGCACCAGTTTTTTGGTACTCTCTCGTTACAATGCCCAATTATGAGAATTGCTCACATTAGCGACATTCACTGGCTTGATTTGACTGGCGTCAAAGCCCGCGATTTTTTGAATAAACGTTGGATCGGCGGCGTCAATCTGTTCCTTGGACGTGCCAAAAAACACCAGCATGCCGTCACCGAAGCTGCACTCGACGCCATTCGAGACTTAAAATGCGACCACCTTGTCGTCACAGGTGATCTCACCAATCTCGCCTTCGAATCCGAATTTCTCGCGATCAAGACCTTGTTGCACCGCTACTTTGATGACCAACACATGCTCATCGTCCCGGGCAACCACGATTATTACACGCGCGAAAGTGGCATAACGCAGCGTTTTAAGCACATCATGTACGAAACCTATCCAGGTGACGAAGCCTTCCACGGCAATGACACATGGCCCATCGTACAGATCCGTGGCGACGTCGCCATGATCGGACTTTGTTCAGCCCAGCCACGTTCGTGGTTTGTCGCTGCCGGACGACTCGGAAAAACTCAGCTCACGGCTCTCGAAAACTTGCTGAAAACGCCTGAACTCGACTCAAAATTCAAGCTCCTCGCTTTTCACCACCATATTTTCCCCGTCACAAATATGCCGGGAGAATCCTTCAAAAACCTGGAAGACAGAAAAGAACTGCTTGAGCTTTGTCACAAATACCACGTTGATCTGATCTTACACGGTCATAATCACGATTTTACACAACTCAGAAGTCAGAATACCGTGATCTCCGAAGCGGGAAGCTGCAGTGCCGCCTTTGCAAATAAACCAAATCATCGCGGCAAATTCAACGTGTATGACGTCGAGGACGGACAGTTAAAAACCATTTCTACCTATCTCTACCAAGCAGAAACGGGATATGCACTCTGGAAAACCGTTTCATCGACGGAGATTCCAAATGCACCAGGCCTTCGATAAAAAAACGCTCGCCCGAAGTCTCAAACCGGTCATCCTTGTCGTCTTCGTGTGCCTGCTCGTCTACCTTTGGGGCAATCACCGCAAAGTCGACATCGACTTGCAATTCTCAATCGAACTCAAAGAACCGGTCCAGCCTAAAACAGCAACCCTGACGTTTTACGATGCCGATCACGAAGTCGCACGAGAAATGACCATCGCCGTAACGCCAACGATCAACACGGCGAACATCAGCACGAGTCTAAGACCCGGTAATTACACGATACGAGGCATGATTACATCAACAGAAGGCCGCGACTACCTGGTTGAACAAACCGTGACGGTGCCAGAAGACCACGCCACCATGGTCATCTATCTACGCGATTAGTCGCCCGCAACTTCCTCGATCACCCAATTCCCGATCGTACGCAGATCGAAATCAAATCGAACGCCGATTTTATATAATTTCTTATGATCGGCTTCGTATGGAATTAAATAACCCATGTCGTCGATCTGTTGAATCGCTTTTTCGGGTGCATCTTTTTTCATAAATTCAAAGCAAAAGACGGCGTCTTTTGTCTCGATCAACAGATCAGAACGTCCCACGGCATTGGCCTGTTCAGCCCAGACCGTGTAGGGCGTCACAAAACGGCAAAGAAGTAACAACAACGTTCTGTAATAATGTTCGTCGTAATCTTCTTTTTTACGAAGTGCATTATAGGGAATTTGCGCTAAAAACGTCGGCAGGCATATCGAACGTTTCTTTGCTCGTCCCAAAACCGCGGTCGAGTTTTTCAACATCAATCTGAGCGTGATGACTGATCTGTTGTGCCCAAAACGTCGGCGTACCGGAACTAAACCAGAAATCATCCAGCTTACGTGTTCGCAGACTATGCATTAAACTAAATGGATTGAAGATGTCAGGTGACGATTCTGAAAAATGGTACCCGTCATATTTCTTTGTCAACCGCGCGCCAGCCTCGTCAAACGACCAGCTGTGTTGATCGGCCATCCGCTCGATCCCCGGGCGAAGCTGCGTAAGCATTTCGTCGCGCGTGATCCCACAAATGGCGTCATATTCCGAGTCATTACTCAAATGCGTCAAATTGTTAAACTCGCTAAAGATTGCGTCCTTATCACTCGCCCAATTATTTTGGCCAACGTGTTTTTGTCGAATGGAAAAGCGCGCAGCGCACGCCCGGCGTATTCCACGCAAAGACGTGCTGCGGCACGTCTCAAGTGGAATAGCCGGGCGCAAAAGGCCGTATTCGCCCAACGGGCGAATAGGCCGTCCCGGCGTCGCCGTATCGCCAACGGCGATAGGCGCGCCCTACCCAATACCCTGCGTTGCGTACGCTACGGCATTTTCGGTACGTCCACCATCAAATGCTGGCGGTAATAACGAAGTTCTTCGATGGATTCACGAATGTCATCCATCGCGCGATGGTGATTGGCTTTCTTGTAGTGCGGGAAATCGGGATACCACCGACGAACGACCTCTTTGAACGAGCTGACATCAATATTGCGATAGAACAGACAGGCTGACGTGAGCGGCATTTCCATGTCGATAAAGCGGCGGTCCTGCCAGACGGAATTACCGCAAAGCGGCGCCAAACCGTGCGTGACAAAGCTTTTAATGAACGTACTGGTCGCGATATCGGCGTCTTCGATCGTAACATCCGAAGACAAAACGCGCGCCGTAAGACCGGATTCTCCGTGGTGTTTCGTATTCCAGTCATTCATCTGGGCGAGTAGTTCGGGCGGGCGATGAATGACAAGCTCGGGACCTTCGGCCAAAATGTTGAGTTCTGAATCGGTGACGAGCGTCGCGATCTCAATGATGCGATCCACTTCCAGATTCAGACCTGTCATTTCACAATCGATCCAAACGAGCGGCTGATGCGTAGTAGGCATGGATCCTCCTAAAAAATTGGACAATTCTCAAAACGGGATTAATGGCAGAGCCCGTCGCGTGCGCTTTTGGCACGGTTGCGACGTTTTAGCAAGTCACTTTATTTTTGCGCCCAAGTTGCGTCCTTGAAACCATGCTTCCTGAATTTCAAGATTACATCCAATCCTACCTTATTCATTTAGACGTGGAACGAGGCTTATCGGCAAACACGCGCCAATCCTACGCGCGCGAGCTCATTCAATTTTGTGAATTCGCCGAAAACCATGACTGCGAAGACGTCGAACATATCAACGAAGACTTGATCCGCGAATACATGTCGGCGCGCCTCGACGGCACCGAAGCCCAAGCCAAGCTGACAGAACGCTCGTTGGCGCACACGCTCACGAGTTTACGTCAATGGACCAAGTTTATGATCGCCGACGGCATTTTGCGCATCGACCCGTGTGAGCACATCGACCTGCCGCAGTTTGCGCAAAAAAACCCGATCTACCTGAACGAGACCGAGGTTGGTCAGCTGCTCGAAGCCCCCGACATTGCGACGCCAAACGGCCTGCGTGACCGCGCGATGATCGAGTTTTTGTACGCGACGGGCATGCGTGTCACCGAGCTGGTCACGCTCGCCACGCGCGACCTCAACGAAGACCTCAACTGTGTGCGCGTACACGGCAAGGGCTCGAAAGACCGGCTCATTCCTTACGGCGAATACGCCGCGCAGTGGCTCGACCGTTATTTTGACGAAGCGCGTCCGGTGCTCCTCAACGGCGCCGAATCACGCTATGCCTTCGTGACACGTTTTGGCGACGGCATGACGCGACAAGCTTTTTGGAAAGCCCTCAAACAATATGCCCTCAAAGCCGGCATCACGCGAGCGCTCTCGCCCCACAAGCTGCGCCACACCTTCGCCACGCATTTGATCAACCACGGCGCTGATCTGCGCGCCGTCCAAGAACTGCTCGGTCACGCCGATATTTCCACGACCCAGATCTACACGCACGTTTCGCGTGAACGCCTCAAACACATCTTTGCCGAGCATCATCCACGCATGGACGCGCACGCGCTCGAAGAGCTCGAAAGTTCCATCGCCGCCTGCGACGAAGACGACGGTTTCTGGAACGATTGATCCAGTTTTCACTTTTTCAGCGAGTTTTACTATGAAAACGATCGTTTTGATCCTCGCCTACGACGGCACATCCTTTTGTGGCTGGCAGCGCCAGGATGGTCAACGCAGCATTCAGGGCTGCCTGGAAGACGTGCTGACCAAGATGCACGGCGGCAAACACGTCGAAGTACGCGCCGGCAGCCGAACCGATTCTGGCGTGCATGCCGAGTGGCAGGTGGCTGCCTTCGACACCGATCGCGACTACGCCCCCTCGCGCTGGCAACAAGCCATCAACGCGCTGACACCACCCGAGATCTACGTCCGCGAAGCACACGAAGCCGAGTTTGGCTTTCACCCACGGTTTGCCAAAAAGGGCAAACATTACCGATATTGGATCTGCGAAGGCCGCTTTTTGCCGCCCATGCTGGTCAATCGCGCTATGACGTGCCGGCCGCTCGACATCGAGAATATGCAAAAAGCAGCCAACCACCTGATCGGCGAGCACGACTTCTCATCGTTCCGCGCCATCGACTGCCAGGCCAAGACCCCCGTCCGAACGCTGACGCGCATCGAGATCACACGCCTGCCCGTGCCTTTTGTCGAACCGAGTTTGGGCAGCGAAGCCAACAGTTTGATCCAGATCGACGTGGAAGGCACGGCTTTTCTAAAACAAATGGTGCGCATCCTCGTCGGCACACTCATCGAATTTGGTCTGGGCCGCGCCCCCGACGAAATGCGCACGATCCTGGAAGCGCGAAGCCGCAGCGCTGCGGGCGAGACCGCACCCGCGTGTGGACTGACCCTCGTGCGTTCGTTCTGATCGCGACGTGCCAAGCGTACTCAGTCCATAATGGGGCGCGCCTATCGCCGTTGGCGATACGGCGGCGCCAGACGGCCTATTTGCCCGTTGGGCAAATACGGCCTTCTGCAAATTTGGGGCGCGCCTATCGCCGTTGGCGATACGGCGACGCCAGGCGGCCTATTTGCCCGTTGGGCAAATACGGCCTTTTGCGCCCGGCTATTCTGGACAACCAGAATACGCCGGGCGCTTCTTTAGCCTTACTCGCCGACACGATGCCAGCTCGTGCCTTCACCTGGCTACGACTCGTCTTCAGGGATCTCAGCCCCCATGATCTGCGACATCACATTGCGATAGTCTCGACAAAGTGAAACGAGATCGTAATCGAGCTTTGCTGCATTGTTATTGGGAATATAAAGCATCTTATTGGCTTTCCACCAGCTACTCAGCTTGCCTATATCTTGCCATTCCTTTTTCATTCGGAGGTAACGCGCCACCGGAATATTGGCATGAAACGCACGGGAAAGCATCGAATGGATATTCATCGCCACGCTGATGTTTGACTCGACGAGCCGCACGTAAGCCGTGATGTAAACATTCATGTTGGTATAATCATCAAGCGGCTTCTTGCGATCATACTGAACGTTGTTTCGATCAAAAGCCTCCTGAAGAAGTTGCATTTTCGTTTTACCTTGGGCGTTCTTCACGACATTACGCCAATACTCAAGGCGTTGTTCCAAGGTCAATTTTTTATCGGGGACATCCGCCACGGCAATAAAAGCCATCACGACTTCCAGCATCTGAAAGCCTGACGAAATCTTGTCTTTATTTGAATTTTCGCGTTGTAACTTTTTATCCACGCGTTTTTCAAAGAGATCGAACAATGTGTTCAGATAAGCCGGGTCATCGTTCACCAATAACAGGTGGCTCCAATAACTGATAAACCGCGTTTGAGCATACGGATTCAGGCCATCCAAGAGTGTTTTGATTCCCTGGATCATGTCAGGCGAGTACTCAACCTTAGCGCGAAGGATCTCTTGCAGTTTATGATCATCTGCCTTGTTGATGCGATTTTTCCAATCTTCCAGATCGACGACCTGATTGCAGCCACTCACGCGATAAATGCTTCGATTAATGTCCTTGCTCAACTCATCGATCTCGCCGTTCTCATCGCGCAGCATGATACGGTCATAATCGGCCATGATCTCGTGCGTATCCGTAGGACAAGCAATTTCAGCTCGTTGAAGCGCGGTTCGACGCGTTTCATTATCGGCCAAAACGGCGTCTTTGAGGATCTGATTGGTGATGCGATTAACGATGGCCTCTTCTTCAGGCGTCGAAATGCCATGACATCCCAATAAGCGGTCACGCGCCGAACAACCGACCACGACGCGCATATAAGTTCGTTTTTCAAAGGGGTGAATATTGGTGATCAGCATCGACGCACGACGGATCAATGCTTGATCGGCGCGCATTTTGATCGCGTGATTTAACAGCAGCACACGTGCCTCGATCGGCATTTCAATACGGTCGATCGCCACGACGTTTTGCTTGAGAATCGCTTCGACCAAAGCCCATTGACGAGCCGCGTCGAGCGTCAACATGCCCGTGCTATTTTTTTTAGCCTTTACCTTTACAAGAATGCCATCTTGATATTTGACGGGATCTGTCTCGACATCGGTCGGCTCTCCAGTCTCGTTAAACGTAAACCAACCAAATTCAACAAAATGCTCCAAGGGTTCGACGACTCTTTTCTTTTTCAACGCGAGAACATAAACAGGAATGACCTGACCAGCCTGCGTCTTGGCAAAATTCGCCGTGACCTCCTGAAGCAAACGCGCCACAGAAGCACTGCCAGAGATAGGCTCATTTGAAGACGGACTTTGATTCCAAACCAATCCCTCGATCTTGGTCAAATCGTAAGGCCGATCAAGCTGGATCTGTCGGTCAAGTCCCCTATGCTTTTTATTGTTCTTCGAGACTTTGTTTTTAACCGTGACCGATTCAAGGCCGATGGATCCCGGCCCCGTTGGCCTCGTTGAAGGGATCACAGACAGTTTACCAGCCATGACTTCTTGCCAGACTGGATCATCCACCTGATTCGGATCGATAAAGTCAGCAAACGCCGTTCCGGCAAACAAACCTGTCGCGAAGACAATCGTGCTTAAAAAAAGACTCGTTCTCATCTTTTATGCCTCCAAATGGGATTGAAAACGCGTGCTTTTTAAAGATTTTAACCATTCAATGCAAGCCTTTTGCGCTTGGCTATTTCCGGCCGGCCCCGTAGAGACGTGTCGCGACACGTCTCTACGGGCCGCCGTCAATACGACTCGCCGCGCGCGAAGCGCGCTAGGTGGCGCCGTTGCATGCGCAACGGCGTGACCACGAATTTTTTTGCAAAACGGTGTTATTTTGTCTTGACGGCATGGTTTTTTTTTTTATGAGAGAATATCTTTTACACAGGGTAAAAGATACAAAACAAACTCTCTCATTTTAAAGGAAAAAAGTCATGGCACAATTAGATATTGCAAACATCCAAGAAATTATAAAAGAAAGACCTACGATTCACACAAAAGTTAAATCGACTTATTCTGTATTTAAAATTGGTGACGATAAATATGTGCAACTTGACACATACGGGAATAGTGGTCGAGAGAATTCAGAACAGGTAAGCCAAACCATTCAACTCGACAAAGAAAGTGCTATATATATTGTAAAACTCCTTATCAAAAATTTTGATCTACTTAATCTAAACAATTAAGTTTAATAGTAAGCGCTTAATAATCTCCCGTCTTGTCAGCTGATTCAAGTTGAGTACAGGATGGCAATAAACCACCTTTTATTGTCAAGACGCATCGTTATTAAGCTCTTACATCACTGTTCGAAAACAAAATTGTCAACAATCGTCCGTTTTAGAAAAATCGATAAAAGCGCATGATTTCAACAACAACTAATCACCGAATCGTGATAATATCAATTTAAGGATAAAAGAGAAAGTATGAAAGCGCATCATTTACCCCAAAACGAAAATTTTTCAAAACAACAAACTCAAAAACCAAAACACATCACTCGTAATTTTATAACGATATTTAGCTTAATGATTTTATTGAACATGACAACAGGTTGCCAGATATTTTCTAATATATTCAGTGACCCAGGGCGCGATGTACAGTCGAAAATTCGCGAATATGATGAAGCAATCCAAAATGCATCCACACCTGCTGAAAGGGCTTATATTGCTTGTAATTATCATATTATGAGGCCTGATAATATTAATGTTGGCATAGCTGAAGAAATAAACAAATTTCAGCAAAGATATGGTAAAGAATGCTCAGATCTTGTTTCCGGTGCTACAAAAGAGATTCTCTCACAAAGAGACTCTACTATTTCTTTTATTAAAGCAAAAGAATGTTATGATCAGAGTTTTGATAATATAGATAGAGCAAGGGACTGCAGGAACCATAGCAGGAACAATAATATTAAAAATATTGAAGATTGGGATACTTTTCTTAGAGGTACTAGTACTATTCAAGCTTATGCGCGTAAACTAAATGCCATGGAAAAATACCTGCCTAACCTCAAATCATCAGCCACTCAGAGGATCAATGAAGTGATTGATAAATATGGATATCCCGATCCATTATCCGACAAAGAAGCTCAACAACTAAATAAGTGTTATCTCGATGCTAAAAAATCACAATCTAGTTTTGTTTTAAGCGAATTTGCAAAGAATCACGATAAGAAAATATGTAAAAATGGTCAGTACGACAAAAACTGCACGTATGTAACAATCTTAAAATCGACTGGCGAGGTCATGCCAGGAAACGTACCCACCGATTATATATATAAAGGATACTTACATGTTTCAGAACTTGTTCAGCTTCAAAATGCTGTAGCGAGACGCGGAAATATTTTTCCCAAAGGATGTGCAAACGTCATTAATAAGAAAGCCATATATGACGAAGCAAGCCCTAGAATTTCATCCCTAAACAAACAGATTTTAAATTATGACAACGACTTAGAACAACTTAAATCACAATACACTTCGGCCATTGCTACATATTGTAACAACATAACTTCTAATACCATAGAAGATATTAAATCTACTTATTCAACGACTACAACAATCAATAATTACAAAATCATTAGCAATGGTTACGTTCCTAATGACCTTGTAGATAGGAAGCTTAAATCAGAAGAAGAATATCTTGAAAGTGACTTTTACAAACAAATCACAAGTATATTGTATGATTTCGATATGACATTAGAGCTCTGCAAGAATCCTGATAAAAGAACTAGTGTTGCCTCTCTTACATCCGAACCATTTGCTTCTGATTATATCCGCGAAACATATCCCAAAGCCAGTCGTCACATTTTTTTTAACGAAGAAGAATATAATAAAATTATTGAGGCCAACAAATATAAAATATCAAACTGCATGCTAAACTCCATTATTAAGGGTAATATAGCAATTAAATTCACTGTTAACCCAACCGGACTAGTCTCCGAGATCAATGTGCTTACAAAAGAATTTGTTGGAACTCCGGTCGAACAATGCGTCATCGATGTCATCAATAACTTGAAATTCAAATCCTTCGTCGGTAATAGCGTTACATTCACCGAAAACTTCGAATAATACTTGCATTTTTATCGTGTACGTCCCACTCGACGTATCTCGCCATCAGCAATATAGCCATTGACCACGTAGAGACGAAAAATTATGCGTCTCTACACGCGAAAAACCTCGGTGCAACGGCGTATTTCCTGTAGAGACGCGCGGACCGCGCGTCTCTACAGGAAATACGCCGTCCGAGCGCTCAAAGCACGCGATACGCATTCGTCGTTTGCAAAAAAGTGCTTTCCCGACTCGCCGCGCGCGAAGCCGCGCTTCGGTGCGCCATAAAAATAGCAAAAAGTCAATAAACACGACTATTTACACATATTTTAACACCTCGTTTCTCACAAACAGCCTAAATTTTGGACTCACAAAAAGCACCGTTTCAAATCTCACAAAGTGATGCTATTTCTTGCATTTGCAAGGTTTAGAGTGCTACCACACTTTGCAGTCACTTTATCAATCTTTTTGTGATTAAATTTATGAAAATAGTTTAACAACGCTAAAAAACTTGACAAACCTGCCATCAATTTGGCATATAATATAGTTCGTTAACCTCCTAAAATGAGGTTTTTTGATCTGAGATAACCATTTACCTATTGGAGAGCATTATGGCAGACTGGATTATTCCCTGTAATAAAAAGTATTATGATATTGTTAATGCCTTTAACAACCTTGAGCGTATTGACTGGAAACAGACCAATCGTAATATAAAAGTCGGTGACATTGTATATATTTACATCTGCAAGCCCGTGGCAAAAATCGAGTATAAGTGTAGAGTAAACAAAGTCCTTCTTACAACCTGCGAGATTAACGATTCTACGTTTGTTATAGATGGGACTGTTTATGAAAACTATTCTTCTTACATGGAGTTGGAACGACTAAATGATAATTTCAACCACTGCACCATGAACGAGCTTCATAGAGCAGGGGTCAATGGCTGTATTCAGGGACCACGCATAGTCCCCCAAAATGTTAAAGAAATGATTGAAACAATTGAGAAAAAGTAACGCCATTGCCAATTCAATTTAGTTTTATCTCGCTACTATGAGCTTAACCTCATTTACCTTTAGCATAACAGCCCCCCTAAAAGTTGGTTCTATTGAGGGCTTATTTAAATAAATTATTAACGCAAGTCCGCATTTACAGGCGCTACAATATCTGCACGGATTTTGTACTCACATTTTTTTGAGTATTCAAAAAATCTTTATTTGCAACGTTTTTAGCTCATTAGCGTCGTTGCATGCAACGCCGCCACAATGGGCGAGAAGCCTCGGTGCAACGGCGCATTTCCTGTGAAGACGCGCGAACCGCGCGTCTCTCTGGCCCCCTGCGCGCTGCATGCCCAAACCTGCTCAAAAATTAAATATTCTAGAATTAAAGCGCAACACCTATAACAATTTATCCCCCCCCCACACAGCTGAACTGTAACTGCCGCTTTGCAAATAAACTGGCTATTTTTCCTGTTGAGGCGTCGTGCTCTATGCCTCGACTGGTGGAATAGCCATGGCCGTGATTTTATGGTAAAAAGACGACGGCTTGTGTATGCTGCGCAAGCTGAGTGGTGGAGATATGGCGATGGGAATGTATGTCAATCCAAGTGAAGCGTTGTTGAGA
>JAZUKH010000274.1:0-10511 GCA_045643185.1 Myxococcota bacterium | reverse complement strand
CTTTGTTCGAACAACTGGTTGAGCAACGGGTTGGTCGGATCGATGGCTTGCAGGCGCAAACGCAACCGGTCGTAGAGCGTGTCCGAGATCTCAGGCTGTCCCTCGGCGTAAAGCCGGTCGTGATGACGGATCTCGTCGGCCAATTCAGACGCGGTCAAGCTTTCGTAGGTGCGGTACACGCGCGACTCGGCATTTTCAGCCTCGCCGTCGCGAGCATTCACAGAGTCAGCGCTCTCACGCGTCGTTGTGGCGCCAAACAGTGACTTTTGAACGCCGGATGCGGCAGACGAACCCCGTTCTGCGTCAGGTTGAGACGATGAACGCGTCGAAAAGGCATCAAACAAGGATTTTTGAACTGCCATCTGGTCCTCCAAAAACAAACGCCAGGCGTATCGAGCGAAGCGAGATAGCCACAGCGAACGCCGGGCGTATCGAGCGAAGCGAGATAGCCACGGCGAATGGCGAGCGTATCGAGCAAAGCGAGATAGCTCGCCTCAAACCTCATTCAGAAACGAACGGCGAGCGTATCGAGCATAGCGAGATAGCTCGCCACCACCTCATTCAAAAACGAACGGCGAGCGTATTCGTCATGCGAATAGCTCGCCCGCCCTAAAAAATGATAATCAATCATCATTTTTATAAATTATATATTATTATTTCGTCGATATATATTATTAATATTTAATTATATTAATTATTATCAGAATTTTCTTTTTGCGCGTCGTGATAAGCGTTGAGCATTTCACAAACGGCTTGCAGAGCCTGCGCCATGAGCAACACGATGCGGTGATTTTTGAGACGCTCGCGATAGACCGAAAGCAAATTAACATAATTTGCGACCGTTTCATCGGGCGATAAAGAATACTGAGTCCAGATCTCATTACCGAGCATGAGGTAATCCGCAGCCATGCTTCGCAAATTTGCGATCTTATCGCTGCAAGAAATGATCAGCACCTCCTCGGGGCATTCGAGCATTTTTTGAATATAATTGAGATTTCTTTTACGCTTATCATCGCGTTTTGCATCGCCTTCAAGATTATCTATTCGATCGGTGGAATCGGTGAGCCAAAGCACGCCATCGGCGATACGATCGCCAAATTGAGCGCGCACGCGGGCGAGTGTTGGCAGTCCGCCTGCATCTTCAACAACGTCGTGCAGCAACGCGATGATCACGAGATCTTCATCGTCGGAATTTTCGAGGACGAGGGAGGCCACCGTCATGGGATGCGAAATAAACGGCGTAGGAATGTTTTTGCGATACTGATCTTTATGAAGTTCGCGCGCCATCGCGAAAGCCTGATCAAGACGTTCTGAAGGTACCATGCTCTTCTCCTCCATCACCAATTAGAACAACGGCATGAATTGTACTTCAATTCCGCGTATTTCCCCAACAAAAAAGCGTTTTTGCTCTGTCAAACGGGCAAAAAAAAGCCCGAAGGCTAAGCTTCGGGCATGAAAAGCGCGACCAGGCTTAGTAGGCGCGGCGCGTACAGGCGACGTCGTCGATCACGATATAATCTTTGTCGGGATCAGCGTTACTGACGTAGAACATAAGGCGAACGCCCGACTGAGCATTGCGCATCGAGAAGGTGTGACGGATCCAATCGTTCGAATCGATCGACACGAATTCAGCCGCCGTTCCGCGTTCTGCCTTGCTGGCTTCACCGCGGTTGCCCCACCAGTTGAAGCGAAGGTCGCCTTTGCCTTTGACCCAGTAAGAGCAATCGTACGTGCCGCCGGGCACGGTGAAACCGTACGAAACGAAGCGTTTGGCCTTGCTGGACGTGTCTTTGATCTGAATGGCCCAATCGTCCGCCGAGACTTCGTAAAGGTCCGTCAGATTAACCGGAAGTTCGTTCTGATACTGGTTTTCATTGACACCGTCGAAGTCGCCTTCGGCTTCACCGTAGTAGTTTGCGAACCAGAACAGCGGCGAAGAATACTTGGTGCCGTTCACCGAGAGGCAGGCATCGGGGGCGGCATCGCAATCCGTCCATGCCGAGAAGTCGCCGTTCGGAATGATGTTGACCGGGCACTGAAGATCATCCGCCCATTTCTTGCATTTGGCCGAAACGACCTCGTCTTCGCAGTTAAGGTAGTCGTAGTACCAGCCGAGTGCGCAGTTGGCGTATTTTTCGACCGAGTGCATGGTATCCACGGCCACACAAGCGTGTGTCGTGGGGTCGCAGAGCGGCAGTTCTTTACCGCAGTCGTTGGAATTGCGGCAACGGCCCGGGGCGAGCGTGCAGGCACCGTAGTTTTCGGCCGAACAAGGCATCCAGTCGGCGCATTTCACGCCTTCACAAACGTCGCCGGCAACACACTCGTGTGATTTGTTGCAGACCGGCGTATCACCTGAACAGTCGCGGTTCGAAACGCATTTGCCCTCGATCGGCTCGCAGCGATGCGTCTCGGTATTGCACTTAGCCACGGAGCCGCACGTATCTTCTTCGCGTTGCTCAGTCGTTTGAGTCGACGATTTGTAAACTTCCCATTTGTAGACCGTGCAGAAACCGTCTTTCGGCACACATTCGCCCCAGTCCGGGTCCAATCCATCTGGATTACCAGGCTTCGTACTGTATTTCTGTTTATTGATATCGCAGATCAAATACGTATTGTCACAAACGACGTTGCCGCATTTATGATCGGTCTTGGGTGTGCAGACGAGACGATCGACCACGATGCCCGAACTGTCCGTATTTTTGAACAAAATAAGTGGCTGGATCGACACGGCCGTGCGAGGTGCGGAAATCGCGTCTTCCCATTCAAACAACTCAAAACTCTCAGAATCGATCTTAATGTTCTCATCTGACTTCACATATTTGTACTTGTAGCCATCAAGGAATTCACCTTTTTCGTCATAGGCATTAAAACCAAAGTTGAAATCACCTTTGCCTTTGACGTAGGCACTGCAGTCATAATGGAGATTATAGCCATTGGAGCTGCTGCCAATGAACGTTTCGCCATAACCATCGGCTCCCACGACTTCGATCAGGTCGCTCTCAAGACGGACGGTATTACTCGATTCGTTGATGAGACGAACTGCCGACGTGCATGACTTGGCCTCGTCGCTCTTTTCGATCGTACCTGTATCAAAATAGCTGTTGTGTTCGCCCCACATACTCGGAATGTTGCCCGTCCAGCTCTCAAAATCCCAGTTCGGAATGATATTCCCTTCCGGTTCATCCTGGCAGGCCGCAATGCACGTGTTGGTCGATTTATCACAGGATTCGCCGCTTTCGGTGTCGCAATCCTCGTCTTCAACGCACATCCCGTCGTAAGGCATGACTTTGCCTGTGATCGTGCATTTCTGAACGCCGCAGACCCATTCCTTGCCGATACATTCTTTGTTGACGCACTGGCCGTTGTAACAGGCCTCGTATTCAGGGCTATTGCAGTTGGCTTCGGTTTCACAGGACTTGGTCGTATAGCTGTCAACCGTGCACATTTTGCCGTCAACGGGCGCGCAGTAACCGTATTCGTTGTAATGATAATCGGGCGACGGGCACGTGCATTCACCGCCGATGCACAATTCCGTGTTTTCGCAGTCGTAGCGCGTCTCGCAACCTTTTTGTGAGCTCTGGCACGCGTCCTGACTGGCCGCGCAGCTGCCGTCAGCGCACGTCACGCCGCCGCACTCGCACTCGCATGCCGTCTCGTTGAGCTTATACGGCGCCTTGCAGATCTTCGTGCAAACACTGGGATTGTCATCTTTCACGCACGTCTCACCGTCCGCGTCGAATTTGTAACCGTTGACGCACGCGCATTTGCCCGTCGCGCTGTCGCACTGTTGATTCGCGCCGCTACACGACACGCCCGCGCATTTATTCACCGTGGGATCCGAGCTTTTACAGCTGTTGGTTTTGCCGTCATACCGGAAACCGTCCAGGCACTCGCAATAGCCGTGGTCTTCGTTGCACTGTGCATTCTCAGGACAGATCACACCGTCACAAGGATCACCGTTGTCACTGCACGCTGCCAGCAAACCAGCCGTCAGGGCAAAAACAAATAAGCTTCTTTTCATCTCGAATCTCCTAAAAATTTGATTATCTGCGGCCTTTCTCCCCCGAAAAAAGCCCAAGCCTTATAGAGACTATACGCCCCCCACGCAAGCGTAAAGGCGGGTTATTTTTACGCCCACACGTAAGCAATGCACCTACATTTCAATGGTATTTTTTGTGAGGGGGAAGTCTCCCCCTACGCCGCTATGGGCTGCGCCCATACGCGTCTACCCCCTCTTCGACACGGTTCGGCGATAGCGACCAGCGACGCATTCAACATACCCGTCGAATTCCATGTCAAGCAGCGTTTGGGTCAACCGGGCGAGGTCGTCGCAAGACGTGCGCCGCGCAAGCTCGTCGCGCCCAAGCATGGGCACAGCAAGGGACGCGTAGATCGCCGAAGCCAAGTCGTCCTCAAACACGGGTTCGGGCGCGACTTCGCCACGAGCACCACGCTCGACCGCATGAACACCCAATTCCCCCGGTTTGTTGCCGAGTTTATCCGTCTTGACGCGGCTTTTGGCCGGTCTACCGGCATCCGAACGCGGTGAGGTTGCCTCAAACAGCGGCGTGAGCCCAAGTTGCATGTTGACAGCCCGGTTGTCGGCATCACCGCGTCCGATCACATCAAAGTCGTCGGCGACCGAAACGAGCGCCGCTTTTTGCCTTTTGACCAGTTCGAGCCCGCCCTCGTTGAATTCATTAAACCCATTACTCGCCACAACAAAGGTCGGGCGACCGAGCTTGTGACTGGCTTCAGCCGTGTACAAAGCGCCGCTGCCACATCGACATTGCACGATACAGGTAGCTTCACTGAGCGCCGCCATCAACGTGTTTCGCGATGGAAACAAGGTTCGTTGCGGATCCGTCCGAATGGGGTACTGGCTGACGACGGCGCCAAAGCGGCGCGCGTAGTCGAAGATATCCGCATTGTCATGTGGATAGACCTGGTCCACGTCGGTCGCCGTAACGACGACCGTCGGCTGACCAAGTCGCATCGCTTCACGGTGCGCCAACGCGTCGATGCCAAGCGCACCGCCGCTCGTCACAACAAAGCCACGTGTCATCAACGCAGCCGCAACGAGCGGCGTCACGCCACGCGCAGTCTCCGTCGTCTCGCGGCTGCCAACGATCGCAACCTGGCTGCGCTGCAACACTTCGACGCTTCCACACACCGAAATGATCGGTATATATCCCGGTGCCTCACTCAACTTCGCCGGATACGACAACTCGCCCTTGACGAGCAACGAAATACCTTTGGAGCCATACATCGCGCGGATCTCGTCACCTAGACGCGACGCCGACGACAAGGCCAGATTTTGATGGTGTTGACTCGCCCAACACGACCAGCGAGATTCGGGCGACTCGTCGCCCGTCAACAGGTCATCGATCTCTTTCGAGGTTGCCAAGTGGTTGTGCCATAGCCAAATCAGTGCGTTTTTCAAATCCTGGTTCATGCGAATTCTCCTCAAAAAGTGGAAGCACCCAATTTTGCGCTTCCTAAAGAATTCCCATCAACTTTCAAAACGTGACATTTTTTTTGAAATTTTTTATCGATTTTCGTGGGCGTCCTTTTGGGACGCCCAGTTTAATTACAATTTTATGAATTTTTTGAGAACTGAGGTGACGATGAGCGCCGTCGTCGTAGCGGCAGCCGTCACCGCGATCGATTTGGCGACCTCAAGCGCGATCTTGACGATCTCAGTTTTCATTCTGCATCCGCTGCAGCACGCTTCTTCGTCACTTTCTTCACCGTTTTGGCCGTCGCAACCACAACCACAGTCGTGGCAGCCGCCACAGCAACGGTGGCCGCAGCCACAGCCATCACAGCCATCACACCCACACGTTTCAATATCATGATCGACCTCCTCACAAGCGACATCGTCTGCGTCATGACCACAACCATGGCGTTCATCACAACCACAGGCGCAGGTGCGACCGTCGCAGCCAATACCATCGCACGGATCACCTTGTTCGCGCTCGCAAACACGGTTTTGATCCTCACTACTGGCATTTTCACAACATTCTTTGTTTTCTTCACACATCGTGACCTCCTTGTTTAGAACGAGAGACATGACTATATCTGTCGAGTTGCCGCGCGCGGGCAACTCGGCTGAACGGTAACTATTTTTCTTTTTTCGCTTTGACGGGCTCTTTACAGGCTTTGGCAGCAGCCTTAATGTCGTTGCATGTCTTGCAGGCTTCGACGAACTCGGCGTTCGTCTTACAGACCTTGGTGCAGAAGGTCGAAGCCTTGGCGACTTCAGTCCAGTAACACTGTCGTTCAGCATCAGCGGGCATTTCACCGTTTGCGTAAGCCTGAGCGAGTGCCCACTGGGCATCCCAGGCGCCTTCGATCGTCTCGGGCTTGGCGCCGGCAAACGACAGGTCGAGCACTTCCTCATCGCCATTCACGGCACCATAGACCAAATAGGCGAGTTTTTTATCCACATCGGCTTTGGCGCCATAAAACTCGTTGCCAGCATAGTAACTGGCGATGGCTGCAGCCGTCGACGGGCCGGCCAAGCCGGTTTGCTGCGAGTAATCTTCGCCACGGAACAGAGCTTCTTTACGGCATTTGAGCAACTGGGAACCCAGTTTTTTGAGAACGCCATCGTCGATCTTGCCATTGTTTTTGAGTTCTGCCCACGGGTGATTGTTTTCGAGCAGGTCGCACGCATCACGAGAGGCGCCCACGGCGAGGTATTTTTCAGTACACTTGACCAACGCGTCGTTATCGGTTCCTGCAAACTCCTCGCAGACCAAGTCAAGGCCCATGGCGCCCATTTTGAATTCTTTGATGAGTTCGTCGGCTGATTTGCCGCTCAAATTGATGAGTGTTGAAAAATAAACTTTACGATCGTTATCGTAATCTTCGCCGTATTCCTGGTATTCCTTGATCAAGCGCGCCACTTCGTTGCTCGCTTCGGCATTACCGGCCATCGCAGCGTCCTTAAGATAACCAAAACCGGTTTTCCAGTCTTCAGTTTTGGAAGTATCGGCCATGAGGATGAGCGCGTAATGCAAACGAGCATCCTCGACATTGGCTTTGGCGGCTTCCTGAAGCAAAGCCGGGAATTGTTCCGAAATGCGTTCAAACGGGCCTGGTTCGATCGCCTTAGCCCATTCGTAAACGAGCTTGGGATCGCGTTTTTCGGCGAGTTTGGCTTCGTAGTATTCGTTCAGTTTGGTAATGACGTCGACGTCTTTGAGGCGATAACCGGGGAAATCGAGCGTCATGGCGAGTGCCTTGGGATCACCGAGTTTGGCCGCTTCGTGAATGTGTTTGCGAGAGGCGTTGCTCATGTCTTCCGAATACATGCGGATCGGATCCCACAACTCGTCGTAACCACGCAGATAGGCGGCCTGACCATCTTTGTGCGTCTTGACCGCGCGCAAATAGGCTCGTCCCTGTTTGACGCTTTCACGGGATTTGGGCAACGACATGAAATAGACACCGAGTTTTTCGCGCGCCTCGTCGTCATTCATCTCGGCTTTTTTCATCAACACCTTGAGTTCATCGTCCAGTTTGGGCGCATCGAGCTTGTTCTTATCAACGCTACGAAACAGCTCAACCTCACGCTGCATCGACTCGGCGATCGCCGGTTCTTCGGCTTTCACGCCGTCCGATGGCGCATCGCTCGACGGGTTCGCGGATTTGCAGCCCATGATCGCAAGCGATACCAGACCAAAACACATCAGTTGGGTCAAAATTTGTTTTTTCATAAAACCTCATCATGCCAAAAGGCCACGTGGACATATAAAGACGATCGTTTGTGCCCATTCACCGGCGCACCAAAACTTCGTCATTCTAAATAACACGCGTGATTTTGCAAGTCCAACCAACACGTCACTGCGTGCCCGCGCCCAAACTTCGCATCGCGCACACGCATTGCTGAGCGCAATCCGTGACCAAACGACAAACTTGGTTGGCCAAAGACATAAATTGAGCAAAAAAAAGCCGCCCAAAAAGGGCGGCTAATGATTATTGGATCAAATTAATAATTATTTCCAATCGATAGAATCGAGATTCGTTTGACCAGAAACAACCTCATAAATAAATGAATCAATATTATTCGACCACGTACCTTCTGCAAAAGTCGACGTACTATTGATAGTAAGATCGATTGCAGCTCCACCAGCATACTCAGCTGATTCATATGTAAATACTGATTCACCTTCCTTTACGCCAGTGACCTTAAGTTTCGACGTGCCTTTAGCCGCACCTTTAATGACAATACTCGAAATACCAGACAAACCGGTCACTTCAATATTACCACCGCTTTTTATATAAACCTTACTATTGATAAAATTAACACTGGTAAATTTAACAACAGTTGATCCAATTTTCTTTTTTCCATTTCCATACGCATTAGATGGACATTTGGCTCCATCTGTGTCTCCATCACAATATGTATTAAGATCAATATTTGCAAAAGAGAGTTTAGGTTCGCTCGAGCTGCTACCGCCATCTTCAACGCAAGACGCTTTATCATCGCTGACTTTGTAACCGGATTCGCAAGCGGTGACGACGCAAGCAGCGCCGGAGCTCTGAAGCTGACAAGACGCGCTCGTTGCATGGGCGATGTTATCGCAGGTCAGCGTGCAGGAGCCAACCGCCGGATCTTCAACGCAACCTGGGGCATCGTTCACCTTAGCAGGATCACAAATTTTACCATCAGAACACCAACCATATCCGGTATCAGCAATGCCATTATAGCATTCACCGACGTGAGTCTCATCGATACAATACAAATCACCGTGATTAACCGTCATGGTCTCGGAAAAGCTCTGAACTGAGCAAGGAAGAGTCACGCCTTCGCAAGCGGTTCTATCACTATTGACTTGATAATCATCGTCACATTCCCAGACCACGCATTTACCACTCTCGCAACGCATTGCAATCGCATTATTAGGTCGATAGCAATCGCTGACTACGTCACACTGTTTTGCCACGCAGTTGCCAGAACCATCGTCTACATAACCATCCTTGCAACGTTCGGCACAACGCGGCAGTTCAGAAATATCACAATATGCTTCTTTCAGATCAGATGTTGGAACGGGGCAATTCGTAATATCATCGGAACCACATTGACCGCATGTAGAATATTCACTAGATTCAGTTTTAATCATATAACATATCGGATAATCCGTTAGGTCTTCCCATTCATTTTGAACGCCACAATGCTTTGGATATTGAGCCTCCCCATTTTCACAAGATAAAGCGTATGCCTCACCAGCATCATCAACAGCGCAAATTCCACCCGTAATCGGGCCACTACTATCCACACACGCATTAGTCAAAGCAGCTTTCATAACACAAGCATTTTTAGCATCGTTCAAATCAAAGCCGTCTGTACAATCAAAGCCGCATTTCGAATTGATACAGGTATACTTGCCATACGAGGGCAACGAAATGATACCTCGGCACTCGTTACTAAGCGTATCTTGGTCGGCGCCATCGGTGCATTCGGACGAGGAAATGGGAGCTTCTTTACAACTCCATACATCATTTAGATATTCCTCATCACAGATGTAGCCGTCACCGCATGAAATGTAACCACTCATATCTGCTATCTTGGGCTCGCTATATATATCGCACAGCATTGGCGTATGTTCATCAGCACAGAACATTGTATCGGTCTCGATCACTCTACCCTGATAAACACAACCATCAACGCTAGTAGGATCAACACACGACCATTCTAGCAAGCCAGAATAAGAGTTTGTCTCAGATGACGGTACCTTGTCATTTTTGCATTCTTTAATAATACAGGCCAAGTTTTTATCATCGCAAGCGACTTCGGATGCATCTGTATCCGTAATAACGTCTGAACAATCTTCAGGATCAGTCCATGCGCCAAAATAGCACTGCTGCATTTTACCATCAATACAACGCGTCGTATCCGTGTCACTGCATGTCTCATAACAATAGTCTATACTACCGTCATTACCGAGCTCAAACCCTTCAACACACCCGACCGCGCATTTCGAATCTTTGCAGACATAAGCGCCATTAGCAACAGGCAACGCAACTTTGCCATTGCACTTGGTTGCAAGCACATCGGCCGTGTCATCTGCGGAGCATTCATCACCACCCGGCGCATTCTGCAAGCACGCTTTGCCATCATCCGTCAGCGTAAAACCATCTTTACACCCGACCGCGCATTTCGAATCTTTGCAGACATAAGCGCCATTGGAATCGGGCAACGCAACTTTGCCATCGCACTTGGTTGCAAGCGCATCGGCCGTGTCATCTGCGGAGCATTCCGCATCAGCAGAATCTTCGACGCAGGAAGCTTTGTCATCGCTCACTTTGTAGCCATCCGCGCAAGCAGCAATCTCACAGGCGTCGTTGTTGCAAGCCATTTCGGTGGCTTTCGAGCCATCAGGGATCTGGCAATCCAAAGCCGTCGAGCACTTAGGCGCAGGAACGTCTTCGACGCAGGAAGCTTTGTCATCGCTCACTTTGTAGCCATCCGCGCAAGCAGCAATCTCACAGGCGTCGTT
>JAZUKH010000273.1:0-4824 GCA_045643185.1 Myxococcota bacterium | reverse complement strand
TCGTATTATGAGCCTTTGGGTGCTAAAAGTGAAAAAATAACATGGTGGATCGCGAGGATGCGGACGGTTTTGGGCCCTGCCAGGCGAAGGGGTAGCGCCGTATTTTCGCAGAAAATAGGCGCGCAGGGGGAGACTTCCCCCTACTCCGAACACCGCATCGTATCGCTCCATGGCATGTGCAGAACACACCAATCCACGTCTGACGGGCATAAAAAAAGGCGGCACCGAAGTACCGCCTGACATGACCCTTGCTGGGATCGAACCAGCGACCTACAGTTTAGGAAACTGCCGCTCTATCCAACTGGGCTAAAGGGCCCCTTGCCACTCCCTGCAATTTTGTTTTTGGGAGAGCGGCGAGTGTTTAAGGGAGTTGAGCCGAGTTGTCAAGTTTTTGAATTCCCAAAATCAGCGTTAAGAATTCCCAAAAGCCGACCATGCAGAACATTCACACTTTACAAATTTACGTCGTCCAAATTTCACCAAATATATCAGATTTATGAATTTTAGACAGTTTTGTGAAGAAAATTCAATTTTACGACTCGAAACTCCGATTAAATTTCATTGTGCGAAGGACGAATCTAGGGTAATTTTTGGGTCGTTCCGGGTTGAAAAGGACCCGAGGCTCAGAAACAAAAATGCAACATACGATCAGTTAATTTGACTGAAAGAGGGGAAGATTTGTCTAGATATTTCGTCGTTGAAGGTCTGATTGGCGTTGGCAAAACGAGTTTGTGTCGATTGATGGAACGAGTTCGCGGAGCCAAGCTGGTTCTTGAACCTTGCGAAGCAAATCCATTTCTCGCCGATTTTTATGCAGATCCCAAGCATTATGCTTTCTCGGCACAAATGTTTTATTTGGCGAGCCGTTATCAGCAGCAGATGACGCTAGCGCAAAAGGTGAAATCGGAAGACCTGTTGGTCGCCGATTACCTTTTTGACAAAGACCGTCTTTTTGCGGAGCAGACGCTGAACGCCAACGAAATGGCGGTGTACAATCGTTTTACGGGATTATTGAGCAACCACGTGACGACGCCGGACTTCATTCTTTTTCTGGATGCGCCGACGGATGTGATCCAAAAGCGCATAGCCCGTCGTTCGATCGAAGCGGAGCAGGTCATTGAGAACAGCTATCTCGACAGCCTGCGTGAGCGTTACTACCGTCTTTGGGATTCGTGGACGAAGTGCCCGATCTACGTTTTGGACACGACGCACCGCAATTACGTGGACGATCCGAAAGACGCGGCTTACATGAACCGCATGATCGAAGGCTATTTAAAAGGCGAACCGATCGAAGGCGCGCCGCTGGCATACCAGGATCTGAAAACCGCCAATTCCGATCAATATCAGGCGCTGGCTGTTGGCAAATCCGAGTAATTGAGCACCAGCTCAAAAAAGGCGCCGCAACCGCTTAAAAATGTAAAAAAAGACAAGCAATAAAACGCGCTTGTGGTAAAAGCCACAGCGCGTTTTCGCGTTTATGAGACCGGTGTGTACGAATGGATTTTGGAACGCATCGGACATGTAAAAAAACTGATTCTCAGCCATGAATCTCTAATACGAAAGAGCGATGGCCTACTCAGGAGGTAAATTTATGACGGAATCAAAAGCAGCCTGGCGTAACGATGCGCTGGCGAAAGTCACGGGTAAAGCGAAGTATGCCGATGACTACAAATTTTATGACATGCTTCACGTCGTGCCGGTCTACACGGGTGCCGTAAGTGCCGAGATCAAAGCGATCCATACGGAAGAAGCGTCGCGGATGCCTGGTGTCGTGCGGGTGATCACGCACAAAGACGTTCCCGGCAGTCCTGTGTTCGGTCAGATCCAGAAAGACTACCGCATTCTTGCCGATGACCGCATCCGCATGGAAGGCGACGTGATCGCGCTGGTCGTGGCAGAGAGCCGCAAACAGGCATTGGAAGCGGCCAAGCTCGTCACGGCAGACCTCGAAGACCTTCCCGCAATTTTTGATCCTGAAGAAGCCATCAAAGAGGGTGCTTTCCTGATCCACCCGTCGAAAGGCACGAACATCATCAATCATCACAAAGTCCGCACGGGCAATGTGGATGAAGCATTCAGCAAATGCGACGTGATTCTGAACGAAGTTTTTCAGACGTCGGCGCAGGAACATGCCTACATTGAACCGGAATCGACGGTGGCTGATCCTGGTGACGACGGCGTGATCCGTGTGTATGGTTCGATGCAGCACCCGTTCTGCACGCGCCGCTTCTGTGCGAGCGTGCTTGGTGAACCGCTTGCCAACATCGACGTATTGACGATTCCGGTCGGCGGCGGTTTTGGCGGCAAGGACGACACGGCAGCCATCGTGTCTGCGCGAGCCTGTTTGGCGGCGCGCCTCACCGGCCGCCCCTGCAAACTCACCTACGACCGCGAATGGTCGATCAAGGAAAGCTACAAACGTCATCCGTACCGCGTCTATTACAAGATGGGGCTTACGAAAGACGGCAAGATCCAGGCCTGCCACGTCACGGTTTATGCGGACGGCGGTGCGTACTGCTCCGTCACGCCGTGGGTCACGTTCCGTTCCACCGCACAGTGCTGCGGTCCATACGTGGTGCCCAACGTTCACTGCGATGTTTACGGCGTTCACACGAACAACGTGTTTACGGGCGCATTCCGTGGCTTTGGTTCGCCGCAGATGAACTACGTCGTTGAACAAATGATCGAAAAAGCCGCCGAAGCCGTCGGCATGGACGAAATCGAGTTCCGCAAGCTCAACTGCGTCAAACAGGGCTCCACGACCATCACACAGCAGGTTCTCGACAACCACACGGTCAGCATGGAACAAGTCCTCAACACCACGCTCGAAAAGATCGGTTACTTTGAAAAACGCAAGAACAACACGTATGGCAAAGTGAACGAAAACGGCGAATACTACGGCATTGGTGTGGCGATGAGCTACCGCGGCATGAGCCTTGGTGCCGAAGGTCCCGACTTTTGTGCAGCCATCATCAATGCGCAGTTCGACGGCTCGATCATCATCGAAACGGGTATTCACGAAAACGGTCAGGGTTCAGAGAGCGCCATGATTCTGACGGCTGCGGAACACCTGGGTGTCAAACGTGACCGCATTCGTTACCATCGTTCCTCAACGTCGACGATTCCCGACTCGGGCACGACCGTCGCCTCACGAGGCACCATCATGGGCACGAGTGCCATGGTACTCGCCGCGCGAAAGCTCAAAGCCCAAATGTCAGAGTGTCTCGCGCCGAAACTCGGCTGCAAAGCAGAAGAAGTCATCTTCGCCTACGACTGTGTGTCTGCGCCCAACGGCGGCAAATCGTTGACCTGGGACGAAGCGGTGCTTCAAATGTTCTTTTTGCGTCAACACCCGTTTGCGCAGGCGACATTCCGCGTCCGAGACGGCATCGATTGCTCGTGGGATGAAGAGACCGGCCACGGCAAAGCCTACTTTACGTGGGTCTATGGCTGCCAGGCCGCCGAGATCGCGATCGATCCCAAAACCGGTAAGATCCGCCTGATCAATGCGGCTGCCACGCACGACGTGGGCAAAGCCGTCAACCCGCCGTTCGTCATCGGCCAGATCAATGGCGGTATGACCCAGGGCTTTGGCTATGCCACAATGGAAGACCTTGACATTCGTGACGGTCACATCCACAACCTCAATCTCGGCAAATACAAAGTTCCCAAAGCTAACGAACTGCCGGATTTCATCGTCACACTCGTGGAAAACAACGACCCGATGTCCGTTTCGGGCGCCAAGGGGATCGGCGAACCCGCTCTGGAACTCATGGCTCCGGCGACGGCAAATGCCATTTACCACGCCACGGGCAAACGTTACACTCAACTTCCTATGCGCATCGCTCCCGAGAAATAATAAGGAGAAACATCTATGATTATCAAAGTGAATGGTACAGAACATATCGTCGACGATTCCAGAAAAGATGACGATCTCCTCGAATATCTCCGCGAAGACCTCAACCTGACAGGCACCAAAAACGGCTGTCATGTGGGCGTCTGTGGCGCCTGCGTCGTGCTCATCGACAACAAGCCGATGCGAGCCTGCTGCCGTAAGCTCAAATCCGTCGACGGTCACGAAGTCCTCACCATTGAAGGTCTACACGGTGAAGATGGCGAAATTGCGCCGATTCAGCAGTCCTTCATCGACAAAGGCGCCGTGCAGTGCGGTTACTGCATTCCCGGCATGATCATGACGGGGCATGCCCTGCTCTTACAGAACCAGAATCCGACGCGCGCCGACATTCGTAAAGCCATAGCCAACAACATTTGTCGTTGCACGGGCTACGTCCAGATCATCGATGCCATCGAAGACGCTGCCAAATCCTATCGATAAACCAGTTTATGCATGCGTGCCTGGCGCGCATGCGGCTTTCGATAAGACAAGACTAATCCTTTTTGACTAACGCCATTGGGCAAGACATTGCCCTTTGGTGTTTTTGCGTTTTTATTGTCCTGATCAAACCATGTCCACTGAACTCAATTCCGTGTCGTCCAACCTCGAAGAAACAACCCCAGCCCTCGTTGCCCCAAACGCGTCAGGTGAAGATACAGAGCCAGTTTTAGAACAGGCTCTGACCTCATCAGCCGATGATCTTGCCAACGCTATTCACGACGACGATCCCAATTCGGACGCCCTGCTTGCGAGCGAACCGGAAACGACGCCGCTGCATCACACGTCGATCCCCGACACACTCGCACCATCCATGACCGTTCCGGTAGAGCGCCCCATCGCGGTTTTGCCGCGAAAAAGTGGCATGGTCTCCAAGATCTCGCTCTTCATTCGCCTGTTTAACGGGTGGCTTTATTCACGCGTGGTGCACG
>JAZUKH010000272.1:0-8953 GCA_045643185.1 Myxococcota bacterium | reverse complement strand
CCACGCTGTCGAGGTGTTTGGGCAGCGGTAACTGCACAAAAAGCGCGTCGCAGTCTGGATCCTCGTTTAGACGGTCGATCGTGTCTTCGACTTCTTTGGACGAGACATTTTCGTCGAAATGAAAGACTTCGTGCCTAAACCCGAGTTTTTCGGCCATTTTGCATTTCGTTTTGACATACGTGGCACTCGCCGGGTTTTCGCCCACGAGGATGACACACAGACGCGGCGCTGTTTCGGGCGTAAAGGCGGCGGCACAGCGTTCGCGAATTTCGTTTTGTAAAGAGAGTGAGACGGCTTTACCGTCGAGCAGTGTGGTCATGAATTAAGCCTTTTTGAGGGAGCGAAGCAGGTCAATGATCGTTTGCGGTTCCATGCCAGTTGGGTTCCAGGGGCGTTTGAGTGAAAGGACTTCACCGCCTTCCTTTTCCCAGCGTGTGCAGTACATGGCGCGGTCGTCGATGAGCCATGAGCCGGGTTTTGCACAGGCGTATTTGGGTTTGCCGATCATGATGTTCGAGGTGTTGAGATGTTGATTGCACCAGGCCGATTTTCCAGCAGCACAGGCGGGGAATGGGGCTGGCGTGGTGAGGACGAGGACGCTGGCGCCTGTATCGATGGCGGCGTGCCAGAGATCCTGTGTCCATGGTAATTCGGGCAGATCCTGCCACCATTGTGCGCCGGCGGCTTCGATCTTGTCCCAGAAGTGGCCTTTTGGCCAAAGGTCTTCGCGTTCGACTGAGATCCCCCATTCGCCGACGGGGGCGAGCGCCTCGTCTGTTTGATAATTGGCCGGGTCTTCGCCATATAAGCGAATGAGCGGCGTGTGCATGTCGACAAGGACGCCATCCATGTCAATACAGATATAATCAGGTCGTTTCATGGTTTCCCTCCGTTAAAAACGCGTTGAGTAAGCGATGCCGGCGCCCTGTTCGAGCATGATCGGGCTGACAACATTCGTTTGTGACAGAATATCGGCTTCTTTTGGGTAAGAAATGATCTGTGTTTTGGCGGTATAGTTGATGAGTCCGTGGATGACGCTGGCGAGGTAACCTGCGCCCAGTAAGGCGATCCCGCTATACATGGTGGCCTGTGCAGACTTCGCGGCGTGTTCGTCCTTGGGCAGAACGTTGCCGTTTCCACACGCGTTGCTGCTCTTGCACTCGTTCATGTAGAAGCCCGTGATGGACGCGCCAATGATGGTGAGCAACAAGCCGGATGCCTGGATGGACGCGTAGATCGCACCGGCGCGTTTGTCGTGTTGACCAAACTGTGGCGCACCGAATGGCACGAAATTAAGACCGAACGGGTGATTCTCGTTATCGATCTGAATGTATTGATTCGTGCCGGGATCTGGGCAAAAAGCGACGTCGTTCATAATCTTTTCGACGTTTTGCGAGACGTTGTCTGGCAGGTATGTAACGTTGAGACAGTCGATGCGGTTTCTTCGACAGACCGAGACGGCACTGCTGAGATATTGGGTGGCTGAGTCTGGGCGACCAAGTCGGTCGTCGATCATGCCTTTTTCGAGATAGAAGATCGCGCGTTGTCGTTGGTCTTCAACGCAGTCGATGTTGGCAAGGACATCCTGAATGATCTTGTCTGCGCCTTCAACGTCGAGGTGTCCAAAAAAGGCCTGGTTGACGTTTGCTTGAATGGTTTCGTAAGCTTCCCTTGTGAGACATGTCGCCGTGTCCTGATCTTCGTTTTGCACTTCAGTGTTTTCGGACACAACACTGCCGTTCAGGTCATCGGTTGGTGCGATGGCGTCCTGTGCGAAGGCAGCCTGCGCTGCGAGTAGGCAGGCTAGGTTCGTCATGGCAGACAAACCATTTTTGATCAGCAAACGTGTTATCATGGTCTAGAAAGCGTCGTCATCCGAGCCAGCGTCAATGGCTTCTTCGTTGGTGTTGGTATCGAGCTGTCGCAGGATCCAGTCCTGGCTGTTCTCGGCATCCGGTGCGGGTGCCGGGCGTGTTGGTTCGGTGCCGGCCAAAAAGACTTCGTGCCGCGATTTTTGCGTTGGGTCGCGCGGCAAAAGCCCGGTGGCCGCATCAACGTCCATTTCTACTACAGAAGCGGGTTTATTAAAATTCCGTAACGGCAGCTCCTTGTGATAATCGGTCATAAACTCGGCGAAGATCGGTAGTGCCGTTGTCGAGCCGCCTTCTCCGCGTCCGAGCGTTTTTGGATCGTCGTAACCGACGTAAATGCCGCAGGCGAGGTCCTGTGTGAAGCCAACGAACCAGGCGTCCTTGGTTGAATTCGTGGTGCCTGTTTTGCCACCGATGTCGCGTCCGAACTTGCCAAGGTATTTCTTGGCAGTGCCTTCTGTGGCGACGGATTTGAGCATGTCAGCGAGGACGTAAGCCACGTCGGGCGCAATGGCCTTGCTCTGGGTCTGTGGCGGTAACGGAATGGTGTTTGGGCCCTGTGTGATCTTGGTGATAAACACGGGTGATTTGTGGACGCCGCCGTCGATGATCGTGGCGTAGGCGTTGGTGACTTCGAGCGTGTTGAGCGTAGACGAGCCGAGTGCGAGCGTAAAGTTGTTGACGAGCGACGACGTGATGCCGAGGCGTTTGACGAAGTCGATGGTCTGGTCGATGCCCGTGCGCTCAAGCACGTCGACGGCGATCGTGTTGCGTGACAGGGCAAGCGCCGTTCGTGTCGTCATGGGGCCTTTGAACTTGTTGTCGCTGTTCTTGGGACTCCAAGGCTGTTTTTGTCCGGGAATATAAAAAACTTTGGGTGCGTCGTCGATGATGGTGGACGGCGTGATCGTGCGCGCTTCGAGTCCTGCGCCATAGACGAAGGTCTTGAAGGATGAACCGGTCTGGCGTTGTGCCTGGGTCGCGCGGTTGAATGCCGATTCCTTGAAATTGTAGCCGCCGACGAGTGCGCGGACTTCGCGCGTCGCCGGGTCGATCGCTACGAGCGCGCCGTTGGCCCCCGTCGGAATGAAGATCTTGGACGGCTTGTCATTTTCAAACGCCGATACCTGGACGAACCAGGTCTGCCCAACTTTGAAGGTCTCGTCGATCGGAAGCTGTTTCTTTTGACGTGGCGTCGGGGCATAGGGCAGCTCTTGACCACCAAGTTCAAAATAAACGGTGTCACCATCGATCTTGGTGATCTTGGCTTCGTAATTCGTGTCTTTTTTGAACGTGGTTGGGCGCTTTTTGGACGGATCCTTGAGCGGTCGATTCATGTAATGGCGATTGTCGAAGTTGTGCATGCCATTAATGAAGGCTTTTTCGGCCATTTTTTGGGCATCCGGGTCGAGTGTCGTGTAAATTTTGAGTCCAGCCGTGTCGACAAATTCCTTACCGTGTTTGGCGACGAGCTCCTGTCGAACGACTTCGGCAAAGTATGGTCCAAGGCCGATATGGCCCTGTGGTGCTTCACCCAACACGATTTTTTCGGCTTTCGTCTCGTTATAGACAGATTCAGTGATGAACCCTTTTTCGTACATCTGTTTGAGGACGTAATCGCGTCGTGTGTGTGCCGCTTCTGGATGTTTTTTGGGCGAAAGGCGCTCGGGCGACTGGACGAGTCCAGCGATGGTCGCGGCCTGGTTGACGGTCATGTCTTTGGCGTGTACGCCGAAATAGAACTGGGCAGCGCGCTCAACGCCGTAGTTGCCGTGTCCGAAATACACGTGGTTAAGGTAGATCGCGAGAATCTCGTCCTTGTTCAGAGCCTGTTCGATCTGTCTGGCGAGCAACACTTCCTGAATTTTACGTGAAAGGTGTTTTTCTGGGGTGAGAAGCAGGTTTTTGACGACCTGCTGTGTAATGGTCGATGAGCCCTGGCTGAAACCACCGCGTTTGATGTTGACGATGACGGCGCGCAGGATGCCAATGTAGTCAAGGCCTTCGTGTTGATAAAAGTTTGCGTCCTCGGCCGCGATCATGGCTTTTCGCATGTGCATGGGAATGTCGTCAAAAGGAATGACGATGCGTTTTTCCTCATACATTTCGAGGATGGGTTCGCCCATTTTGTCGTAGATGACCGACATTTGTTTTGGTTTGTAGTCGTCGTACGAGAAGATGCCGGGCAGTGTTCTTGAATAATACCAAAAGGCGCCGGCGACGACGGCGCAGCCGATCAGTCCGAGCAAAAGCCCGGCAATGATGACAAATCTGACACAGCGTCTGAGCAGAGAGGGTTTTGCGGCTTGTTTTTTGGCGTTTTTGGACTTTGAGGAATTTTTTTTATTTTTGGCGTCAGCCTTAGCGTTCGATTGTTTAGCCATGAATTTTTGCACAAACTTGGTAAGTAGAATCGGGGCCTGTCGACGGCTGTGCCCCCAAAAATGCGCGGCGTATGCGCAGCAAGCCGCGCGCGGCGAGCGTATGGCTTTAGCCATAGCTCGCCAAACCTAAATTTTAACAGAATCTTATGAAAATTGTTTGCGAAGGTGAAAAAAAAAGCCACATCGTTTTGGGATGTGGCTTTGTGTTAAGGGACTTTAAGCCCTAGTACTGGAAGGTCGCGGAGACCATGAACTTTGTAAAGTTCTTTGAGGGGCTGACGGTATCGAACCATGGGAATCGGATCGTCTTGTTGTCAGCGGTTTTCCAAGGCTGTGTGGAGACCATGGAGAGACCGAGTGAGACCCAAGATGCGGGCTGATAAGAGAGGGCGAGGATGCCCTGACTGATCTGCTGATGACCGCGTCCGACGTGAGCTAGCTCATTGGTGAGTTCGTCTTTTTTGGTGATCGTGCCGTTATCGTAAGTCCATGCATCGACGAAGCCCAAGCCGAGTGTGAGTGAGAGGTTGTCGAGGAAGGCGTATCCGAGTGTGATGAGGTTTGAGAGCTCGATCTCTGTGAGCACGCCATCGACAGCGATGTCAGCGGCGCCAATGAGTTCTACGCCGTTGGTACGCGACAGGATATCCACTTCGTCCGGATCCATAGTCTGGCTGGTGAATTCGTGGAAGCTGTGGGCGTAGCTGATGGTATAACCGGCACTGAAGCCACCGACTTTGAAGGCGAGGGCGATGCTGGGGATGATCTGAGTGTAGAGATTGCTCGCGATCGAGGCTTGCGAGGTCGGAAGTGTGAAGCCGAGGTCGCCCGAGATGCTGAAGGCAAGCGGTGTATCGTTGCCGACGGTCGTTTTGGTCGACCAGATGGCGCGTGAGAAGTCGATGGATGAATCAGCCCAGCGGAAAGCATGTTTTCCGTTGCTGTCGCCACCTTCGGAGAGCCACTGCGAGAAGCCCGTCGACAGCGAGACATCGGTGTCGATCACGGGGATCGTGTAGCTTCCTGCGAGTTCTACGACCATACGCGAACGAATTCTTTTGGCATATTTATGTTTTGTGAAGGCGCCCAGACCAAGATCAAAAGAGATCTTGCCCATGACGCTCCAGGGTTTGTCATCTTCTTCTTCGCCGTCTTTGGCATCGTCGGCGGCTTTTGCAGCATCATCAGCGCTTTTTGCGGCCTCGTCGGCAGAGGCGACGGCAGCCTCGTCGGCGGCTTTTTCTTCTTCTTCTTCGGCTTTGGCCATACGAGCTTTTACGAGCGCATCGCGTTCTTCCTGCGAGGCGTAGTAGGCAATTCTCTGGGCTTTGGGGTCATCTTTTGCCGAGTCATTGTTATCAGCCTTGTCGGCTTTCTGGTCATCAGCATTGGCTGCGGCGTCCGCGTTGTTATTGGCGACCGCATTCGTATCCTGTGAAACCTCTTCAGGCAGGGCGGCTGCAGGTGCTACGTCCTGAGCCATGACTGTGGCCGGCAGACAGAGCAAAGCGCCGATCATTATGGGTAGCGCTGTCATTCTCGTTTTCATGTCGGTTCTTCCTTATTTTCTACGTAAGTTCCAAATTGTTCTACGCAACTTTAGCGGCAAGGCGATGCCTTGACGCAATGTAGGCACTTGTCGTTGTATATAGGAAAGTGTGTGGCAGGTCAAACATTATTGAAGAAAGTTCACATCCTGCTAGAAATTAGCGGTATGGAATGAATTTCATTCGGTTGAATATTTGATTGAAGTGAAAAATTCGTCAAAAAAGCCAAAAAAGCGCATTTTTTTGAAAAACAGAGACCGTCTGAAAGGCGATTTTTTGGATAAAAAATCGAATTTTCTGCAAATTTTACGATTTTTATTTTTTTTCGAGTGAATGGAATTCAATCCTGGTCGGTCAAAGGGAGAAAAATGACCGAAACCAGGCTGAATTCATGCGAATTTAGATCTCAACGGCGTAAACGAAACTCGTCTTGGGCAGACGAAGCATGCGTTCTGAGATGATTTGGAAAGGCACATCTTTGCCGTTGATGTGTTTGTTTTGGAGGTTGACGAGGTTTTCCTTGTTGCCTGTGGCTTTGATGCGTGTGATCTCGGTCATGATGCGTTCTGCGCAAGCGGGCATTTTTTCAGCGTGGATGACGAATACGCCTTTATCGGTGCCATTTGCGGCGGGCAATTCGGGATCGAAGGTGACCGCGCCGTCTTCGAGCATCATACCGAGCTGTATGGCCGCGAGTTGTGGATAGGGTTGCAGATTGCCCTGGCTGTCGTAAAGTCCGCGCGAGATCTGCCCAAAGATCCAGAAGAGTGAATCGGCGTAGCTCTTATTTGCGGTATCCTGGTCGATGACTTGTTTTTCGACGAGCATTTGCAGGAACCACAGAGCGCCTGTCTGTGCTTTGAATTCTTCGGCGAGAGTGGCGAGTCCGCCGCCAAAGATCTCGTCATCGACTTTTCCATTGACTTTGTATTCGTGAGCCGGGCCGAGGTTGTGACAGGCTTCGTGAATGATGGTGCCGAGCATTCCGAGGCCTTTATCGCTTCCGTTAAAGAACTTTTTGACGTCTTCTTCGCCGAACATGCTTCGAGCCTGGTCGAGACGATCACGGAGTGAGTCTGGATCTGTGTAGAGATTGGACATGGCGACGGTTCTTCCACGTCCTTCGTTGGCGACGGGACCCCAGTTTGGCAGCGACTGACCGACGGTGGCGCCAAAGGCGTCTCGGTCATCGCCTGAATTGGTGACGATGTCGATGAAATCGGGCAGATGGAAGCTGACCTGACGGGCTTCGTAGGGCTCACCCGCGAGTTTTGCGATGCGTTCTTCCATTTCCTGCTGGATCGGTGAGAGTTTTTCCTGCCAGTAGAGGGCATCCGGGTTGATGCGTGCAAACGTCTGGTGGAAACCGGCCTTTCGCGAGCAGGGTTCCCAGTAGGTTTCGTCAGGAGCGACGCGGACGTACCATTTTGAATTGTGTGAATCCATGGCAGCCCAAGCTTCGTCAGCGGGGTTCCAGTCGTTTGTGAGGAAGGAATCAGCCGCGGCGAGGAGGTATTTTCTCAGGGCCTGTTCATTGGGATCCTGTTCAATGGCCGCAGCGGCGTCTTTCAGCGCGTTGGAGATCGCGGTCATGTCGGTTTTGTAGTATTCGCTGTATGGAATGGCGAGGAATTTTTCGCCTTCCTGAATGACGACGGTGAATGGCGTGAGGTGCTGCTGGAAGTTTGGATCCGCATCGAGTTTTTTGCAGAAGTCACGGTCGTTTTGCATTTCAGCGGGGTAAACGCCGACGGGAATTCGGATGTCGCCCGCGATGGCTTTGGCATTTGACTCGTTCATCATTTTGGGACTGAGCGGATTGATCGACCAGTTACGGCGAGCCATACTGCGAGAAAGGACGTCGTTTTCGGGGATTTTGGCGAGTGCTTCGTCGAGGCCGATCTGCTTGGCGTAGAGCGTATCGATGAGGGCTCCGGCTTTGAGCATGGCCTGAACGAATTTCTTTTCGGCTTCGGACGCCTGGGTAAAATCAGTGCGAACGACGGTGACGGCAGCCTGGTCGAGCTCGCTGGCCACGTTGTTCAGGCGCTGAACTTCTTTGACGTCGTAATCCTTGCCCATCGTCGGGTCTTTGAGTACCTGAACGAGTTGTTTGTAGGCGTCTTTGAAAGCCTGAGTGAAGTGTCCATCGGCGTCTTTCCAGACGAACGAATCGCTCGTCGGGTAGAAGCGAAGCGTGGTGATGACTTCGGGACGAACCGTGTTGTTGGGTGTTTCTTCATACATCCAGAAGAGCGGCAGATTGAGTCGCAGTGCGGCGCGGTTGAATTCCGCGCGCGTGAGCTGGTCGAGTTTGAGCTCGTCTTCGGCTGGCTTGGCTTGTTCGGGGGCAGGCGCTTCCTGGACGGCGGTTTCAACCACGGGTTCGGGGTCAACGGTTTTCACGGGCTTATCCTTGTGGCAGGCGGACATGGAGGTTGCGAGCAGCATTGACGCTGCGAGAATTGCGAGTTTTTTCATCATAGTCATTGTTAGAGTTTGACCCCCATGCGTAGCACGAATCGGCCGGAGTTTGGGGCATAGTAAACGGTCATTTTTCGGAAACCGAGATGCATGAAGCATTTTTGAGCGCGTTTGTTGCTTGAATACGTGTCGAGAATGACGATTTTGACGCCTTCTTCTTTGAGCAACGGCAAAAACAGCTTCATTGCTTCTGTGCCGTAACCGTGTCCCCAGTTTGTTTTGTCGGCGATGACGATGCCAAAAACGCATTGGTGGGTGCTTGGATTGAAATCACGGGCGGTGATGGTGCCGATGGGCTCATCATCACGAACGATGATGCGTTCAAACATTTCACCGGAGTTTTGAGCCCAAAGTCTGTTTTCTGCATATTCTTCGACGCTCATCTGGTGGAGTTCGTCGTCGGCCCAATAAACGACTTCTGGGGTGAAACGCGTCGGGTAGATGTGCGCGTAATCACTGTATTCCGGAATTTTTAGGGTTATGGTCATGGATTGTCCGGAATTCTGTGAGAATTCGGAAGATGCTGTAACGAAATTTTGGAAACGCCCAACAATCATGGGGAATTTGGTAGGGGGAAGTCTCCCCCTGCGCGGCTATTTCGTATTTCTGTAGAGACGTGTGATCCACGCGTCTCTACAGAAATACGAAATACGCCGCTACCCCTTCG
>JAZUKH010000271.1:0-2903 GCA_045643185.1 Myxococcota bacterium | reverse complement strand
GGTCACGCTCTATGTCATGCGAAAAGGCTGGACAGAACCCAAGCCATTCGTCATCACGCGTGAGATCATACAAGTCAAGAGCGTGACGTCCAAAGCCCTGACCAAGGACAATGTCGGCTACCTCAAGCTCAAGTCTTTCGATCAGACCACCGCGGCGGAAGTCAAAAAACACCTCGAAGCCTTGCACCAGGCTATGCCCAAGATGAAGGGACTCGTCATTGACCTGCGCAATAATTCGGGTGGTCTGCTTCTTCAATCCATCGAGATCGCCGAGCTGTTCCTACAAAAAGGTGACACGATCGTCACGGTGGAAGGCCCGAACGCCTCGGAACGCGAATCGTCGAATGCCCGAAAAACCGGATCAGAACGCGATTACCCCATCGTCGTCCTCACGAACGAAGGCACGGCCTCGGCCTCAGAGATCGTCTCGGGCGCCCTCCAATATCACGACCGAGCTGTCATCATGGGTGAACGCACTTTTGGCAAGGGCAGCGTCCAGGTGCTCAAAGACAACGCCGACGGCAGTGCCATCAAGATCACCTCGGCACAATACCTCACACCTGGCGACATCTCGATCCAGGGAGTCGGCATCATTCCAGACATCGGATTCAAACCCGCTTTTGTCGACAAAGAAACCGGCACCAGTCTGAGCGCCAATCACCACGTTCGCCGAGAAGACAACCTGGAACAATCGCTCCACAGCGAAAAGACCGTTTCACGCGAATCATTCGTCGAACTGACCTATCTCTATCGCGAGCCGACCGAAGAAAAAGAGCGTGCCAAAGAACTCGGTTTGATGACGAGCGACCTGCGCTCGACCGAAGACTATACGGAAGACGACGAAACGCGTTTTGCCATCGACTTCATCAAGCAGCTCAAAGGCACCAAACGCGAAGAAATGCTCAAAAACTCGAGCGCCTTTTTTGACACATACCGCGCGACTTACGACCAAAACGTCACGAAAGCCCTCGCTGAGTTTGACGTCGACTGGACGATGCATCACCCCACGGCTAACGACGAAGTGGTGGCGCCTCAACCGGATGCCTTCTCATGGGGCTTTGAACTCGATGGCAACGCTGTAAAAGCCGACGAACAGGGCAGACTCACGCTCGACCTCGCCAAACACGGTGAAGAGCAAACCATCACGATGTGGGCCAAAAACGAAACGCCCGACACGTACGAAGCCGTAACTGCGCTGTTGGTCACGAACAACCCATATCTCGATGAACGGGAATTCGTCTTTGGCAAGATGGCGCCCGGCGAAACACGCCGTTGGGATGTCAAACTCAAGGTCCCCAAACGGGCTGAAGCACGCGACGACACGGTCGAAGTCGACTTCACGGCGCAGCGCATGCTCAATGCCGCCACGAACCAGTGGCACAAGGTCAAATCTCCGTGCGTGCCTGCCAAAGACGTGACCGGCAAAGACACATGCACGTGGCCGCGCGCAACCTTCGATGCACGCGTTCTCGATCCCAAAGTTCCGACCTTCAGCTGGAACTGGTGGATCGATGACACCGCGCGCGGTAATGGCGATGCCTCGCTCTCACGCGGCGAATCCGTCGACTTCTATGTCTGGGTCAAAAACAACTCCGACGTCGATTCTGACAAAGTCAAAGTCGCTCTCGCAAATGAGTCTGGCAGCGGCATCCTGCTTCAAAACGCACGTGTGACGTTTGACCCGATCCCGGCTGGCGCCTCACGCCTCGCACACCTTTCGTTCGACGTCAGTCAGGACAAACCTCAAAAACCGCCGTCGAAACGCATCAAACGAAGCAAGCCATTCGATCCAGACGCAGCGTCGCTCATTCTTATGATCGACGACAGCGTCAATGCCATCGAGATCAGTGAACCGATCAATATCCCAATCTCGGTGGATGCCATCACGCCGCTCAAACCACAGTTTGCACCGGCCAAACTCGCTGCAGGTTCACAACTGTTTGCCACGCACACAGACAAAGCGATCGCTAAAACCGTATCGAACCAGATCGTCATGACCAGCGACATCAATGATACCACGGCCATCGTCTGTTGGCCTGAAGACGGCGTCATGCCTTGTGCATTCGCGCCCAAGACCTCGCTCTCACACGAGGATCTTGACGCAGCTGCCGTCGAAAAACTCAAGGCTGATGCCAAAACTGCGGCCGAAAACGCCGCGAAGCCTTCGTTGCCCAAGTTTGACTTCGATAACGACAAAGATAAGGACAAAAATAAAAAGTCCGCGCCCTTGCCGCCAAAACCGGTCTCGCCCTTCGGACCGATCTTTACGACCAATGCACCAGTCGTCACCTTCGAAGAACGACCGCACACCGAAAACGCAGCGGAAGTCACGATCTACGCCAATATCAGCGATGACGAAATGCTCAAGTCATACGAAGCCTATCTGTGGACGATGAACGGCTTGCAGATGCAGGTCGAGAAACTCGACTACGCCCTCGTCACCACCCCCAACAAGCGACTTGCCATCGAAGTTCCACTCAAAACCGGTGATAACATCCTCGGCATCTATGCGCATGACAACAAGGATATAGAAGGCATCGGAATGTTCCACATTCAACGAAACTAAGCAACTAAGCAACCGTCAACCAACAAGGAACAATATATTGTGGAGACGCGCGGTCCGACATATCGTGGAGACGCGCGGCCCGCACGTCTCCACCATTACCCTGTATCCTTTTTATACGTTTCTTTTTATAAAAAGTGATATAAGCCGCGCGGCTTTAATGCCAAAAATGATGATGTTTTTCTTCAAGTTATTGGTTTGCACACCGTGAATGAGACCTTGGAAGGAGCTTGAGATAAAGGCCTGTCAAGCGAACCATTAACCAGCACAATAAGGTGCGTGCACATTTCTCATTTAGGATTTGTTTATGAAAAAAAGCGCAGTGATTGGATTGATCAGT
>JAZUKH010000270.1:0-6986 GCA_045643185.1 Myxococcota bacterium | reverse complement strand
GAACTAACCAACAGTAGGCACTGAAGACGCGTCAGTGCCCGACCAACCAAGCCGTCAGGTCACCCTGACGGAGCCTAACTGCACAAAAACGAGAACGCCGGTCAAGTTTCTTCAGCTTGACCGGCGTTTTCATTTTTACCGTGGGCGCGATGATCTTTGATCACGCGCTCACGGTGTGAGCTTTTTGACTAGTGTTTGCCTTTACCGGGTTTCGGTTTCGGACCGGGTTTAGGCTGAGGCGCCGGCGCGGGGTGCGGCGGCGGAACCGGTGCGCCATGGACGCCCGGACCAGGCTTCGGACCAGGAGGCGGCGGAACCGGCGCGCCTTGAGGACCCATACCGGGTTTCGGCGGAACCGTGCCAACTTTGTGAACGACATGGTCGTTGCGATCCGTGCATTCAGCCATCACGACATCGGCACGAACGCGACAATCGCGTTCACAACGTTTGTCATTGTGACAAGCGGCATCACAAGCTTCTTCCTTCGCACTGTCGACGGCTTTGTTCACGTTTTTATCCGAATCACTGCCGTCATAGCGATCACCTTTGTAACTCACGCTAACGCGGCATAAGACGTCGTCTCTGAAATCCTTACCACGTTTGGCGCGCGGGTTTTCTACGCATTTTTCTGAACGCACAAACGCACGACGCATACAATTATGTTCGCAATCGTCACCGTCTTTGCGGCAGGCGCGGTCACAAGCTTCTTCTTTGGCACCCATTTTGGCATCCATTTCGTTGATACCATCGTCATGGCCGCCATACTCATGGCCATTGTAGTTGATCTCGACCGTGCACATGACCGGGTCATGATCCGCCATGGCGTTACCGGCACACAGCGTCATTGAAAGCAACGCCGCAGTCACAAAAGCTAGTTTTTTCATACAAAACTCCTTCATTAAGTTGCCTCTCTTATGAGAGGTGGTTAAAGATATAATTTAATTCAGACTTCTGACAAGTGATTTCTTATGATGTCCGAACGCGCCCGTCCGCTCAAGCATTGTGCCCCAAAACGCCACGCATTTGCACCAAGTGTGGCAACGATGACACGGCTCGTTCCAAACAGTGACAAAAAAGCCCGACCAACCTGGTCGGGCGAAAGTACTCAATGAAATGCGATTAGATGCCAAAACCAAGCGTGAGCGCGAAATTCACGCCGTGAACGATCTGACTCTGATCGTATTCAATGAATCTACCATCGTAATAGTGATCACCAGGAGCTTCTTCAAGCGTATAGCGGATGTCGAGACCAAGTTCGAAGGCGCCAAGCAGAACGCTTACACCACCACCGAACTGACCGCCCCACTGGACGTATGTATCATTGCTGTTTCTGAACTCATCAAATGCAGTGAGTGTCAAACCACCAGCCGCAGCCAAGTAGACATCCAAATCACCGTAGTCGAAGATGTGACCCTGAAGGCCTGCGTAGAAAGGCACGCGGTAGCTAATTTCGTTGTAATTGTTTTCAGCGAACAGATAATCGTTGTAGAGTTCGATGCTAATCCAACGGCTCGGACGGAATTTCATGTACCAACCGATACCAGGTGCCACGTAGTTCTCATCGCAGCCATCGTCAAGAAGCACGTAATC
Source organism: Myxococcota bacterium (assembly GCA_045643185.1). Taxonomy (GTDB): domain Bacteria; phylum Myxococcota_A; class Bradymonadia; order UBA4248; family UBA4248; genus RGIG464. The sequence goes on along the minus strand of JAZUKH010000270.1, from coordinate 5,396 downwards.
GGAGACCTTGCTACCAAGGACACGAAGACCGATACCAAACGTCGAACCGATCTTTTCAGACACTGTCACAGTCTGTTCTTCTTCAACGACGGTGCGTGTCGCCGGCTGTGTTACGACGACCACTTCACTGTGCGGATGAACGTAAACGTGACGAGGAGGCGGAGGAGCCATACGCGGAGCGCGAGGACGAGGTGCAGGATGATGCGCCGGACCATGAGGACGAGGACCAGCACCAGGACCGTGACCAGGCTGATGACCAGGACCGCCAGCACCGCGGGCGATCATAGCGTCGTTGAAATCGATCAACGAGCTATCCATCGTCGAAAGTTCGTCGATACCATCATTGATCTCATCAAGTATCGAGGTGTTTGCAAATGCAACGGCCGGAATCAACGCGGTCGCCATACCAAGTGCCAATGTCGCTAATTTCTTACTCATGATATCCTCCTACTGGAATCTCCAGATGTAAATTGAATCGCATGAAAAGGCTCAAGAGACTGAGTCAGTCCGTTAAGTCACAGGTTCGTGATTATGCGCGTTTCGTGCCAACTTTAACCTAAAAAATCACTTCAAAAAAAATACGCAATTTATGCGTTACGCCCGATCCAGGAAAAAAAAGAGTATCATTTGTGGGTGAAAGTGCTGATGACGCCCATGACAGATTCATCATAGCATTCAAGCTGTGGCGTGCATGTCACACTTCGACCGAGGCAAAACCCGAAGAATAAAAAAACCGATACGTCTAAACGCATCGGTCATTAAAAATTCGTATTTGCCCAGCTAATACCGCCACACCAACTGGCGAATATGGTAAAATTACTTCATTTTCGTGACCTGTACGGCCACCCACTGGGGTTCTGTGGTTGCGAACTTCACGAGTTTGCGCACCGTCACAGTGACGCCGGCAACGGCACGCTGATTCAAAATGTTGTCAGCGATAACAAGCGCGAGACGCTCAATGAGCTTGAAACGCCGTTTTGTGCCGATCGACATAATACTGCAAATAACACTTTCGTAGTCGAGCGCATCATCAAGTGAATCCGTCTCAAAGCACAGCAATTTGGGATTGAGCTGAATATCCACATCGACACTAAACGACGTGCCAATGACTGCTTCTTCGGGATAAACCCCGTGATAGCCGTAAAACTTAAGGTCGTTAATAATGATATGGGATTGTTGCATGATCGTTCTCAACGATTAAGAGTAAGTATAAAGCCACCAAATCCGTCCAACGAAGTGTAGCACAACCAAACGTCTTTGTATCCAATAATTTAGTTGGATTTTTCATAAACGCCCAACTCGCCTGAACCAGGATGATCGGCCGCGTTCCGTGAAAACCAGCTGGACAGCAAGCGCTCGTGATTGAGCGTATACAAGTGAATGCCGACAAAGCCTTCGGCAAACAAACGCATTTTTTGAGCGTCGAGCAAGTCGAGCGCAAAGTCTTGAAGCGCCTCATCATCGTCGTCGCGATGCCTGTCATACTGTTGAGCTAACGACGCGGGAATCGAGGCCGAGAACATGGCTATTTTCTGCCAAGTCCGGTGACTGTGCAACGGCAGGAGTCCGGGAATGATCGGCACCTGGATACCGGCCGACACGCAGTCGTCGCGGTAACGACAGAGTTGATCCATATCAAAACAAAGCTGAGTCACGACAAAGTCAGCGCCGGCCGATACTTTTTGGCGCAAGTAGTCAATTTCTTTGAAATAGCCCGGTGTGCGCACATAAGCTGGATCGGGCGGCAAGCCATCTTCGCGGTGCCCTTCGGGGTAACCAGCGACGGATATGCCCAGTTGTGCGCCAAAACGCTCGCGCAAAGCGCGGACGAGCTCACAAGCCGAAGCAAAGCCGTCATTGGGCTTGACCCAGTTACCATTGAGCGGACGATTGCCGCGCAACGCCATGAGGTTACGGATGGGCGTTTGTGCGATCAACTGGTCGACAATGGCGAGCAATTCCGTGCGGGACCGGTGCGTGCACGTCAGGTGCATCATCGTTTCGATCCCGGTCCTGCGCTGAATCTGGTCAGCCACTTCGAGACTCGCAAAACTCGTTGGATCACCGGTTCCCCAGGTCACATCAATAAAGTCGGGTGCAAATTTCGACATGCGCTCGACTTTTTCGTAAAAAGCCGGCCAGTGATCTCGACATTTGGGCGGATAATACTCGAAGGAGACCGTCTTTTGATCGAGTTGAGCCTTTTGCTTCAGTTGATCAATGATTTTCATGGTTTCATGAGTTCAGGCGCACCGATCCAGAGTTGGTGTTCACCCGTTGGTGTAAAATCGGCGTAGACCTGTTTTCGGGGCTGGACCGAGGCAGCCAGACCGCGCATTTTGAAGGCCGTGGCGAGTTGCCGACAAGCCTTGTCAGGCACCTGGTAGCCGGGTGTCACAACGATGACCTCCTGAGCCCCGGCAAAGGCTTTTCGCCAAATATTCATGTCGTAACGCGCGTGCGTTGAGGCAAACGGGCGAATGACGACAGTCAGCGCTTCGTTGGGGTAACACGCCTTCATGGCACGAATGGCATTTTGGATATTGACCGGGTGCATACGAATGTCGAAGACGCGGCGCTCGTCGACCTTTTCGAACCAGCCGACGCTTGTGACATCGTTTATCTGAGTCTGTGCGCCCAACAGGGTGCGTGCCGCTGCAAATGCCGACAGGTCAGGCAAGGGCGCCGCGGCGAGTGTATCGACCGAGTCAGGCGACACAAGACGAGCCTGCTGAGCAGTGAGTTCGAGATCAAACGCCGTCAGTCGCTGAGCCTGAGGACCGATACCCGACCAAAACTCAAGTTTGTTATTTTCGCTGAATTGCGGATACACGACCCGGTCGACGCGTGGCGCGCAAGCCTCCAAACAAGCCTGGAAAGACCAGTTTTTGGCGTAATAACCGAGGGGCTGTTCAGCCATGTCGCTGACGAGCAAAGTCGCGCATTTCAACGCCGAGAGCAGCTCAACGTGTTCCAACAGCTCACGCTCGTCGAGATCGAGCACCATGTCTTTTGCGAATTTCGCGTGTGTCACGAAACCTTTTGGTGCCAAACCGAGGCAGTAACCGGCATCCGGGCGATTGGCGGCGATCAATGCGGCGGTTCTGGCACGTGCCGTAGTGCCGATACAGATCGTGGTCGAAGCCGCGTGTTCGGCGCAAAGTCGCAACAGAGCCTCGGTACGCGTCATCACGGGCACACCCGCTTCTTTTGCAGCCACGAGTTCGGGGTGATCTTGAGGAAATGCGTTGGGCGCAATGACGCATTCGGCGCTTTTAGCCCAGTCTGGACGAGGTTTCGTTTCAACGGGCACACCCAATCGAGCGAGCAACGCCGTGATCTCGCTGGTGCAGGCGTCGGTCGCAGTGACGTGGCAACCGAGCGACTGCAGGACGAGGGCAACGCCGCTCGTCCCGATTCCACCCGCGCCACAGATATGGACACTGTTCATCATAAAAAATCCTAACTATGGTCACGGGCCGTGATATTACTTGATATCGTCAGGCAATTCGTCGTTTGAGTCGTTAATTGAAGGATAATTGACGATCTGATTGCGGGCAATGCGCCACGCACGCTGAACGATCCAAGAAACAGTTCTGTCCTGGCGAAGTGCTTCACGCTGGATCTCTTCGAGCATATCCACTGGAAAGTAAACGCTCTGTTTACGCTTATCTGATTTAGGATCCACAGGCATTTCCGGTTTGTTCATGGCATTTCTCCTGTAACATAAATTAGTTTCGGGTAACATTCGGTGCACTTGTGCACTTAAGTCGTACTCTATACCCCATGTAGGTATAACTTGCAAGCTGTCCGAAACAACAGATTTTTTGAAACAGGGCACCGTGCCTAGAAAACCTGCCGCCCCGCCCCGCAGGATCAGCACCGCCCCACACGCTTGTGCAGCCCGGCGGCGCCTATCTGACGCCCTGCGGCAGATCGCGCCGCCAGCGCGTCGTATGCGCCTTGCGCATAGACGCGCGCCCCAAAAACAATCCTACATTTTACAGAAATGGTTATTCTGTGATAAGATGATAAAACCCTTTTTGGGCTTTTGAACTTATTTTTATCGGAGGCAATTATGCATAGACGAGCTGGCTTACTGGGTTGGCTTTTGGCGTTCTTCTTTGTCCTGATCCCGACACTGGCCTTTGCGAATGTCCTTAAAATTGAAGATGTCGACCTGCCGAAAGACGGTGACAGCGCTGAAGAAGCGAAGATTTCGATTTATTTTGACCTTCGCCAGGGCGATCAGATGGTCATGTCAGGCGTGAAAGAAACGGACTGTTCGCTGGTCATCGACGACAAGCGCCCAGTGCTTGAAAATGCGCAGATCCGCGAATTTGTGGACGGCGACAAAGGCGTAGGCATCATATTTATTTTCCCGATTGCCAAGAACTACAGTGAAGAGAGTTTTGCGATCCGTTCAAACCTGATCACGCTGGTGCAGCGAATCGACCGTAAGATCGATATGGTGAACGCGATTCCGTACGACACCAACCCGAGACCTGTGGGTTGGACGCGCGCGTCGGAAGCGTTGCTGTCGCGTGCGTTGGGTGAAATGCAGAATACGACCGGCCTTGAACCGAACCTGTTCCAATCCTTCAATCCTGCCCTCGCTGCCCTCGAAAGCCTCCAAAACGTTTCGCATAAATATCTGGTGTTGATCAGCGACGCCGAAGGTTCCGTCGTGGGTGACCAGGATCACGCCATCCGACTGGTCAGTGCACTCACCGACGAACTCAAAAAGAACAACATCACGCCGATCGTCATCGGTTACAGCCCCGATGGCCAGGCTGGTATGTCGAACGTCCATATCATCAAACGTATTGCGACCAATACGGGCGGCCTGTATCTCGAAGCCACCACGACACAAGATTTCCAGCATAAGATCCAGCACGAAGTCTACGACTACATCTATAAACGCTACCTGTTGGATGCCACGATCAATATGGACGGCGACAACTATCTCGAGGCTGGCAAATACGCCATGCAGCTCGTCGTTAAGACCGGCACGGGCGAAGAAAAAGCATCCACCAAGATCCAGTGGCCGAACCTTTCAAAAAATCACCTGCTTTTGTGGATCTTCCTGTCGCTTGGCCTGCTCCTCGGCATTGGCGTAGCCGTCGTGATCATCATCAAACGCAACCAGGTCGATGAAGAAGAAGAATTCGTAGACCAAGGGCCGCAGGAAGTCAGCTGCGCTACGTGCGGCAAGACGATTCCTCAGGAGCTGTACGGATTTAACGGTGAATTCTGCCTGTCCGGCGGCCTGCCCGACTGCCCGTACTACCAGATGCCTGACCGCGGTAAGATTCAGATCACCCGCGGCCGACTCGCCGACGTCACCTTCTTCATCAAGAAAGATCTTACGAAGTCGGATCGTAGCCATGTCGTTC
>JAZUKH010000269.1:0-40252 GCA_045643185.1 Myxococcota bacterium | reverse complement strand
GCCGCCGACACCGCCGACAAGCCTGCTGACGCCGACACCGCCGACAAGCCTGCTGATGCCGACACCGCCGACAAGCCTGCTGATGCCGACACCGCCGAAGACAAAGCCTGATCAAAGATTTAGTTTGGTCGTATGACGAAGCGCGCCAATTTGGCGCGCTTTTTTTTGAGCAGTTCGTATTTAGTAAAGGAAATCGATCATGGATTACAAATCACGTCGTTTGGCGCTTTCCAAAGCGCTTTTGCCGAATTCTGCGGCAATCATCGTCAACCCCCAACCTGCGCACCGTAGCGGTGACCAGGACTATGCCTATCGTCCGGATCCGAATGTCACCTATTTGTGTGGCATCGACGAACCGGGGGCTGTGCTCGTTATTTTGAGCGCCGACCTGGGCTCAAAATTCACGATGTTCGTGTTGCCTCATGACCCCGAGCGCGAACGCTGGGTCGGCCCCCGTTACGGCTGTGAAGGTGCCATCGACCAATTTGGTGCCGACGAAGCTTTTGATATCGGTAAACTTCGTGAAGAACTCGCCAAGATCCTCTTTCCGCTCGACCAGGTCTATTTTGACTTTGGTTGCTACGCCGAAGTGGGTGCCATGTTGTTTGAAGAGAGCGAAAAACTTCGCCATCGCGGCCGCCACGCGAGCGAAGGACCGCGTGCCTTCATGGATGTGCGTGACATTGTCGACGACATGCGCCGCGTCAAGGATGGCGACGAGATCGAGGTGATGAAAAAAGCCTGTTCGATCACGGCACAGGCGTTCCAGGACGTGCTCGCTCAGCTCAAACCAGGCATGGGCGAATGGCAGATCGAAGCGATCCTGGCGCACGGTTTCCGCACGCGTGGCGCGCAGGAAGAGAGTTTTGGCACGATCGCCGCTGGTGGCGCGCACGCCACGACGTTGCACTACGAAGCCAATCGCGACGTCATTAACGACGGTGACCTGCTTTTGATCGATGCCGGCGCTCAGTACAAAGAATACGCCGGTGACATCTCGCGCACCTTCCCGGCAAACGGCAAATTCACGTCGGCCCAGCGCGACATCTATGAACTTGTGCTGCGCGCCCAAAAAGAGGCCATCAAGGAATGCGTGCCTGGTAATCACATGAAGAGCCCGCACGACCGTGTTCGTCGCATCTTTGCCCAGGGCTTGCATGACCTCGGCATCTTGAGCCAGTCGCCTGACGAGATCTTTGAAAAGGAACTCGACAAACCCTGGTATTTCCACGGCACGAGCCACTACCTCGGTATCGATACGCACGACGTGGGCACGGCCTATCACCGTAACGGTGACAAGCCTGCTCTGCTCGAAGCCGGCGTCATTCTGACGGTCGAACCCGGGCTCTACTTCACAGTGGATGACACGTCCGTGCCCGAAAAATACCGTGGCATTGGGGTGCGCATCGAAGACGACATTCTCGTTACTGAAAACGGACCGGTCAATCTCACGGCTGAACTCGTTAAAGAGATCGACGACATTGAACGAATGATGCAAAAAGCGTAATCGTTGTCGATCTTCATGAAAAGCCCCTTCAGCGTCCCAGATTGGGGCGCTTGGGGGCTAAGTGACGTTGAGTTGCAATTGCTGGCGGTTACAAATGCGTGACGACGTCTTCGAACTCGGTAAGGAAGGCTTCGAGACACGCTTTGGGCATGACGAGCGTGGGAGAGAGCGAGACGACCTGTGACCAGGGGCCGCTGGGCAACAGAATGAAGCCACGGTTGCGGAGTTCGTCGACGACTTTGAGCGCCAGGTCGGTGCGCGGTTTGCTGTCGGGGTCGGCGAACTCGATGCCGATCATGAAGCCCTTGCCGCGCACGTCAAAGACGATGTCGCGGCGCTTGTCAGCGATGCGCACGATCTCGGCTTTGAGCCAGGCACCGAGTTCTGCAGCGCGTTGAGCGAGCTGGTCACGTTCAAGGATCTCGAGTGCCTTGAGCCCGACGGCACAGCCCATGGGGTTGCCAAGGAACGTGCTGGTGTGAATGGCCTCGGTCGTATTGAGCGGCCAGTGTTTAAGAACGTCGGGCGTGGCCATGGCAGCCGATAGTGGGAATGCGCCGGTCATGGCTTTTCCTAGGCACAAAATGTCGGGCACGACGCCCTCGTGTTCACACGCAAAGCGTGCGCCCGTGCGCCCAAACCCGGTGTAGATCTCGTCGAGGATCAGAAGCACGTCGTTACGTGTGCAAACGTCGCGAAGCGCTTTGAGCCAGCCTTTGGGCGGCACAATGTCGCCGCCGCGTCCCTGAACTGGTTCGGCGATGACTGCCGCGACGTCGGTGCAGCCGCTTGACGGTGCTTGGAGCAGGCGTTCCAGGTGTTTCAGACAGGCGAATTCGCACGTCTCGGGCTTTTGACCAAAGGCGCAGCGCGCGCAGTTCGCGTAGGGCACGTACGTCGTTTCGCTGCAGATACGCGGTTTGAACGGTTGTTTGAACGCGTCACTGTGCCCGGTGACTGACAGCGCGCCGTAGCTCAGACCGTGGTAACACGATTCAAACGCGATGATGCGGTGGCGTTTGGTGGCCATCTGAGCCATTTTGAGGCCGGTCTCGACGGCTTCGGCGCCCGACTGGCTGAGCAGAGCCTGGTTGAGATTACCGGGGGCCATTTCGGCGAGCTTTTTCAGGAACGTCACTTTGACGTCGGTTGGGTAAACATCGCCCATGCCGTGCATCATTTTTTGCGCCTGCTCGGTGAGTGCTGCTATGAGCTCGTCGTTGGCGTGGCCGTAGGCTGCGACGGCAAAACAGGCGCCCATGTCGACATAGGGACGCCCATCGGCGTCCCAGACGAAGGCGCCTTTGCCGCGCGACATGACGATCGGGTCGCGTTCCACGCCGACTTCTCCGTCAAAACGCGCGCGCCGCGCCGTCAAGCCTGCGCACTCATAGCGCGCAAGATCGTCCACATACGCCGATTCACGCGTTGAATCATCATAACCTGCGCGCGCATACTCACTGCGGCGTGAACGGATCTCCGCCAATAAACTTTGAATTTCCTGCTCTGTCATCGCTTTTCCAAAAAAATATAAAAGAAAAAAATAACGTCTGAACGCGGTATGGGGGAACCGCTTGGCACGACGTCGTCTTATGGCGCGCCGCGCCGTTTTCGTCAACCGGGATGCACACAAAAAACTTGGATGGATGGTTAAACCTCAAATAGTGGTGAAAATGCGCCCGTAGTGTGATATAATAAGCGTTGATGCTGTTACGGCATGGATTATACGTGAAAATTGAGCCAAGTCTTTTAGGTCAGGAGTTATCAAGATGTTGAAATCATTGGGGTTGGGTACACTCGGTGCGATGATGTTGATGAGTTCATTGGGGTATGCCAATGAAATTATTGAGCTTTCCGAGGAACAGCTTACGCAGATCACGTTGTTGAATAACCAGGCTTACGATGCTCGTGAAGCAGGCGATTATGCTAAAGCAGAAAAACTGTTTACAGCCATGATCGAGATTGGCGAGATCGACTTTGTTTGGATGCAGCTGGGCAAGATCTACGAAGCGCAGGGCAAGTGCATGTTGGCAGAAGATGCCTATCGTCGCGTCCCCGATGCGCCGTCCACCGAAGACCTGCCGCATGATGTCGTGATGCAGAAATTGTCTGAATTGCAGCAGACGTTCGATCAGCATTGTTCTGCTTATCTTTCGTTCAAATGCGAGTCGCCTGAGATCAAGATCGCTTTGGATGAAGACAAGGCTTTTCAGTGCTCTCCCGAACCGATCCGCGTTGCGCCGGGCAAGCACAACGTCGTGGCTAGCGCGTCTTACGGTACCAATGCATTTCAGGTCACGGCTTCTGACGGCATGACAAACGACATCAATGTCGAGATCGTGAATTACGAAAAGATCGCAGAAAACGCCGGGGTGACTCAGGAAGAAGTCAACCGTAAATCCAAGACTTTGAAGATCGCCGGCTGGTCGCTTCTCGGCGGTGGTGTGGCTATCGCCGCGGCGGGTGGTGCCATCTATGGCGTTTCACACAAAGATTATAAAGATTATCACGACGGACACATGAAAGATCCTGGTGGTTATCCAAACCTCGCCAAAAAACGTACCGAGACCAATAATAAATATTATATCGCTTATGGTATGATCGGTGTGGGCGCTGCTGCTGCGGTGACGGGCGCGTCGCTGCTCATCATCGATGCCGTCAAATATACTAAACTTAAAGAAACACTCGCCGACAATGTGCTCGTTACTCCGTATGTCGGAGCTGATAGCGCTGGCGTCGGGCTGTCCTTTGAATTTTAGTTCGACGTTTATATATAAATTTATTTATATATAAACGTCGTGTTCATAATTAAATTATTAGAATATGACACTGCCAGACGAGGCTCTTATGAGGAGAACGTTGAAAAGGCTGGCAGTGGACGATCGCCCTGCCAAGGAGCACTCATCATGATGAATAAACGTAGTCTCTATCTTTTAGCCCTCGCTTCGCTGCTCACTGCCTGTTCCGAAAGTAGTCTCGATGAGGCGACAACGATTCCCTGCGATATGGGCACCTTCGATGGCGTGATCATAGACTCGATCTTTGAACCCGTGGTCGATGAATCAAGCGTGACGCATAAAGAAAAAGAGCAGTGTATCAGCAGTAATGGTGAGTCCTGCGTTGAGGTCTATAACAAACCGGGGCACTATGCTTGCAGTCATTACTCGGTCAATTACTTCATCGAATGTGATGGCAAAAAAACAGATGCGCGTACGGATATCAAAAACTGCGGTAAGTGCGGTCATGGATGCATTGGCGACGACGTGTGTATCGAGGGGCAGTGCGTTTTGCCCGGCGCTTGTACGCCTGAATCGGTTCAGTGTGACAGTCAGAACCAGAACCTGTTGAAATGCAATGTCAACGGTGAATGGAAGGTCGATCAGGTCTGCGAATCCGGTGTCTGCAGCAATGACGCGTGTGCTGAAAAAGTCTGTGATGCCGGTGCCAAACAGTGCGCGGCGGATGGCAAGACGCCGCAGGTCTGTGAAAATAACGCGTGGAAAAATCAAACGGCTTGTGAGAAAGCCTGTAACAACGGCGAATGCACCGTCTGCGACGGCAATGAAGTTAAATGCTCCGACGACGGAAAGAGCCTGTTGACATGTAAAAATGGGCAATGGGAGACGAAAGTATGCGGTTATGCCTGCGAGAGCAACGCTTGTTTTGACGAGCAGCCCATCGACACAGACGGCGATGGCGTCCCCGATATTAAAGATCCCTGTCCATACAATCCAAAATTCCTTAGCGGCGTCCCTGAGACTTGTATTTCTCTCGAAAACGATACGCTCTACATTTACCACGCTGAAAACCTCTATGACGCGGCTATGATCCTGTCTGGGAAAGGCGCTTTTACGCCAACCTGGGGGCATATCTTTGGGCTCAATGTCAAAAATATCGAGTTCAAACATGATGTGAATATGGCCGATTTGCCCAATACTTCGGTCTACGGCGTTGATTGCGTCGTCAATAACTGGGATGTTCCGCTCTATTTCAACAAATTGAACGTCATCGGCAATGGTCATCGCATTACGAGCGTTGGACCCGATGGACGACGTTGCGCCTTGCCTCAGCCGTTGGCTATTGACATTAAAGAGAGTACCGTTACCGATCTTACACTCGATTATGACGTCAAAGATGGTCAGGGCTTGCTCGCGAACCGTATGCAAACCGGGAGCGAAAATGCGATGCCCGAGGATCTAGTTGATTTAAAGAATAATGTTCTCGAAAATATCACCTTTTCAGGAACGCTCCATAGTAACGCCGAAGAAAACGTCGGTGGCCTCGTCGGTGAAGTGCGCGCCTATGTGAAGGATTATGGCGATAGCTATATGTTGCCGAACGTCATTAAAAACTGCTACGCGGACGGCGTGTCAGTCATTGCGCCAAGAGCGAATAATGTCGGCGGGTTCGTCGGCAAGACCTGGGGCGCCGAATATTCCTTCAATAAAGATAAGATCATGAAGATCAATAAAGTTGAAGGTCAAGATAACGTTGGGGGCATCTTTGGGTTCGATCCCGTCCGTCATGACAAAATCGGTTTGATAGATTATTTATCGGTCAGTTTTGATCAAGTGAAGGGACGGAATTATGTCGGTGGCTTTGTTGGCGCAGGCTGGGTTACGAATGTCGTGGCCGTCGGCAATGAAGTTTTGGGAGACTCGGAGGTTGGTGGCCTCGTCGGTAATTGTGTTCTTAGTAACACTGGCAGTCCTTACTCCGGCTGCAGCGTGATCAATGATGCAATTCAGGTCGGACGCGTTGAAAGCAGTGGGGATGAAGGTGAGTTCGCTGGCGGCGTGATCGGCAGAGTTCATGCGTATTCGGTTGAGCTCGATAAGGTCCTCATGCACGCAAAACAAGTAAAAGGTCGTGGTTATGTCGGCGGCTTGATCGGTGAGGCGTCTCCAGCTAACTTCAACATTTCTAATTTCAATGTGCGCGCCGATCGTGTCGATGGAGACGAGATCGTGGGCGGCGTCATAGGGAGCCTTACGGTCAGCAACGGCTCGGCTGCTAATTTCTCAGTCCTCGCCAACCTTTACGCCATGACGGATACCACGATCAGTGGGTTCGCTGGAAAACTTGAGCTGGGGGCTGACACGGTCAAGATTCTTCAGAACTCCACGTTAGCGACAGCGCGTTTCTCCAAATACCCAAGCTGTAAACGCATCTGGAAAAATGCCGTCTCTGTGTACAGCTATGGTGTTAATGGCGAAACGAGTTCCTTTTATAAGGCAGGTGAAGAAGAAGTCGCTTTTGATTCGGATAACCTGAAAGCTACGCCTGTCTCGTCTGCTGACGTCGTAGCTGCGACTGACGACTTTGAGGTGGAGTCCTTCAAACTCGCCAGTTGCGGCGGCGAGGGCGAAGAGATTTCGTTCTATGGTTACAAATTGGAATACTTGAGCGCGGCACTCGATAAACTCATTGAAGCGACCAAATCTGAGGATCCGGTCAGTGACAATGTCACAAAATAAGACGCAGACGCGACAGTTCAGTTGAGAAAAACAAACAAGTTGTGTCGAAAATCAGAAAAACGCGGCGCGTATTGACCGAGCCGTAGAGCCGTCCGGTCCGGGCGGCTCAAGCGAGGGAGAAGCGACGCGGGGGCGGGGTATGAAATAGCCGCGCTTAAAATCATAGGCAATCGGGCGTTTATGCCTATCTGAGTTGTAATACGCAGACATATCGGCTTTGTCATAAATCAATATCAATTCTTGAAGCCTCTTCTCGCGTGTCAAATTGGCGCGTGAGTGTCATTGATGCTGATCAGCTCAAGAGAGGAATAATAATAATGTTAAAACGTAATTTTTCTATTTTAACAGTGCTTGCAACTGCGGGATTGCTCGCAGGCTGTGTGGAGACCGGTGACGAAGAAGTCAAGACCGTTGGCTGTAACGGCGGCACTTTTTTGGGCGTCATACAAGACTCCATTTTTGACCCGATCATGGATGGCACTGAGACGCGCAAACAGGAACGTTGTTTCGAGACTGAATATTGCGTTTTGGTTTACGGTTCCAAAGACAAGTATGCTTGCAGCGAATTCGTAAACAACTACCACATCCGTTGTAATGGCGAAAAAGTCGATGCCAGTCAGAGCAACGAACATTGCGGTTCGTGCCGTAACGTTTGTCAGGGGGGAAAGGTCTGTAAACAGGGAGAATGCGTGGTCGATGACCAGCTTTGCACGAAAGACGACGTTAAATGCGCAGCTGACGGCAAGACCCTGTTAAAATGCGATGACCAGGGACAATGGCAGGACGACCATGTTTGCGGATCCGGCGTTTGCAGCGACAAAGCTTGTGCCGACAAAGTCTGTGACGCCAATGCCAAACAGTGCGCAGCCGATGGCAAGACGCCGCAGGTCTGTGAAAACAACGCTTGGAAAGATCTGACCAGCTGTGACAATGCCTGCGAAGCCGGTGAGTGCGTCAAAAAAACGCCGGATTGTCAGCCAAATGAGAACAAATGCGCAGCTGATGGCAAGACCCTGTTGAAATGCGATGACCAGGGACAATGGCAGGACGACCATGTTTGCGAATCCGGCGTTTGCAGCGACAAAGCTTGTGCCGACAAAGTCTGTGACGCCAATGCCAAACAGTGCGCAGCCGATGGCAAGACGCCGCAGGTCTGCGAAAACAACGCTTGGAAAGATCTGACCAGCTGCGCGGATGCCTGCGAAGCTGGTGAGTGCCTCAACTTCGCTTGCCATGGCGATGAGGTCAAATGCGCTGACGACAAGAACCTGTTGGTCTGCAAAAACGGCGACTGGGAACAAAAAAGCTGCGCGTATGCCTGTCTCGATGATATCTGCTTTGACGAAGTGCCGCTCGATACCGATGCCGATACCGTGCCCGATTACAAAGATGTGTGTCCATACAACGCGGATTACACGACCGAAAAACCAAATTCCTGCGTTAACTTTACGAATGGTACGCTCAACATCTACTTTGCTCAGGATCTGTACGACGCCGCTATGATTCTGTCGGGTAACGGGGATCAAAACGAAAATTATCAGAACATCAAGCCCGAACAGATCAAGGTCATTGACTTCAAAAGTGACATCAATCTGGCTGATCTGGCCAATATGTCAAGCGATGACGACGAATGTGTCGTGAATGACTGGAATTTTGGGTTGCAGCTCAATGACGTGGTGATCAAGGGAAATGGTCATCGCATTACGAGCGTGACGACCGACGGCGCACGTTGTGCGTTGCCGCAGCCGTTGTTCGATACCCTTCATCAGACCGAAATTTCTGATCTATCGATCGATTTTGACGTGAAAGACGGTCAGGGATTGCTCGCCAACCGCGTCTTCAGTGGGGATGAGGACGAGACCCTGGATTCGATCAAAGATACAAAAAGCAGTGTCATACGAAATGTGACGTATGCCGGCTTGCTCATCAGTACGGCCGAATCCAATGTTGGCGGCCTGGTCGGCGAAGTGGTCGCGTACGTCGTGGACACCAAACAAAGTTTGTTCATACTGCCGACGCTCATAGAAGACTGCTATGCTGATGGCGTGACGGTCAGCGCGCCCAACAGCGACAATGTCGGCGGCCTCGTCGGCAAGACCTGGGGCGCCAAATACAGCTATACAAAAGACCAGATCATGAAGATCGATAGCGTGTCTGGCAAAGACAACGTCGGTGGCGTTTTGGGCGTAGACGCCAGGTTCTATGACGAGTTCGATACGCAGAATGGGTATCTTCGCGTCGCTTTTGACACGGTCCAGGGCAACAGCAGGGTCGGCGGCTACGTCGGTCAGGGGCATATCGTTAATGTCGTCATGGTGGGCAACGCCGTTTTGGCGAAGGCTGGGACTGTAGGCGGTATGGTCGGAATTTGCAGTTATAGTGGAAGCTCTAATGGTGCGGATTGTAATGCCGAAAACAGCGCCCTGCAGATCGACAGTGTAGAATCGAAGGGTGACTCGGTCGGCGGCATGGTCGGCGTTATTTCTTCTTCCAGCACGAGTCTGGCAAAACACCTGTATGTCCGTTCAAACAAGGTCTATGGCAATGACTATGTCGGTGGGGCATTCGGAAAGAGCAGTCCCCAAAAGATCAGCTTTTCTGAGCTCTATGTTCGTGCGGATCACGTGGAAGGCGCCAATCACGTGGGTGGCCTGACGGGCTTTATTGGTTCAAATAGCGGCTCGGTCAAACAATATTCGGTTTTGGCAAACCTGTTTGCCCCGAGTGGTGCGAAAATGGGCGGTGTCGCCAGTCAGGTCAGCACGCCGCCGTCGTCCGTTTCACCCTTTGAACAGTCCTGGGTCGCGACGACTCGTTACAATAACGCGCCAAGTTGCTCACGCGTCTGGGCTTATGCCATGAGCGAAACCAATAAGAACGTTGTCGTTTCTACATCAGCTCTGTTTTATCAGGCTGAAGATTATGAATATGCTTTCAACCAGGAAGATAATGGGAATGCGACCCCTGTCAAGCCGGCGAGTGTGCAGGCTTCGTCGTCCAACCCCGTGGAGAATTTCAAATTCGCGACGAATTGTATCGGTGGAACCAAAGATATTTCGTTTTACGTGTACCCACTGCCCGATTTGAGCGAAGAACTGGATAAACTCGTCGAAGCTGTCAAATCGGATGTTGAGTGATCGTAAATTAAGTTTGGAAAATTCATTTTGTTTATATGAATAGGGGAGGGGAAAGCCTTCCCCTACGCGGCTATTCGCGTTGCGAATACGCCGCTACCCTTTCTGCCTGCGGCCTGCATATACAGTAATTAAGTCCATAACGATAGCATTACCGCTCATTTCACGAAGCACGTCAGCAGCTTTGTTCAATGTATTGTCATTCATGATTTTGCAAAGAGGGCTTGAAATTCATTGACACTCATTTCTGCTTCTTCGGCCGCCATATTTATTGAAAGAGTACCTTTGTTAACAAGCTTGATGAGTGTATTGAGGCTACCTTCTTTACGAAGTGGGTATCAAAAAAAAGATTCATATCGGTTAACGTATGAGTATGGCGAAAGAGCGCATTATACAGGTTGTGATTGCGATAACAATAATAATGAAAAATATTGTAAAGCTTCTGAAGAACATTTCGTGTATGTCTGTGAGTATGAGGCTGAGGTAGCGTTGCAATGTGAAGATAATCAAATGCACAAATTGGATACAACATATTTTGTGATCGATCGGACGCATCGTGTCAGCAGCGATGTGATAGTATGTGTACAGCAGCTTATGGGAAAACGTCCCCTGAGCACGCGACCTGTGTCGTGGAGTACTGTGCACATCCGTAGCCGCGTATCCGTAGCCGCGTATCCGTAGCCGCGGATACGGATATTTTTAAATAATGATTTGATTAAACATTAATTTTGTAAATTTAACCTTTTATTAGTACAAAGATAATATTATATATAAATAAATATATTCTGCTTTGTTATCAAGACGATAACCGCTTGTTATCGGTTGTATTCCATGTGGAGACGTGCGGTCGAATTTCACGTGGAATCGTTTGGCGTTTGATGCGCAATCTGTTATACTAACAACTAGCCTTGTGCGTTCATACTGGGCCATTTCCCGACCGGTCTCGAAATGGCGCGATATTCGATTGATTAAAAGCGATAAACAGGAGACAAAAGATGTTGAAGCGCAACCTTTCTATTATTTCCGTACTTGCCGCAGCTGGTTTGCTCGCTTCTTGCACGGAACAGGCTGAAGGTGAAGTGAACATTACCAAATGTGATGAAGGCATCTTTGTTGGGGTGATCCAGGACTCGATTTTTGAACCCGTCAAAGATGACAATGTCACGCATCAGATGGAGCAATGTTTTGGAACAGAATCCTGCGTCCTGGTTTATGGCACGACGGATCACTACGCTTGTAGTGAGTACAGTAAGAATGTTCACATTAAATGCAATGGCGAGAAGATCGATGCGACGACGAACAACGAGCATTGTGGCTCGTGTGACAATGCGTGTTCTGGAAACACGATCTGTCAGAGTGGCAAATGCGTTGAGAAAGGTTCTACACCAGTTTGTGATCCAGGCGACGTGAATTGCACTGGCGGAGATAAGGAACCAGGTTGCACAAAAGACGAACTTAAATGCGACGAGTCTGGCAAGATCTTGTTGAAGTGCAATGACAACGGCGAATGGAAACAAGACCAGGTCTGCGAATCCGGCATCTGCTCCGACAAGTCCTGTGCTGAAAAAGTCTGTGATGCCGGCGCCAAAAAATGCGACGAAGACGGCAAAACGCCGCTCGTGTGCGAGAATAACGACTGGTCAAAACAAGACGCCTGTGAAGATATTTGTCTCGAAGGTAATTGCGTGACGAGAGAATGTACAGGCAATGAGGTTAAATGCGACGAAACTGGCAAGATCCTGTTGACTTGTGTTGAAGATAAGTGGCAGTCACGTGAATGTGGCTATGCCTGTGAAAACAACACCTGTATCGACGAGGCACCACTCGATACGGATGGAGATGGCGTGATTGACGAAGAAGATCCGTGTCCCTATAATCCCAAAGTGCTGGAAGGCAGTTATGAATTTTGCCCCGTCGCTGTTGAGGGCAACGTTTTGTACGTTTATCATGCGGAAAATTTTTATGACGTTATTATGATCCTGTCAGGGAAGGGGGCATACGACCCTAAATACAGCAAATTTTGGCAGGTCAAAAATGTAGAATTTAAAAATGACATCAATTTGGCTGATCTGCCAAATACCTCGATCAATGCTCAGGAATGTATCATCAACGATTTGAGTATTATCGCTGATCTCAATGATGCCAAGATCCATGGTAATGGACATCGCATTACGAGCGTTGCGCCTGATGGTAAACGTTGTGCCTTGTCTCAACCGCTGTTCGAGCATATCCACGCTTCTGAAATTAAGGATCTAATTATCGATTTTGATGTCAAAAATGGCCACGGTTTATTGGCGAATATTGCATATTCCGGGAATGAGATCTCAACTCCCCGTGAGGTGGCTAACGAGTTTGATAATGTGTTAGAAAATATTATATATTCAGGCACACTTTCTATTTCCGCAAGGAATAACAACGATAATGTTGATAATGTCGGTGGACTTGTGGGTGAAACTCGCGCCTATGTCGTGGATGAGGGTAAGTACGCCAAGCCGATCATTATCAAAAACTGTTTCGCGGATGGCGTGACCATCAATGCGCCTGATTCGAATAATGTCGGCGGACTCGTGGGGAAGACACAAGGTGCCGAATACACGTTTACGTCTGACAAAATTATGAAGTTCGATAAGATCACAGGGAAAGACCATGTCGGTGGCGTTTTTGGCTATGACGCGTTTATCCCAGATAACATTAATTTGGGCGTCCGTTATCTGCAGGTCAGCTTTGACGAGATTCAGGGTAACTCTGATGTGGGCGGGTACATCGGCGTTGGTAGTGCCGATCACGTCGTCCTGGTTGGTAAAAAGATTCTCTCCACAGGCGCGGGTATTGGTGGGTTGATCGGTTACTGCAACCCCGATAGCGATGCTGGGAATTTCAATTGCGTCGTAAAAGATAGCGCCGTGCAGATCGGAAGCATAGCCACAACCAATACACTCCTTGATAGCAATATCGGTGGGGCCATAGGCATATCGGCTGGGAATAAAACGTCCATTTCGAATTTGCTCGTGCGTGCAAACACCCTCTCAGGATATTCTACGCTCGGTGGCGCCATTGGATCAGATTCCTCCACATATTTTGAAGTTAATAATGCTAATGTCCGTGTGGACGAAATCTCCGGCATAGCTGAGGTCGGCGGATTTATCGGTGCCTTGAGTTCTGATCGTAGCTCCGCGAGTTTTATCTCTGTTTTTGCCAACCTCTTTTCCAACTCTTCCTATTCGTTGGGCGGATTTGGAGGAAAAGTTATTACAAGCCCGACGAGTCGAGATATTACGTATTCTATGTTTGCGACGGCACGTTTTGATACGATCGGGGATGAATGTAATCGCATTTGGACGCAAGCCGTCACAAAAATTATTACCAATTACTCAATGTTATTTACTCGCTTCTTAATGTTGGACGACAGCGAGGTTGCTTTCGATGACGAAGAGAATTATGGTGCCTCCGGCGTTAAACCTTCGGAGGTTGAGATGAAGGCAGAGGCTAGTGATACCATTGACACATTCCCACTCGCCACGGATTGTTCTGGCGCTAAGGAAAATATTAAATTCTATGTTAAGTCATTGCCTGACCTCAGCAATGCTCTCGATAAACTCGTTGAGGCGGTCGGTCAGAAATAATTTGTAAATGCTCTCAGTCGGTTCAGGTGTGCCGCATCATTGAGTGCGGCATGCCGTAGGCAGAAGGGGTAGCGGCGTATTCGCAACGCGAATAGACGCGTAGGGGAAGGCTTTCCCCTACTACGATTGTTTATGACGCAGTCGATGTGAGATCTTTGAGTTTATGTATGATTGCGTTGTTTAATAATATTTGGCTGGTTTGTAAATAATATTATTAACAAAGATGAATATATAAAATCTTTTGTTGACGGCCTAGGGCATTTGAAATGTCTAGATCAGTAGCTGGCAGGCAGGGCAGGTTTCGGCGTGGTGGCCGGTGGCCTTACACCAGGTTCGGCCAAACAGAATGAGCTGCAGGTGTCGGCGCATCCACTCGGTGTCGGGAAAGAGAGCGCAGAGGTCGCGTTCGACGGCGTCGGCGGTTTTGGCGAGTGACCAGCTCCAACGTTGGCTGAGGCGAAGAATGTGGGTATCGACGGGGAACGCGGGTATGCCGAATGCGTGTGACAGTACGACGTTGGCGGTTTTGCGACCAACGCAGGGCAGCGCCTCCAGCGCTTCGCGCGTGTTGGGAACCTGGCCGTCGAACTGGTCGCGCAGCGTCTGGCTGATCTGCAAAATCGCCGGCGCTTTGCGCGTGTATAAGCCACAAGGCTTGATGATCGCACTGATGTCCTCGACGCTCAACGCGGCGATTTGAGCCGGTGTGGTGCCGCGCTTCAAAAGTTCGGGCATGACCTCGTTGACGCGTTTGTCGGTGCATTGGGCCGACAAAATGACGGCGATCAGTAGCGAAAACGGGTCGCTGAAGTTCAATGGAATTTTCGGGTCGGGCACGTAGGTGTCCAACACAGCAACGATTTCGTTGAAATGCTTGGGTTTTCGCATTTAGTCGTTCTCCGGCGCGAGGTCGATGACGTCACCGTCGGGAGTTGGGACGGGGGCGCAACGTGATTCGCCTGGGCGCGTAAAGAATTCGGTGACTTCCTTGAGCTTCTCTGCGGGCACGTAACTGGGCGTCATGCCGTTCTGCATGAGATAGCGAGCCAGCGTGTGGCTTGGAATACAGAGCAGGTGGGCCAGGGTCGGCGTTTCGACCGGTTCCTGTTCGTCGACGACGAGGCGGATCTCAGCGGCGCGCCATGCGTGGGCCCAGGGACGGTCGCCCATTTTACTGAATGACGGCAGGGCCATTTCGGGACTGGCGAGTCCGCAAAACATGAGTTCCAGCAAGTCGTCCAAAAAGCTGCGAACGAGTGTCGCAGGCACGTCTTCGCCGCGGGCGTAGCGAAACAGGGTGAGCATGCCCGTGGTAAAGCCTGAATTTTCACTGGGTTTGGGCGTGATCGTCTCGCGTTCGAGTCCTGTCCAGTCGTCGAGTTTGGTACGACGCGCTAAGATCACGAGACCGAGGCGTTTCGACTCGGCGAGTGCTGCGGTATCTGAAAAATCGGAAAGGAGTGGCATGGTCGTGAAATGTAATGTTGTTGTCAGGACAGGGCTGGTGGTTCTACCAGTCTGTGATCGAATTATAATGATAAAGGAATAATTGTATATTTAATTCAAAAGCGGTTTGGGCGACGGATCACCCGCGCCGCAGGGATGTTTTATTCGTCGTTTTCGCCGAAATGCAGCACCCGGATCTCAGCTTCCTGTTTGGCGTCCTCACCCATATAGATCGCCTGGATGCGGTCGATGAGCGGCAAAGTCGACGTTTGGAACTTGGCCGAGATGGCGACGGCGTCGTAGCGGTTGCAGAGCTCGATGGTTTCCTGGGGATCGATCAGGTCGCACTTGTTCAGGATGCGCAACATTTTTTTATCGCCGAGGTTGAGGTCTTTAATAATTTTTTCAACGGCTTCGACCTGAGAGTGGATCTGAGGATTGGACGCGTCGATGACGTGAAGCAGCACGTCGGCGTCCTGCAGCTCTTCGAGTGTGGCTTTGAATGCCGCCACCAGGTCTTTGGGCAGGTCGCGGATGAACCCGACCGTGTCGGTGAAAATGACCTCCTGCAGGCGCGGAAAACGCAGACGTCGAGAAGTCGTGTCGAGCGTCGCGAACAACAGGTCTTCGGCATACACGTCCGACTTCGTAAGTGCGTTTAACAGCGTGGATTTTCCGGCGTTTGTGTAGCCTACCAGGCTAAAAACGGGGATGTGCTGTTCGTTGCGTTTTTTGCGTTGCAGCTGTCGATGGGTTTCGCGGTCTTTGAGCGCTTTTTCGAGCACCTGCATGCGTTCGTGCGCCTTACGACGGTTGATCTCCAGCTTTGTTTCGCCCGGTCCTCGTCCGCCGACGCCGCCGGTCAGGCGGCTCATCGCTGTGTCTTTGTCGATCAGTTTGGGCAGGTTGTACTTGATCTGAGCCAGTTCGACCTGCAGTTTGCCGTCGACCGAGCGGGCGCGTTGCGCAAAAATGTCCAGAATGAGCTGCGTTCGGTCGAGCAGTTTGAACGGCAGCACGCGGGTCAGCGAGCGCGACTGCGCCGGCGTCAATTCACGGTCAAAGATGATGAACTGCGCGTCTTCGTCGAGCGCGTGCAGTTCGATCTCCTGCAACTTTCCCGTGCCGACCAGTGTTTTGGGGTCGACCTGACGACGGCGCTGTTCAATGATGCGCACGACTTCGATGCCGGCCGTGCGGCACAGTTCCAGCATTTCGTTGCGGCGTTCGCGCGCGTCCTTTTCGCCCGTGTCAAGGTGCACCAAAATCGCTGGCGGCGCGTCGTTCAGGTGGTCGCGTTCGCTCGTCTGACGCAGTTCTGTCTCAAACGCCTTGAGCTGCGCATCCGCGTCTTCGGGCAGCGCATCGTATTGATCCACCACGGTACGCGCGACCGTGATCCCTTTCTGGGTCGGCACGATGTGCGCGTATTCGAACTTGTCAGGCGCGCCCAAAATGCTTGGTAAAATGCTGACCGCCCAGTCGAGACGCAGTTTCGTCAAGTCTGTCATTTCGTCCATTGTCAGCAAAGTCTGATTGGGCGCCTCGTTCAGCGTCGTCACGATCAAGCGGATGCCGCGCAGTCGGCCCAGACCGGCGCGTGCGCGCCCGATGTCCGGCAGATAACAACGGTCAGACGTGCCCAAAATCACGCATTCTACGTGGCCATTGCGGTTCACCAGAATGCCGATCTTGCGATGCAGGGCATAAGAAAGACTCGTCATGCGGTGCGCCAGGTCGCGCGTCACCAGCAGATGTTGAGGCACTTTGGCCATGCCGATCGCTTTCAGTGCCTGGGCTTCAGCGGCGCTCAGGCCAAGCGTATTGCCAAGAATTGGTGTAGTCATGAAATATCTAGCTTGTCTCCATTATGTTTGATCCGTGCGCCTTTTTTTTCTTTTCAAACGCACAAAATGCCCTGTTCGAGCGCACAAAACGCCAGTTTACATAAAAATATTTGTTTTGGGTAGGGGGCGCTATGGGCTTCGCCCATACGCGCCCCCGCTCCGGCTATGGCGCGTTCGCGCCATACGCCTTCGCATTATGAGGATCCCACGGTTGGGTGTGCTGTCGACAATGCTGATCGATTCAGACTAGGAAAGTTCCCGGTTGATTTGTAAAAAAAAAGTGTCACGTTTTTCGAGGTCTAAGGGAATTTATATGGCAGAGGAATTTATCCTCGCTGAAAACCCACTTTCCAGGAGGTCAACCATGGGAACAGCCAATGCCATTTCACGAGAATTCATGTCCAATCCCAACAACTTTGCCGATTCGTTCAACCTGGCTTTTCAGATCTACGGCTACACGAATATGTTCGTCGATGCCAGTTCGCTGCAGGCGCTTGATACGAACCAGACTCAGAAGCTGTTTGGTACTATTCTTGAGCGCTTTTCGGACGTGTTTAAGTCCGGAAACATCTTTTACGACAACAAATATTATTACATGGCTTTGTTAGTCGAAAATCAACACTATGTTCATACGGGCATACCACTCAAGATCCTTTCGTATATTTTGTTAGACCTGATCCAACAGGTGAAAGACGAAAAAGCATTGCACCCCAGTGATAAACAATCGAGTGACGAGTTTTTGTCGAACTACCCGTCAAATTTCAAATTGCGCCCCATCGTGCCGCTCGTCATTTATTTCGGCCCCAATCCGTGGACTGCGCCTAAAAACTTAGCTGACATGTTCGAAGAAGTTCCGGAAACGCTCAAACGACTATTGCCTCATCAGGAATACCTCGTTTTGACGCCGGCAGACATTCAAGACGAGTTCTTTAAAACAAAGACCGATTTTCGACTTGTTTTGCAAGCCATGAAACACGCTCAAACGAAAACCTCGCTTGTCGCTTTCTTTAAAAACAGTCGTGATTATGCTAGTGTATCACGCAGCCTGGCTGAGATGATTGCAGCCAATGTCTGCTTCAACCTTCAGAACATCACGCTTACGGAGAAAAACAATATGTACGACATTTCACATTTTTGGGATGAATCGGACGCTCGTCTTCGTCAGGAAGGTTACGCTCAGGGACATACAGAAGGCTATGATCAGGGACATAACGATGGTGTGGCGGAAGGCTTTGAAAGAGGCGACAAACAAGGCTTCGAAAGAGGCGACAAACAAGGCTTTGAGAGAGGCGACAAACAAGGCTTCGAAAGAGGCGACAAACAAGGCTATCGTCGATGTTCGAGTGAATTTATTACCAAAATGGTTGAAAAAGGTTGTGACATCGATTTCATTTGCGACATAGCCGGTGTGGATCGACAACAGGTCGAAAGTATGATCGACGCTCAAAAACAGAAATAAACTTAATGACAGTGCTCGGGAGCATCAACCGAGCCTGTCTTGCTTTTGACTTCGAACAAATCGCGTTTGCGCATTCAATATCAGCCTGTCTTGCCTGTGGTTTCGCTACGGCTGATATTTCGTGGAGACGGCTGATATTTCGAGACGTGTGGAACGCACTAGGTTGAAGGCCCTGCCAGGCGAAGGGGTAGCGGCGTATTTTGCCCGACAAGCGGCGTAGCGTGCTACGCCCCTTGCCTGGCAAAATAGCCGCGTAGGGGGAGACTTCCCCCTCAAAATCCCCAAAATTGTCCTTCCAAAAAGTGAAATATTTGAAAATAAGCGCAAATAATGGTTTAAAGAGCGACTCTGATTGCCTGCAAAAGTTGCAGAACATCCAAAAGTCAAAGCAGCACAAGATACTGCAACGAAATCCTGATGAATTGAGGAGTTCAAAACATGAATAAGATGAGAAAATTTGGCACAGGGCTTCTGCTTGGCACGGGGCTTCTGCTCGCCGGTCAGACAATGGCTTATGCCGATGATATTGCGACTTATCGCAATGCCGTGCGTGACTATCAGGTGCGTCTCGACAAGGTGAAAGCGACTGAAACGACGAGATACAACAGCGAAATCGCGACGATCTCGGAATGGATCGAACAGTCCCTCATTTTGATCGGCAAAAGCGAAACGGCCCAGGTCAAAACGCTTGTCGTTAAAACGGGCGTCTATTTGGACTATGTTGAATCGAGCGTGGCCAAAGACGATGCCATGAGCCAGGCAATGACAGCCGAATCTGAGCTGAAAGCGCTTAAAGCCGAATACGGCAAGCTCGAAGCCGAAGTTCAGCAGCTTGAAGCCGAAGAAGCATTGCTCACCAAACAATTAGATGAGCTGAATGCGAAGAATCAAAAGTAACCGTCACACAGGAGTGAATAAGCGATGAAAAAATTGATCAAAGTGGCGGTTTTGTGCGCCCTGACGGGATGTTTTGCGATGGGCTGCGGCCCGCAACAAAAGCCGGAAGAACTGATCCAACTCGAAGAACTGCGCGCCAGCTCGGATACGGCTGAGATCAACATGGTGTCACCCGAAGCCTATAAACGCTGCACGGAATTGACCGACAAAGCCGTGAATGCCTGGCAGGAAGGCGAAATGGCAACGGCCAAGACCTATGCCTCCCTCGGACAGCGCCAGTATGCGACCGCTCAGGCCGAAGCCAAACGTCAGAACGCACTCAAACGCGTCGAAGCCGCGCACCAGGAAGCCGGCTCGTTGAAACTCCAAATGGATACGCTCAAAGCGCGTCAGGAAGGCCTTGAAAAGAGCATCGCGCTCATGAAAACGAACATCGCCAACGCCGACAACGCCAATGCCGAACACCGCATCCAGGTGGCCATGACCGAGCAGGAAAAAGCCCGTGGCATTGAAGCTGACATTGCCGATGCCTCCAAACAGGTTTTTGCCGAAGCGACGGCCAAGTTGAAAGCTGCCGGCGAAGCCAATGCCTACGGCCGACGCGACGAAGCCAGCGCCGGTGCCGACGAAGCCGCCAAACTCTTTGCCCAGGCCTACGAACTCGCCAAACCCGCCTATGACAAAAAACAGGCGGAAGCCGCTGCCGTCGAACGCCAAAAAGCCCTTTACGAAGACGCCAAAGCCATCCTTGGTCCAGACTACGTGTCAACGAACCTCAAATCCACGACACTCATCTTCGCCGGTGCCTTCGCCAAAGACAAATTCGACATTAGTTCTGAAAAACAGGATGCCTTCAAACGCACGGCGGAACTTATCAACCGTTATCAGGAAGCGGCTGTGTCGATCGAAGGCTATACGCAGAAGAGCACCAAACAGCACTTCGAAGTCAGCCAGCGTCGCGCCGATGGCGTGCGTGACTACCTGATCAGCCAGGGGGTCGACTACAAACGCCTTATGACGACTGCCAAAGGCAAAGAAAACCTGCGTTATGACGAAAAGACCAAGACGAATCGTCCGCTCAACGACCGCGTCGAGATCATCATTACCCTGCCGTAAGTGAAATATGATCTCACCGCGTTTTTTGAGAAGTTCGACGTTGATGGGAGAACGTCGCTTTGAAAAGCTACAGACAGCTCACGTGGTCGTTGTCGGTTACGGCGCTGTCGGCAGCTTTTGCGCTGAAGCCCTCGTCAGAAGCGGCATTGGGCACATTCGTCTGATCGATGCCGACAACTACGAAGCGTCGAACATCAACCGACAACTCGGCGCCGACACAACGACCATCGGACGATCCAAGGTCGATGTCGGCAAAACGCGGCTTTTGGCCATCAACCCCGACCTCGATATCGAGATCTGCCACGTGTTCATCGCCGAAAATGCCCTCGTCCCCGTGTTCGCGCCATTTACAGACGGCAATGCGCCAACCTGGGTCGTCGATGCCATCGACTCACTCGATGCCAAAGTCGCCCTGCTCGCCGCATGCGTCCAAAAACAGGTCCGCGTCTATGCGAGCATGGGCGCTGCCAGAAAACACGACCCCACGCAGATCCACGTCGCCGATCTCAGCAAGACCACGGTCTGTCCGCTCGCCAGAGAAGTTCGACGCCGACTCAAACAAATTGGCATCGATAAAGGCATTCCATGCGTTTTCTCGACCGAGTCTGCCGCCAAAATGACAACGACGGAAGATCAAAAACGAGGCGTTCTTGGAAGCCTCATTCAGGTCACAGGCGTGTTCGGACTCTACCTCGCTGCCATGGTCATCGACGACGTCGTCGACTGGACGGAAACAAACGAACCAGGTGACGGAGCCGCCTCGGTCGATGACAACACGGCTCCTTAGCCAGTGAGGAAAACAAAACAGAGGTAAAACTAACGGGGTTGATCTTCAAAAATTTAGACGGAAAAGGGAAGGCATAACTCCCTTTGATTGACAAAACCGTAGAAAAAATGTTTTAATCGAGAATGACGTAGTTATTTACGTCTTGAAGTATTGATACTATGCGTCTTCAGCGAGAGCTGAGAGCTAAGGAGACACAAGCATGTTTAAAAGTGGAAAACGTGGTTTCGCAGCTGCGTTATTGGCAAGCGCTTTGATGTTTTCACCGTCACTCGTCATGGCCCAGGACGGTTTTGATTTCGGCAGCGATGATGAGGGCGGAATTGATTTCGGTAGCGAAGAAAGCAGTGATGGCGGTCTCGACTTCGGAAGCGACTCAGGAAGCAGCACTGCAGCTGTCATCGATACTTCCACCACAGCTTACGCGAACTACAATCAGGCCAAAAACCTGATCGATTCAAAACAGTATGCCGAAGGCGCGAAACTCCTTTTCGACACCATCGCTGTTGGTGACGATGCCTCCTTTGCCATGAATAACCCACTTCAGTTCGAATTGGGCCGCGCACTCTACAATATGGGCTATTACCAGTCCGCGCTCAGCCACTTCGATATGGTTCAGCCCGGCTCCAAGGAATTTGACGATACCCTTCAGTACCTCGTCCAGATCGGCCGCGAACTCCCCGGTGAACCCCGACGTTACAGCCGTGTTTACGATAACTACCTCGACAAATTCCCCACGGAAGTCGACCCCTCCATGTACTCCGAAGTCGGCTATATCCTCGCTATGGCCGCTTACCGTGAGTCCAAACTCGATGACGTCGTTTTCTTCGTCGGTCACGTCGCTCAGGACAGCGAATATTATCCCCGCTCACGTTACCTCGAAGGCGTTACCTACGTCCGTCAGAATAACGGTCAGGCTGCTCTCGACTCCTTCAAAGAAACCCTCCGCTGGCTCGACGAAAAAGCGAAAAAAGGCAAACTCTCTGATCGTGAGATCCAGCTCCGTGAATTCGCAATCGCTGCGCTCGGACGCGTCTTCTATCAAGTCGGTTCGACCCTCTGGAAAATGGGCGAACGCGAAAAAGCTGCAAGCTCCTGGAATACCGCGCTCAAATATTATAACGCCTTCTCCAGAAACAGCGAAATGTGGCTAGAGTCCCTCTTCGAAGCTTCCTGGGCTTACTATCGCGTCGATCACTTCGGTAAAGCCCTCGGCCTCCTCCTTACGCTTAACAGCCCGTTCTTTAATGATAAATACTACCCTGAAGCCATGCTCCTTCAGGCCACCATTTATTATACGAACTGCCACTATGACCGCGTCGTCGATATCCTCACCGACTACAAAGCCACTTACGATCCCTTCAAAAAGAAAGTTGATGAACTCGTCACTCGACTCTTCCAGCCCGAAGAAGTCTACGAATTCCTCAACATGGTCGCACATGCTGACAAAGATTCTTACGATCCCACCCTCCAGCAGGTGCTCGACGCCGCTGTTCAGGACCGTGACCTCCGACGTGGTCTCGCTTACATCGAAATGCTCGATGAAGAATCAAAACGTATCGATACCGATACACAAATCGCCGGTTCCGCACTCGGCGAAGGTATGAAACAAGATCTCGTCGGCGTCAAAGCCCTCTCCATCTCCGAAGTCGGTAAAAAAGGTAAACAACGCCTCGAACGTCTCCAGGAAGAAATCAGAGACCTCTCCAACCGCGCGCTCGATATCGAAATCGAAACGACTGAAAAATACGCCGCGCGCGTCGAACTCAAGGAACAAGATCCTAACGCACTCACCGAATTCGAAAAACAGATCGATGATGTCCTCGCCGCTGACGACGAACACCTCTTCTGGACCTTCGACGGCGAATACTGGTACGACGAACTCGGTTACTACTGGTACTACATCTTCTCACGCTGCGGTCGTTAATCCACCAAAGCTTGCTTAAAAAAGCCGCCCACAATGGGCGGCTTTTTTCGTCCCGCTGAAAGGACAAATCAGGTAAAAACACTTACTCAAAACAAAATGTTCATGAATAAACATAAAACCAATAATGAGTTGTTACCTTTTCAAATCCGAAATAACCGCATTTACTTGTGAAAATTGATAAAATTGAATAGGATAATGTGGTTTGATGTGGGTATTCTCATCTGCATCCATAATATGACATAAAATCGCGAAATTCCGCGTCACACAAGGAGTTCTACAAAAATGGCTGAAGAAACCAATTACAAAGTTTCAAACGAACGCACCGGCATGGAAGACGATGTTCTGGTTCGTGCGGTCATCGACCACCTGCGATTCTCATTCGCTAAGAATAATAAGACGGCATCTGCCAACGACATTTATCTCGCCACATCTTTAGCCATCCGCGACCGACTCATCGCCCGTTGGATGGAGACCATGAAACGCTACTATCAGGAAGACTCTAAACGCGTCTACTACCTCTCTGCAGAATATTTGCTCGGGCGTTCCATGGGCAACAACCTCCTCAACCTCGGCATGTACACCACGGCCCAGCAACTCATGATGAAACACGGTATCACCCTCGAAGACCTCGAGGAAGAAGAACCCGATCCCGGGCTCGGCAACGGCGGTCTCGGCCGTCTCGCCGCGTGCTTCCTCGACTCACTCGCCACACTCGGCTACCCCGCCATGGGCTATGGCATCCGCTATGAATTCGGTATCTTCAAACAGTCATTCAAAGACGGTTACCAGGTCGAATGCCGCGACCCGTGGCTCGAACGCATGAACCCGTGGGAGATCGCACGCCCCGATAAAGCTGCAACCGTTAACTTCGGCGGTCACGTCGAATACCACAACGACGAACGCGGAAACCTCGTCTGCGACTGGGTCGATACTGAAAAAGTCCGTGGCGTGCCCTACGACATGCCCGTCGCAGGTTACGGAACCAACACCGTCAACTCCCTCCGACTCTGGTCATCACAAGCGACGAACGACTTTAACCTCGACATCTTCAACGCCGGTGACTACCGCAAAGCCGTCGAAGACAAAGTCATCAGCGAAACCATCTCAAAAGTTCTCTACCCCGCTGATAACACGCCGGAAGGCCGCGAACTCCGCCTCAAACAGCAGTACTTCTTCGTTTGCTGCTCCATCCACGATATCATTCGTCGTTACAAAAAAACACATAAGGACTTCAGCCAGTTCGCCGACAAAGTCGCCATCCAGCTCAATGATACACACCCCGCGATCGCCGTCGCCGAACTCATGCGCGTCTTCGTCGACCAGGAACGCCTCAGCTGGGATGAAGCTTGGGCCATCACCGAAAAAGTCTTCGGATACACCAACCACACCTTGCTGCCCGAAGCTCTCGAACGCTGGCCGCTCCCCATGTTCAAAAAACTCCTGCCGCGACACCTCGAGATCATCTACGAAATCAACCGCCGCTTCCTGCTCCGCGTTCATATCGCTTACCCCGGTGATTACGAGATGCAGCGTCGCGTCTCCATCATCGACGAATCTGGCGAAAAATACGTCCGCATGGCTAACCTCGCGGTCATCGGCTCGCACTCCATCAACGGCGTCGCTGCGATCCACAGCGAACTCGTCAAAACCGACCTATTCCCGGATTTCGTCAAACTCTTCCCGGAACGCTTCAACAACAAAACCAATGGCGTCACGCCGCGTCGTTGGATGGTCGCGTCCAATCCCGAACTCACAAACCTCATCACCGAAAAACTCGGAAGCGACTCATGGATCAAGAATTACGACGAACTCAAAAAATTCGCCGATTTCGCTGACGATCCCGACGTTCAGAAGCGTATGCTCGACATTAAACGCCATAACAAAGAACGCTTCGCGAAACGCTACCTTCCCTTCGACGTCTCGACCGAAATGCTCTTCGACGTTCAGGTCAAACGTATTCACGAATATAAACGTCAGATGCTCAACGCACTGCACGTCATTCACCTCTATCGTCAGCTCAAACTGAACCCCGACGCCGTCCGCGTCCCCCGCGTCGTCCTCTTCGGCGGAAAAGCGGCGCCCGGTTACGCCGCCGCAAAACTCCATATCAAATTCATCAACGATATCGCTCGCATCATCAACGACGATCCGACCATCAAAAACAAACTTCGCGTCTACCTCGTCCCCAACTACTGCGTCTCACTCGCCGAAGTCATCATTCCCGCTGCAGACCTCAGCGAACAGATCTCGACCGCAGGTAAAGAAGCATCCGGTACCGGCAACATGAAGTTCGCACTCAATGGCGCACTCACCATCGGTACCCTCGATGGCGCAAACATCGAGATCCGCGATAACGTCGGCGATGACAACTTCTTCCTCTTCGGACTCACCGAACCCGAAGTCAAACAACTCAAAGCCGAAGGTTACGACCCCAAAGCCTATATCGAAGAAAGCGAAGACCTCAAAGGCGTCCTCGATATGATCGAAAGCGGCTTCTTCTCGCCCGATGATCGCACGCGCTACCAGAAGATCGTTGATTGGCTCAAAAACAGCGATCCATACATGCTCTGCGCCGACTTCGACAGCTACATCGCTCGACAGCTCGACGTCGAAAAAGCCTATACCGACAAAAAACGTTGGGCTCGCATGATGATCCTTAACGTCGCAAACATGGGCTTCTTCTCGTCTGACCGCACCATCCGTCAGTACGCCGAAGAGATCTGGAACGTCAAATCCGTTCAGGTTTAAGGTTCTCTCTTGGAGCGGTGCCTATTTGGCGATCCTCGCCAAATACGGCACACGCAAGGCGGGTATTTCGCTCCGCGAAATACGCCGCCTTTTTTCTAGCCTGTCGGCACCACGCCAGCCACAGAAACACAGCCCCTTTATTCACCCAAGTTCGTGCGCCGTGTCAGGCGCACGAATGTCGTTCACGCAGTTCAAATAGCTTTCGTCTTAACTATGTTAGCACCCAAAAGTTTACGCCTTCACATTGGTATTTTTGGTCGACGTAATGTCGGCAAATCAAGTCTATTAAATGCCCTGACGCATCAAACCGTGTCGATCGTCTCAGCACAGGCTGGTTCAACGACCGACCCGGTCGAAAAACCAATGGAGTTATTGCCGCTTGGCCCTGTGCTGTTTATCGACACCGCCGGCCTCGACGACGCAGGCGACCTTGGTCAACAACGCATCGAACGCACGAAACTGGTCTTTGACCGCTGCGACTTCGCCCTCGTCGTTTCGGACGGCGACTGGGACGAAGACGAAACGAAGATCGTCGACGAGCTCACGTCGCGCCAAATTCCATGGATCGCCGTTCTCACCAAGTCGGATATCGTTGACCATACGGCACGCGTCAACGCACTGACCGAACAAAACTGCGTCGCCATACCGGTCTGCACCCAAGCCCCAGTCGATATCGAAGCCGTCACGCAGGCCATCATCAAACACTGTCCAGAAAGCTTTTTAGACAGCACCAAGATCGTCGCAGACCTGCTGCCTCAGACCGCACACGTCGTGCTCGTTGTCCCAATTGACCAAGAAGCCCCCAAAGGGCGCCTCATCATGCCCCAGGTTCAGACGATCCGCGACATTCTCGATGCTCACTGCACCTGCACCGTGTGCCAGGAACCCCAACTCACACAAGTCCTCGACTCATTGAAACGCGCACCAGACCTGGTCATCACTGACTCGCAGGCTTTTGAATCGGTGTCGAAGCTCGTCCCCAATATAATTCCTCTGACGGGCTTTTCCGTGTTGTTCGCGCGCTTCAAAGGCGATCTGAACACACTCGTGCGCGGTGCCGCCGCGATCGCGGCACTCAAACCCGGTGACAGAGTCCTCATCGCCGAGGCCTGTACGCATCACCCCGCTCAAGACGACATCGGCCGAGTCAAGATACCACGCTGGTTGCAGAAAAACTGCGGCGAGCTCAAGATCGACGTCGTCGCGGGCAACGAGTGGCCGAAAGACCTCACGCCATACGCGCTCATCATCCACTGCGGCGGTTGCATGTGGACACGTCGTCAAATGCTCGCCCGCATCCAACAGGCCACCGCACAACACGTGCCCATCACCAACTACGGCGTTGCCATCGCCTACCTCAAAGGCATACTCGACCGAGCGATCGAACCCCTGAAACACGCATAAGGTTGACAAAAACACTAACTCCCATTACACCTTCCCGCGAATTGGCGCCTCCAAAATTACGTTGAAGGCTGGAAAATGTGTTGATTTACAAGGAGAAAAGAATGAAAAAATTAGCGATTCTTGCATTAGCTACCGTCATGTCATTATGTGCCTGCTCGAAAGGTGGCAACGACGCCCCCAAAACGGACGAACCGGGTACGAATCCTGAAGCCGTTGAAGCCGCTGCCCCTGCCGCTGCTAACGCTGGCGACCCTGCAAAATTGCTCGAAGGCGTCGAATTGACCGAAGAAGGCCTCATGGGCATCTTCAAAGACGAAAAGACCATGACGCCAGAACAGCTGGAAGCCCTTCTTCTCAGCTATGCTAAGTGCGACGCGAAACCTTCCAAAGACTCTGTCAACAGCGCCCGTTGCCCCGCCAGCAAAGTTATGGGCAATGTCCTTTACGCCACCAAAACGAAACGTGAACTCGACGCCGCTAAAAAATTCGAAGTTTTTTACAAAAACCTCGATCACGAAAACACCCTCGTTCGTGACGCTGCTTACAAATACATCGACTTCTCCGCTTCAAACGCCGGTCTCGGCTCTCTCCTCGCTGGCAAAGGCATCAACGCCGGTAACGACAGCGCCATCAACGCCGTCATTGCCAAAGCCAAAAACGAAAAGGATCCTCTCGTCTACAAAACGATCTTCGATCGTTTGATGCTCGTTGACACCATGAAAGACAACCCTGAACTCGTTCAGCTCGTCAAAGACGGTGCCAAACACGAACAGCCCTATATCCGCACCTCGATCGTTAAACACGTCGCAGCCAACCGCCTCCAAGGCGTGGAAGGCATTCCCGAAATGATCCTCGACATGTGCCAGAATGACGCAGATATGAGTGTCCGCGCCACTGCTTGCGGCCGCATCGTCGATTTCGAAGTTCCTGACTACAAAAAAGTTGCCGTCGATGTCCTCAAAGACGCGAACCTCGCCAGTGGTCACGGAAAACTCGCCGCGACCCTTCTTAACAAAGCCATCGACTATCCGAAATACCAAAACGTCGATGACGAGTGCATGAAGATTTACGTGGATTACCTAAAAGTTACACCGCGCGGTCAGGATATGCCTGCCTGGACTGGTATCGTCGAACTCATACACCGCAAAAAAGACACAAAATTCGACGCAACGATCGCCAAACTTCCGTCCTACAAAGCCGACGAAATCGTCAAAGCTTGCCAGGACGTCATCACCGATTCCAACGCCGTTTTCCTCTCCCGCACGAATTGCGCAGACCTTATCGTCGCAATCGGCTCGATCGATGACCTCAAAGCCGTCGTCGATCCTCTCACCAAATCTGTCGAAAGTGGCAATGACAAAGACGGCACAGCCACACTCAAATCCATTAACGATAAAATTGCAAAAGCTGCCAAGTAAGCAGCCATACAATCAGGCTTGAAAACTGAATGCGCATGAACGCGAAGCGTTCTGCGCGGGTAGCCCCAACTGAATCGCAATAACAGAAAGCCTTGTCAACGTAGTCAACGTTGACAAGGCTTTCTTCGTTTTTACCTGGAGTAGCATTTGCGTGACTAGCTTATCACAACGATCTATCCGTCCCACGAAGTCAGCTCATAAAGCCGACTTCGTGGGTATGACGAGTCACTTACTTAGCTGTCGGATCCATGACGCGTCCGACGAACAAAGGTGCTTTGGACGTATTTTCGTAAATAACGAAGTAATACGGACGATCGAGTGTCATCGCAACAGGTTCACCAATATCAGCCGAGTTTGCCATGATCACAGCTGTCGCAGCAGCAGCTTCGACCCCTTCTTCGTCTACGCCGATAAACGTTTTGTGAATGACATCATCGATAAACATACTATTCGCTTCATCCGTCATTTTGCTGAAATCAGCCTCTCCAGAAGAAAACGCTTTTTTCATACCAAGTTTCTCAAGCGAAGATTTTAACGACAGGGAGGTTTCGAACGTAAATTTCGGCATCAGTAAAACAACTGGTTTGTCTTTCTTCACGTTATTGACGATGGAAAACATTTTTTCACCATCCAAGCCAGCCACAAAATCATTGAATTTGCCCTCATCCGGCATCACGAACAACATGCTGAAACTATTACCACGAAGCGGAACCGAAACAGCCTGATATTCACCTTCAACAATACTGTAATTCAACATATTATCAGCAGCGGCGATCATATCGACATCAATTTTACGATTGTCGACCGTGTTGAAAGGTATTTTGCTTTCATGCACATTGAAATCGATCCCCCACGGCGCTTTCAAATAGATCGCATTTGTCAAAACGAGCTGTGTGTTAACCGAAATGCCACCTTTTGAAATGAGTTCTTTAATGCGGTCACGCGTCGCATCACTCACCTGCTTATTAATATATTCCCTCGCCAATTCAGGATCCGCAGCAAAATTCATTTCCGTAAGACCATGATCATAATTTGTCGAAAGTTCTTTCAACCAATCTTCAGACCAGTTGTAATTCGGTGATACATAAAGCTGGTTTGAAATATTGACATCGACGGCATCTTTTTTTTCATATTCCGAGTCGATCGCGTCTCTTTTACCAGCCCAAACAAGGCTTTTAATTTTATTCAAAGCACTGTGCGTATTCTCATCAAAGTGAAGCACATTCGCCATTTCTTTCGCCGTATCGCCATTTGCACCAGCCCAAGTCATGCCGAGGACACTGTCGATGCTGAACGTTGAGACCATGGCGTTATTGCCTTTGATCGAGTCTTCGGCATTCAACAATTCGAAGTTAAGCGCATACTGACCAACGACGGCACTTTGCAAGTCATTATTATTAATTGTTGATTCTGTATAAGCAGCTTTCGATTTGATCTCGTTGATATTCAGCTGATATGAAGCGTCCTCAGCATCGTTTGAATTAGAATCTTCACAAGCAACAAGAGAAGTGGCCAATAAACTGAGAACAGCTGCAGACATAACAAAGCGTTTTAACATAACTTAACTCCTTGGACGTTAATGAACTTAACGAAACTCGACGGGTGTCGAACTATGAACTTAGCGATATCCGACTGGCGTCGGACGAGGGCGCTTTATACCGTCACAGTGAAAACAAGACAATATGGCATGTTTGTCAATATACATGACAATTTTGTCACAACGCACATCAATGATGCCATATTATGACAGGACAAGTATTTGCTTAACCCATAGAAGTTAGAAATTTTTTATTAACACGATAAATTTGAACAAAATGACGCGACTTGGAGACGTGGTGACATGAGACGTGGTGATCCCGTCTCCAAGGCTTATTACCTTTTGCACAAACGGCTTTTGCTCAGACTTGTCCATGCAAATAAGCCTGTCTCACGGATTCCGGAAACTTTTCGATCGCATATCGCAACATTGTCCTTGGCATCACCAAATACCGCGCTTTTTCGTCATCACTGGCTGGTGATTCAAGATATGCGCGAAGACGAGTTTCATCATGTTTTCCGACTTCGCGAAGCACCCAGCCGGTCGCTTTGTGGAGCAGATCATGCTTGTGATGGAGCAGAATATCGGCAAGGGCGAGTGCATCGTCAAACTGATCGCGTCGAACAAAAGCCAGGCAAGTTACGATGCCGATGCGTTGTTCCCAGATCGTTTTTCCATTTCGAGCCAGATCATATAAAATGCTTCGGTCTTTGTTCAAAAGCCAGTTTCCCAGAAGCTCGTAGCAACTCAGGTCGACCAGATCCCAGTTGTTGATATACGCGGTATGCGACAAATAAAACTCGATGCATTTTTGTTGCAGCTCCGGTTGTTTTTTAGCGTGTTTGAATATCTGAACCAAGGTCAAAAGCGCACAGAGCCGAATTTCGTGATATTCACATGTGATAAGCTCGTTCAGCTGATCCAGAGCTGCGGTTTGCCAGTATTCCTTCACAACCTGTCGCGTTATCGGAACTTTGATGCCGAGGAATTTGTCGCCTTCACCATACTGGCCTTTACCGGTTTTAAAAAACCGGCTCAGATTTGCCACTTGTTCATCGTCTTTCCTGGCCATCATTTGATGATAAAGTTCTGTCATAAGCATTCCACATTTATCAATGTTACGTAATGGGTATCAATGATTCGATACATTTCCATGATGCCTCTACGAGGCGCGCGTGCTTTCAAAATCGCGCCGTCACATGCCATGTTATGGCGTGATAAACGACGTCATAGCATAGAATACAGACGAATTGAGTATACAAGATACAGACGCGATAACAAACGAAAAACGCCCGCGTATTTCACTTGGAGACGTGCCGTGGCACGTCTCCAGATGAAATAGCGGGCGTCAAAAGGCCGTATTCGCGGTAAAGCGAATAGGCCGATACACGAGCCGTATGCCGTTAGGCATAGGCGAAGTCAACCCCTGTCTTGACGAACGAATAACAAATTATTATATTATTAATGTTATGTTTTGTACGTTTACGAAATTTTAATATAGAGGTTATCATGAAAAATCAAAGTCTCATTATATCGCTATTTGCCCTAAGTCTGCTTTCAGCCTGTGGCGACGATGGTTCAAGCACGACTTCAATCGACACGGATCAGGATGGAATTTATGATGCTGAAGATGCTTGCCCGCAGAACCCTAAAATAACCACCGAAAGTGAGAAAAGCGCGAGCTTATGCGGCTGTGATCTTCGCGAAGACGGCACGTGCCCAACCACCGACCAAGACCCCGAGCCTTGCGAAAAAAGCGTTTGCGGATGCGGCGTGCCCAGCACCGACTCGGACGGCGACGGCATGCCCGATTGCAAAGACAAATGTCCGAACGATCCCAAGAAAAGGTCTGAAGGCATTTGCGGATGCGGAAACGACGATGCCGATTCGGACGGCGACGGCATGCCCGATTGCAAGGACAAATGCCCAGCCGACCCCAAGAAAACGTCTGAAGGCATTTGCGGATGCGGAAACGACGATGCCGATTCGGACGGCGACGGTATGCCAGACTGCAAGGACAAATGCCCAGCCGACCCCAAGAAAACGGCTGAAGGCATTTGTGGATGCAACATCGACGACGCGGATTCTGATGGCGACGGCATGCCAGACTGCAAAGACCAATGCCCGAACGATCCCAATAAGACCGCAGAAGGCATTTGCGGATGCGGAAACGTCGACAACACGCGTGACTTCGACCAAAACGGTGTCCTCGACTGCCTGGAAAGCTGCGACAACAGCAGCGTTGGCAAAACAGAGCCCGGCGTGTGTGGATGCGATACCGAAGACGTCGATTCAGACGGCGACGGCGTCATGGATTGCCTGGATCTGTGCCCGACTGACCCCAAAAAGATTGTTAAAGGCGAGTGTGGATGCAATACCAGCGACGGCGACCTCGACCTGGATGGCACGCCAGACTGCAAAGACTTGTGCCCACAAGACCCAAAAAAGACCGCCAAAGGCGTGTGTGGATGCGGTATTGACGATGCAGACTCAGACCATGACGGCATACCAGACTGCCAGGATCAATGCCCAAGTGATCCCAATAAGATCGTCGAAGGCCTCTGCGGATGCGGCATCGTCGATTATAATGTCGACACAGATGGTGATGGCACACTAGATTGCAAAGACCAGTGCCCCGTCAATTCTCACAAATCCGTCATCGATTTTTGCGGTTGTGAATTTAAAACAAGTGATAATAATGGTCTTCCCATCTGTGTGGGCACAGATGGGCTCATCCAGGCCGATTACAGTTTAGCGCACCGTTTCTCGCGCGTGACGAGCAATACGTCCGCATCTCTTACCCTTGCCCGACAGAATCGACAAGTCGCCACGCCCGTCATTCACATTGCTTATTCGCCTGCCGGCAATCTGATCCCAGATCCAGGACTAACGCAGGACACGTTTGGTTGGTCATTCAATAACCTGAATTTGAATGATGCTTTAATTTTTTATAACCAAGATGAATTGATTGCAGAGAATAGCGGAACCTCGCGTCCTTTCGGGGATTATCCTATTCTAAAAACACAATATTCAAAGAGTTCATTTGATTGGACGATCTCAATACCAGACCTCAAAACATTACCAGGCAACCCATCCACAGTGCCTCTGACGATCGCTGTTTTTGCCAAAACACTTTATAATAAAAATACAAAAGACGACATTTCTTTATATGTAAATGATCAACATGGTAACTATTCATCACTGGATCATAACGAATTCAGTCTTTTTGCCTTTACATCAGAGGTGAACACTTCCAACGTTAAAGTTTCCTACCAAGGTATCGAACAGGGATATTGGGCTGGTTATTTTGGTCCATTATTACATTATTTCCAGGCCTATCTCGGCGAACGCGAAGTTCGGTTTTCAAATGACGGCACCCACTGGACGGCTTGGGAAGCCTTCACGCCAGACACAAAGAATTCTTCTAAAGGCAACTCAGATAAGGCAACGCTTCCCTGGCAAAAGAATGATTGGGATATCACCGATCCTAAGTATGGCGGTAATTCCGAATACGGAACAAAAACCATATATATGCAAACGCATGATAAATTGACAGATAAATATTACGAAGCGACCGATACGTTTGAATATGTCAAACCGGAAGAAGGTGGTCATATCTTTATTGGCGAAGTGGATTTTGCAGGCAAGCTATCCTCAACCAAGAAAGAGGAAATTCAGAATTATTGCGCCAGCCGTTCGATCACCGAAGGAACGGCGAATATTTACTTCATTCCAGGTGGAAATCTTCTCTCGCCCAATGCCTTTGAAGCCAGTTCTGACAGTGCCAAAAGCGTGGATGGCTGGAATTTGAGCGGCAACGCGGCAGTCAAATGGAATACGAGTACCGACTCGAACCGTCGATTCGCCGATATGCCTTATATCAGCCTGCCCAATGGTGCGTCGATTCGCCAAACCGTCGATTTGAGTCAATATGG
The DNA here is from genome assembly GCA_045643185.1 of Myxococcota bacterium. GTDB lineage: Bacteria > Myxococcota_A > Bradymonadia > UBA4248 > UBA4248 > RGIG464. The sequence continues at coordinate 5,993 of JAZUKH010000269.1, read as the reverse complement.
AACAAAACTCCAAAGTAAACCCCACTCGGCGTTGATGTTTGTCGCAGCCAATGGCGTGAAGACAACGCTTGAAGTCAAAACTGACACTGGTTCGGGGTGTGCAGCGATCTCCACATCTAACACGAGCAGCAGCTATTCATTATATAACAACCCCTCGGGGGATGGCAGCAAGATCATTCAATGCAATACGTCTGCTTCTGCCAAAAGCTTGACCTACACGATCACTGCCAGCTCAGACGACAATACGAAAGACGCCCATATTCAAATACCGTGGTTGAGCTTCGGCATGACCTATTATCGCCTCTCGTTTGACCAAAAACAGAGTTGGACACCGTGGTATGACTTCAATAATCAGCAAGAGACCAACTATGACACAAGCGCAATCCGCGCTTCGCTCATGACTCAAATGATCTATCCGAATGCGCCCGTGGTCAAAGGCAACGATGGCCTGTTCCACGTGACCTTGCAGACCTATAATACGGCATTAGACCAATATTACGAAACGAACGCGTCCGTTAAGGTAAATTGATCATTTCGATCAAGCGCTGCGTGCCTTGTTTGAACGATGTTCTAGGTTATTTCTACGAAATTTTCGAATGGCTTAAATCCACATAATCAAGAAACGGAGTTTGATATGTATGTAAAACCAGTCTTTGCATTGCTTATGGCAGCTAGCCTGTCACTGGCTTCTTGCTCAGAAGATATCGCCGACTCGTCAAACCGGGATCAATCCAGCCAAGACAACGACACGACATCGACTGACGATCCCAATGCGAAGCCGGAGGTCAACACCCCGATCAAGCGCGAACGGACGTCGGATGATGCCATCAACTTCAATCAGGCACGCGTGCTTCCCATTCGTTTTATCCTTAAACTCAAACAGTCACTCGACGTCGATATCGACAGATCATCGCTCGCAAATGCCGTTAAATTCGATCAAACGACGGTCGAAAAGATCGCCGAACTACAAAAACAGTGGTTTGGTGAAACCAAATACGGCATGATCGATGCCCACACTTATATAAAGATCAAAGACGAGTTGTTTAAAGAAGACGGTTATCACGCGCTCATCGGTCCTTATACAGCGCAGGGCGCCGTCATCGTCAGCGGCATCGGTTCAAGATCACAGGTATCGGAAGACGTTTACAAGCGTTGTCAAACCATCGTCGAAGATTACGGCGGCTTTTTCGATACAACGCCCGGTATTCGCAATTTGATCGCCATTCGCGGCGCGATCATCGACAACGACAAAGTGCGACGTACAAATACGGCTGAGTTATATATCAATAATATTGAAAAACCAAACGCCGCGCCTGACACACTCATTCACTTTTCCTCAAATCCACAACTCAATCCGGCATCAGGACAAATGCCTTATGACGACACACTTCTTGTTGTCTGGAAAGACTCTGTCGACAACGAAATACAATATCACGTCCTTGCCTTGCCATTAAATGTCGATCCGGGCTTCCAAGGTGGAAATGCCAATAGCTACGACTTTGACGGCACAGCTCACCTCAAAGACGGGCAATATATGGGCTTGCTAAAACGCCACAGCACGTCACATTTCGACCACGGCGTTGCCGTCTTGTCCGCATGCTACGACGACACTTCCATTTACGACCTGTTACAACCCGGCATTAATGGCGCTTATAATTACGTTGACTGGGAACAAATCCCAAGTCTCTTGGAACAATCTCCGTTACCAAGAGTTTCGTATAACGCCATCACCAACGTGAATAACAACAATGTATACAACGGAAAAGTCATTACCGCCTCCGGAACGACAGAAGTCATCCGTGATTCCCACGTCAAAGGCGCAAAATGTGACGGCATCATCACCTTAGAAGAACTCGAACTAGCCCAAAAAATACACGCCAATCGATACCCAACGGATGCAGAACTCGCGCAAGAGTACCCTGAACTCGGCACAATGTCGGCCAAAGAACAGTGGTTTAACGATTACTTCGTTCATTTCAATGACGTAGAAAGCCAACTGATCAATAGCATTTCTGCGGATCAATTATATAAAAACTATAATCAATCATTACGATCCAGATTGTTTAAAGACATTATGATCCGTTACATCGACACAGAGCAAAGCATCAGTGTCAATATTCACACCAGTCCTGATACATCGACCTCTTCTGAAGGCTGTCTCAACATACCGATCTCAAATTACCCAGACCTGATATCTGCTCTGGTCGATGCTACCCATCAAACGACCTATTTATATACACTCGTTGACGCTTCGAAAATCAAAGAACTTGATAATAATTAATAGAGGGTAGCATAAGAATATCTAACATTAATTCATTATAAGTAAACAGATATTTTATTAAGTTACGTAAGTTGATCGACCAGTCGCGTTCATCTTCTTCTGTCTCGAAGACATAGCAAAATCGTCGTCTAACAAAGTTCATATTCATCACAATTGGCGTGCGGCGTATTCGCGAAGCGAATAGCCGCCGCGCACAAAAAAACGGGCGTATTCGCAACGCGAATAGCCCGTTGGCGTGCGGCGTATTCGCAAAGCGAATAGCCGCCGCAACAAATTAATAAACGACATAAGGGATACGTTCTACGACGGAGATGCGTGCGAAACCGGTTCCAGCGTGTCCTGGTTCATCGCCACCAGTAGGCGATTCGAAGGTTTCTTCACCGGAACCAGCGATTGTTCTTCCATCGTAGATTTCGGAGCTGAGATGGCCCGATCCGCCGCCGCCACCGCCGGCATAGGGGATACCGCCGCCACCGAACCAACCGCCGCCACCGCCGGCTCCGCTATCGACATATCCGGCTTCACATTCCGTGGTACCGTTGCCGCTGCCGCCCTGACCGAAGCTACCAGCCTCTCCATTGCCAAATCGAGACGTTTGACCGAGCTCGCCGCCTGCAGTTTGAGTGCCGCCCGTCGGGATCTTGGTTGTATAATTGTATTTGTTGCCAGGACCGCCAGTTTCGCCGCCGCCGTAACCGCCGGGGGTACGTTCTGAACCGCCGCCGCCGCCGGCAACGATCAAGACGTTGTCGCGCTGACTCGAAAGCTTGGAAAGCACCCCACTCACCGTGGCGATATGCGTCGCGCCGCCGCCTTTAGCCTGGCCAGCACCGCCGCCATTGTATGGCATGCCACCAACATTTACGTATAACGTCGTCGCCTCTTTGATATTATAAGTACCGTAACTGTAGCCGCCGTATCCTCCGAGGCTGTTCAACTCTCCGTGGCCTTGAGAACCCCACACCTGAAGCTTATATTCACCAGGAACGAGATTGATACTAGCTTCTTTACCTGTATAGTCAAAATCGATCGTTTCATATCGATAAAGGTCTAATTGTAGTCTATTACTGATTTTCTCATTGTAGGCTTTATCTTCCGAAACTGCATAACCGATCAAGGTAGTTTCTGTACGGGCACTTGGGACCTTCGTCGGATCATCATAGATGACGGTAAACGTCTGAGGTTCCTTCCAATTCGTACGATCAAATACGACACTTTCCGGTTCGAACTTTACATATTGCCAATAGTCCTGCAATTTGACCGTAACTTCGCTCTGTGGTTCTGTACTGATACTCACAGCCATTTTCGTTTTATTTGAATTTGGCGTTAATTTATAATCATTAAGACTCACAGCGATGTTAGGAAAATCATCGTCGATATTTGTAACTTGGATCGGTTTGATATCAATATTATTATATTTAGGATCGACCGAAACAGCCTTTGTTAAAATAGCATAATCGATCGATTTATCGGCATATTCGTCATCAACGCCTGTCACGGTAACGGTTTGTGGTTTATTCCAATTATCGGGAGTGAACACCATCGTTTTCGGTTCAACCGTACCTTCCGTAATATCAGAGGAATGTAATTTCAATTTGACCGGGGCGAGTGGTTTTGTAGCCAACGCAAGCGTATAGGTTGCTTTATCACCAGATTCCGAGGTCAGCATATTTTTATCGATATTGCAAACGACGCCGGCATGATCGATATTACGATTGGTGAATTCCATCGGCGAGTGAACAATATCGTTGAAATATGGATCATCAGAAATCGTTTTAAGCATCACGTAATATTTCTGATCGCCATCGTCGATATTGTCAGGCAACCCCTTGACGTTAATTGGAACAGCGCTCGTGGATGAAGAATGTTCATAATTGGTAAAATCACCTTTTTTAATGATACTGTCACATTCGATCGAAGCTTCATCCACAGGACTCGTCGTAACGATCCAACATTCAAAATGAATGTCTGCCTCCGGTTTTCTCGACATGTGAACTGTAAAAGAAGTGACATCACCGTCTTCTACCGTAAATGCGGTCTTAACAGAGACGCTATGAGTCGTACTGTCTCGACAAGCATTGTTAAAGCATTCTTGCGTGTTCGTGCATTTTAAGCAAGGGTCGTCTGGAAGTGCCCTAGGTTGTGGCAACGTAACGCCTTCGAGCACGTCGCTGTCGTCCGTCTCGACCTCAGTTTCGGCGATCGGTCCATCTTTGGCGGGAGGCTGTTTGACGTTGTCATCGTCTCCAGTCTTCTCGCAATCGGCACCTTCGCAGGTCTTCTCGCAATCTTCGCCTTCGCAGGTCTTCTCGCAATCTGTGCCTTCGCAGGTCTTCTCGCAATCTGCGCCTTTGCATTCGCCTTTCTGTTCGTCGTCTTTTTTGTCATTTCCCTGTTGATCGTCTTTCGACTGATCCTGCGAACCGTAATCACTTTCGTCAGAAATGACATCGCCGTCGGTGCCACCGCACGAGAGGGTCGTACCGGCTAGCCATAGCAGTACCCCCATCATGCTGAAAAATCTGTGCTTTTTCATGAAATTCTCCTTCATAATTACAATGAGCCTATGATTGATAGCGTCTGATTGAGTTCGCAAAAGTGATTTAAGTTGTCACCCGAATCCTGTATGTTGGCTATTGCAGAAACCCCCAATATAGAGGAGTGGGTGACATGGACAAATTTAGCACAGAGTTGATTCAAATACTAACAAATACAGCATTTTCAGATGATCCATTGCGATGTATGGTTGAAGCATTATGTTCTCGGATCATGAACACAGAGGTGACGCTTTTGCTCAACGCAGAGAAAAGCGAGAGAACAAAAGGCCGAAAGCCGTATCGAAGCGGCTATCGGGAACGAGACTGGAACACGAGGCTCGGCACAATTCAGCTTTCAGTGCCCAAATTGCGTAAAGGTGGATATGTTCCCTGCTTTCTTGAAAAGGGAAAAAAAGGAAAGACAGAGCAGCATTTGCTGCTGAACTCAAAGAAATTTGGCTTGCAAAAGATATTACGCAGGCAAGAGAGCGAGCGCGCTACATCATTAACAAATATCAGCTCAAGCATCCAAAGGCGATTGATTGTCTAAAAGAAGGTCTGGAGGATTCTCTGACATATTACGCATTCGGTGAGGTTGACCATCGAAAGCTCTCTTCGTCAAACATGATTGAGCGATTGAATCGAGAAATACGTCGAAGGTCCCGAGTCGTTTCTGTCTTCCCTAGTCAAGATGCGTATTTGCACTTGATTACATCTTTCCTGATAGACTATACTGAGGATTGGGACAAGAAGGGAAGAGCCTATATCTCTTTAGACTCTTTCCTTTCAAATGGTTAAGATTTGACCAGCCCAGGGTTCGGAGAATTTGCGAACTTTTTTGGACACTACCCAAAATCATGCCTGAAAACAATTCTGTTAATGTATGAAAGACTGTGTTAAGATGTACTGTCTACGAATTTTCTTGGGACAGCAGTGATAAGTTACGTAAGCGTAACATTTAAAATTAAACTTTAAAACAGTTAAGACCAAGTCATGAAACCGACATTCTCACTATTACTTGCCACGATAGCCACGCTGAGCCTTTCGGCTTGCCAGAATAGGCCGATCAACCAGCCAACAACAGATGCCCAACAACAGAGTGAAAACGCAGCCAATGCCCAAGAACCGGGGGCAGACTCAGCAGGACAATCTCAAATTGCAAAATTGCTCTTAGC